>JBEBWR010000234.1:0-5152 GCA_040392045.1 Chthoniobacter flavus | reverse complement strand
TCGGGGACGCTCTCAAAGGTCTCGATCAGCGCGATCTGGGCCTTGGCATAGACGTTCACAAAGGTCCGCCGCAGGATGATGACCGCGGCGATCAGGGCGATGCCGAGAATGATCAGGATATTCCGCGAGGGCAGCAGCGCCGAGCTGAGCACGATCGTGAGCAGCGCCAGCGCGCCAACGCCTCCGGCGACGACGGTCGTCGCAATGACTCCCCGGAGCTGGTTCGTGTTGCTTCCGGCCTCCGCCCGGGTCACAGCCATTTCCGAAACCAGCATCCCGGCGGCTTGCAGCTTGCGGTAGACGGCGATGAACATCGGCAGGCCGATGATCATCGCGGCGAGCCAGAGGAAGGCTTTCACGCCGTTGTCGCCGCCGGGGAGATTCGGCAGCCACTCGGTGGTCCGGCCGATCATCCCTTTCGCGCCGAGAAAGACGCCGGTAATGAGCAGGATATTCAGCCCGATCTGCCAGCCCCACTTCCGCAGCAGCGCCATGCCGATATTGCCGCGCCGCCGCTCGGAGAGCGCACCGAGCCAATGGCTGTAGGCATCCGTAAGCCGGTGAAATGCCACGGGGGCGCGTCGGTCGATCCAGTCGGAGAGCGGGTTCGACGCTTTGATCAGGAAGGGAGTGAGCAGCGTGGTGATAGCGGAGACGGCGACCGCGATCGGGTAGATAAAGTCCGAAGTGACCCCGGTTTGCAGACCGAGGCTGGCGATGATGAAGGAGAACTCACCGATCTGCGCGAGACTCATGCCGATGCGCAGAGAGGTGCGCAGGTCGTTCCCGGCAAGGAAGCTGCCGATGGAGCAGGCGAGGATTTTTCCGAAGATGATCGCCAGGGTAATGACCACGATCGGCAGCCAGTACTTCGCGATTTCGCTCGGGACAATGAGCATGCCGATGGAGACGAAGAAGATGGCGCTGAAGAGATCGCGCACCGGCATCATCAGCATCTCGATCTTCGCGATCTGGCGGGCCTCGGCGATGACCGCGCCGATCAGGAACGCGCCGAGCGCGACCGAGTAGTCCATCCGCGCCGCCAGCAGGGAGACACCGAAGCAGAGCGAGACGACGGTGAGCAGCAGCATCTCATTGCTCTTGAAGCGCGAGATGTAGTTCAGCAGCCGGGGGACGGCGATCAGCCCGACGACAAGCACGATGCCGAGGAAGGCCGAGAGCTGCACCATGATGATGGCGATCTCTTTGGCGTCGAGCGTCCCCGTCTTGGCAAAGCCGGAGATCATCGCAAGGATCAGGATGCCGACGATATCCTCCACGATGAGGATACCGAAGATCAGTCCCGCGAAGCGTTCTTTGGTAAGGCCCAGTTCGTCCAGCGCCTTGATGATAATGGTCGTCGAAGACATCGCGAGGATGGCTCCAAGGAAGATCGAATCGACCCGCGACCAGCCGAAGAGGCCACCCATCTCGTACCCGAGCCATCCCATGAGGAGCACCTCCATGCTCGCGCCCATCACGGCGGTACTGCCGACATCCGCGAGCTTTCGCAGGCTGAACTCCAGGCCGAGCGTAAACATCAGCAGGATGACACCCAGCTCCGCGAGCGTATCGACCGTGCCCTTGCTGATGATCAGCGACTGCGGGAAGAGATGCGGGCCGATCAGCAGACCGGCCACAATATAGCCCAGCACCACCGGCAGCTTGAGCTGACGGAAGACAATCGTGACGATGGCGGCCGCAATCATGACCACGGCGAGATCCGAGAGGAAGTCGATGTGGCCCGCTCCGGAAGCCAGGATCGGGGTAATAAGCCCCTGAAGGGTGTGGGATAGGTCGGGCATCTTCGCTGGCGTGGAGGGTAACTTTTCGGGTTGGAATCGTTCTAGTTTTTATTCAAATTTTTTTTGCAGCTGTAAAAACCGTGCTTCCATGAGCCTCTACACTTCCGATTACGACTACCATCTCCCCGAGGCGCAGATCGCCCGTTACCCGCTGGAGCGCCGGGAGGCATCGCGGATGCTCGTGCTGCACCGGGAGTCGGGCCGGGTGGAACATCGGCGGTTTACGGATTTTCCCGGCTACCTGCGATCCGGCGATCTGGTGGTGCTCAATAATACGCGGGTGATCCCGGCGCGGGTCTTTTCGGATGACGGGGGCGTGGAGCTGCTCTTTCTCGAAGCCGTGGGCGGAGGGGAGAACTGCTGGAAGTGCCTCGTGAAGCCCGGGCGGAAGATGCGCGCGGGGCGCGAGGTGACGGTCGGAGGCGTGCGTGGCGTGGTGCAGGAGGTGCTGGAGACGGGAGAGCGTATCGTGGCGTTTGACGCGGCGGTCGATCTGGAGCGGGTGGGGCGCTTGCCGCTGCCGCCGTACTTTGAGCGCGAGAGCGAGGCGGACGACGAGGAGCGCTACCAGACGGTCTATGCCGCCGAGCCGGGAGCCGTGGCCGCGCCGACGGCAGGGCTGCATTTCACGCCGGAGATCCTCGCACAGGTGCCCCATGCGTTTGTTACGCTGCATGTCGGCGTGGGGACGTTCAAGCCGGTGCAGGCCGAGGTGATCACCGATCATGTCATGCACCGCGAGCGGTTTTTTGTCCCCGAGGAGACGGCCCGGGCCGTAGCGGAGGCGCGGCGGGTGGTTGCCGTAGGGACCACTTCCATGCGCGTGCTGGAAGCGCAGGCGCGGGATCATGGGGAGGTACAAGCCGGGGAGGGGAGCACCGATATTTTCATCTACCCCGGATACACCTTCGGCGCGGTGGACGCCCTGTTGACGAATTTTCACCTGCCGAAATCGACGCTGCTGATGCTGGTGTCGGCCTTTGCGGGGCGCGAGGCGGTGATGGCGGCGTATGAGGAAGCCGTTCGCGAAGGCTACCGTTTCTACAGCTACGGCGACTGCATGCTGATCATCTGATCAGCGGAGATTTAGCGCAATTGCCCCGGAGGAGGGTGGACGAAACGGTCTTGGGTGTCATACACCAAAGCCCGTATGGAAACTGACTCTTCAAGGAAGAAGCCTGTCACCCCGGAGCCGCGGCGAGGTCTGAAGCGATTGCATCAGGCGCGCTGCGGCTTCGGCTCGGCGGGATATGACAGCTACGCCGACGTACGCGAGGCGTGTGAACGGAAGCTGGCGGAGTGGGAGCGCGAGGGGGTGCTGGCTCCCCACCGGCCGCTCCGCCCGAACGACTGGCTTTTTACGCCGTAATTTTGATCTTTCTCAAGCTCTGAGCTTTCCGGGGAGAAAACCTTGGCGCTTCGGCGGTGGAGCAGGTATGAATGAAGGTTTCATACCCGTTTCCACACTCCGGTATTTCCCATGAGCACGACCCGTAAGACAACCAAAGCTTCCCGCTCTCCCAAGGCGGCGAAGAAACCGACGCCGAACCTCCGCACCTACTCCTCGCAGGTGGTAGACGGGGCGGACCGCGCCGCCAGCCGCGCCATGCTGCACGCGGTGGGCTTTACGCGCGAGGACTTCCAAAAGCCGCAGGTCGGTGTGGCGTCGCTCTGGAGTCAGGTGACGCCCTGCAATATTCATATCGACAAGCTCGCTGAGGAATCCATTGCCGGAGTTGACGCCGCCGGTGGCAAAGGGCTGATTTTCAACACGATCACCATCTCCGACGGCATCTCCATGGGGACCGAGGGGATGAAGTATTCCCTCGTCTCCCGCGAAGTGATCGCCGACTCCATCGAAACCGTCGTCGGCTGCGAAGGCTTTGACGGTCTCGTCGCCATCGGCGGCTGCGACAAGAACATGCCCGGCTGCATGATGGCTATCGCACGGCTCAACCGCCCGGCGGTATTCGTCTACGGCGGCACGATCCTGCCCGGCTGCATTCAGGGCCATCTGCTCGCGAACAAGATCAACAAAGAGCGCGCCGCCGAGCTGGAGAAGAAGAAGCTCGATATCGTCTCGGTCTTTGAAGCCGTGGGTGCGCATTCCAATGCGAAGATCGACGACGCGGAGCTCGAAGTGATCGAAGAGCACGCCATCCCCGGCGCAGGCGCTTGCGGCGGCATGTACACGGCAAACACCATGGCCAGCGCCATCGAAGCGCTGGGCATGTCGCTGCCCGGCAGCTCCGCGCAGGACGCCGTGTCGAAAGCCAAGCTGGTCGACTGCCGTGAGGCGGGGGCTGCGGTGATCAACCTGCTCAAGAAGGGGATTCGCCCGCTCGACATCATGACGCGCAAGGCGTTTGAGAACGCGATCACCGTCGTCATCGCCCTTGGCGGCTCGACCAACGCCGTGCTCCACCTCCTCGCGATGGCGCATGCCTGCGGCGTGAAGCTCTCCATCGATGACTTTACCCGGATCGGCAAGCGCGTGCCCGTGCTCGCCGACCTCAAGCCGAGCGGCAAGTACCTCATGGCCGAGCTCGTCGCCATCGGGGGCATCCAGCCGCTGATGAAGACGCTGCTCAAGGCCGGCCTGCTGCACGGCGACTGCTTGACCGTCACCGGCAAGACGCTGGCGCAGAACCTCGCCAAGGTGAAGCCCTACCCGAAGGGGCAGAAGATCGTCTACCCGATCAACAAGCCGATCAAGAAGGACAGCCACCTCGTCATCCTCTACGGCAACCTCGCCTCCGAAGGGGCTGTGGCCAAGATTTCCGGCAAGGAAGGGCTTTCGTTCACCGGTTCCGCCCGCGTCTTTGACGGCGAGGAGGCGGCGATGAAAGCGATTCTGGGCGGCGGCGTGAAGAAGGGCGACGTGATCGTCATCCGCTACGAGGGGCCGAAGGGCGGCCCCGGGATGCGCGAGATGCTTGGGCCAACCTCCGCCGTCATGGGCAAGGGGCTCGGGCAGGACGTCGCGCTGATCACCGACGGACGTTTCTCCGGCGGGAGCCACGGCTTCGTCGTCGGCCACATCACGCCGGAAGCCGCCGTGGGCGGGACGATCGGGCTCGTGAAGAATGGCGACAAGATCACCATCGACGCCGAGAAACGCACGCTGAATCTGAATGTCCCCGCCAAGGAGCTCAAGGAGCGCAAGGCGAAGTGGAAAGCGCCCAAGCCGCGCTACACCCGTGGCGTACTGGCGAAGTTCGCCAAGCTGGCCAGCTCCGCTTCCGAAGGCGCGGTGACCGACCGCTCGCTGTAAATCATCGTAAAATAAAAATTTTCCCATTCCCCGGGGAGCAATGCCGGAATCGGTTTGCCAAACCCCGGGGAAT
>JBEBWR010000233.1:0-5163 GCA_040392045.1 Chthoniobacter flavus | reverse complement strand
ACGGTGTACTCGCTGCCGCGGTAGATCTCGGTATGACCCTTCTGACGGCCAAAGCCTTTGACTTCCGTCACGGTCATCCCTTCGATGCCCAGCTCGGCGAGGGCTTCCTTCACTTCCTCCAGCTTGAAGGGTTTAATAATCGCTTCGATTTTTTTCATGAGAAAGGCTCCGGTGAAAGGGCTCCGGTCCGGGAAAATAGTCTAACGCTTTTGGCTTCCTTTGCCAAAGAGAATCTCGCCCCGGGGTTTACCGGCGGACGATCGCTTTCTCTACTTCGCCGAGTGGAAGGCAGTTCACGACATCTTCGCGCGTGAGCCAGCCTTTGCGGGCGATGGCGACGCCGTACCAGAGATTCTGGAGCTGGCTGGTATGGTGCGCGTCGGGGTTGATGACGCAGCGGACGCCTTTCTGCTTCGCCAGCGGCCACCAGCGCCAGTCGAGGTCGAGCCGGGAGGGGCTGGCGTTGATCTCGATGATGGTGCCGGTCTCTGCGGCGGCGTCGAGAACGGCGGGGATGTCGACGGCGTAGGGTTTGCGGGAGAGGAGGAGCCGTCCGGTGAGGTGGCCGAGCATGGTGACGCGCGGGTTGCTGATGGCGCGGATGATGCGGCGGGTCATCTCGGCTTCGGGCAGAGTGAAGGAGGCGTGCACGCTGGCGACGACGTAGTCGAGCCGGTCGAGGATTTCGTCGGAGTAGTCGAGGCTGCCGTCCTTGAGGATGTCGCACTCGACCCCGGCGAAGAGGCGGAAGTCGCTGCCGTATTCCTCGTTTAGCTTACGAATCTCCGCGACCTGCGCGAGGAGGCGCTCTTCGGAAAGGCCGTGTGCCTGAAAGGAGCTTTTGGAGTGATCGGCGATGCCGAGGTATTGCAGGCCCAGCTCCTGCGCGGCTTCGGCCATCTCTTCGAGGGTGTTCCGCCCGTCGCTGGCGATGGTATGATTATGAAACGTTCCCCGGAGATTCGGCAGCTCGATGAGGCGAGGGAGGGTCCCCTCCTCTGCGGCGGCAAATTCGCCGAGGTCCTCACGCAGCTCGGGCTCGATGTAGTCGAGGTCGAGGGCGCGGTGTAGCTCCCGCTCGGTGCGGATGACCGGGATGGGGAGGCTCTCCTTGGCGTTCGGCGCGGGGGCGAGCCGGTATTCATTGAGCGTCCAGCCGCGCTCCAGCGCCCGGTTGCGCAGGGCGATGTTGTGCTCCTTGCTGCCGGTGAAGTAGGCGAGGGCGAAGGGAAATTCGTCGTTGCTCACTACGCGCAGGTCGGCTTGCAGGCCGTTCCCGAGGCGGACGGACGATTTCGTATTCCCTTTCGCGATGATGCCCTCCACGAGCGGGTGCGTGGTGAAATGCTCCATGACCGCGGCGGTGTCTTTGGAGGAGACGAGGAAGTCGAGGTCGCCGATGATCTCCTTTCGCCTGCGGAAGCTCCCGGCGATGGCGAGCTGGTCGACGGAGGGATGCTCGCGCAGGCTTTCGTAAAGCACGTCGGCGGGACCGGCGGCGTCGGAGAGCAGAAAGCGCCCGGCGTGGCTCTGGCGCGTGGCGATGGCTTGGAGGATATTCGCGGCGGTCTTCGCGCCGAAGCCGGGGAGCACGGCGAGCCGTCCGTCGTTGCAGACAGCCTCAAGATCTGCGATGGAGGCGACGCCGAGGGCTTCGTAAAGCGCGCGGATTTTCTTCGCGCCCAAGCCCTGTAGATCGAAGAGCGCGAAGAGCCCTTCGGGGAATCCGGCGCGCAGCTCGTCGTGATAGGCGATGGCACCGGTCTCCAGCAGCTCGGCGATTTTCGCGGCGGCGGATTTTCCGATGCCGGGGATTTCCGGGAGGGTCCCGTCCGCCAGCGCGGTGTCGAGGCTGCCGGGATAGGTCTCCACGGCGCGCGCCGCATTCTGGTAGGCGCGTACCTTGAAGGGACTCTCGCCCTTGAGCTCCAGCAGGCGGGCGATGGATTCCAGCAGTTCGACGACGTCGTCTTTGGTGGGGCGGGACATGGCGGGGCGGATTTTACGTCTCTACCGGGTCGCCGATCTCAACGCCGAGGCTTCGGGCGAGGCGGACCTTGTCGGTGGGCAGGTGCTTTTTATTCGAGCAGACTTTCTCAAGGTCCACAAGGGTGAGCCGTCCTTTGTTCTCGCCGACGAGGACGCCATGCTCCCCCTGGAGCAGCGCCAGTACGGCGAACTCGCCCATCTGGCTGGCGAGCAGGCGGTCGGCGTGAGTCGGACGGCCGCCGCGCTGGACGTGGCCGAGGACGGTCTTGCGCAGTTCCTGCATGAGGTGGTCGCCACCGGCTTCGCGCATCCGGTTGGCAAAGGTCTCGGCGTCGCAGACGCCTTCGGCGAGGAGGATGATGGTGTCGTTCAGCCGGTTGCGGAAGCGGGTGTTCATCGCGCCGATGATCCGGTCCATATTGTAGCGGAACTCGGGGATGACGGCGACTTCCGCCCCGGTGGTGATCGCGGTGGTGAGCGCGAGGTAGCCGGAGTTCCGACCCATGACTTCGATCAGGAAGCAGCGCCGGTGCGACCGGGCGGTGTCTTTGATCTTGTCGATCATCTCGACGATGGTGTTTGACGTGGTATCCACGCCGATGCCGGTCTCGGTACCATAGATGTCGTTGTCGATGGTGCCGGGCAGTCCGATGACGGGGACGCCGAGCTGGCTCAGCTCATGCGCGCCGCGCAGGGAGCCGTCGCCGCCGATGACGACGAGGGCGTCGATGCGGTGATCCGCAAGTTTTCTGATCCCCTTGGCGCGCCCCTCGGGGGTGTAGAAATCTTTGCAGCGGCTCGACTGGAGAAAGGTGCCGCCGCGCTCGACCATTCCGGCAAGTGAGCGATTGCTCAGCTCCATCAGGTCGTCATCCAGAATGCCCTGATAACCGTTAAAGAACCCGAAGACGCGGATACCCTTTCTCAGGGCTGTTTTTGCCACGGCCCGGACGGCGGGGTTCATCCCCGGGGAATCTCCGCCGCTTGTAAGAATGGCGATTGTTTTAACCAGCATTCGCTCAGGCTACCGACACTTTCTCCGGCGGGAAGAAAAATTTTTTCGCGATTTTTTGAACATCTTTATGAACCCCCTGTCTATCACTCCATAAGGAAGTGCTGACGGGGTCGCCCTGCAAGGGGGGAACATTCATGTGGGTCGATCCCGTTGGTGCTTGCTTTGTCCGATGGTTACCGCTTTTGCGAACACAGATTTGGGTTAATTTCATGTAGTGTTCATTTAGGGGGTTGATCCGGGCCATGACGCGATCCGTTCCAGAGGGATAGAGGGGATTCTGATACCAAAGGGGGTTATTTGGCAGCGATGCCGAAACCAAAAAGATCGCGTGTGTGGCCCGGATCACTTTTTTTTGCCCGGGCGGCCCGATTATACCAACGATAGTTGAAAACAGGTCTTTATGGCGCAGGAATTTTCGGTGAAGGCAAGGCGGAGGGTAAAGGCGCTATCTTTCGATAGCGACTTTATCCGACAACGCCGCCTTCACTGAAAAGGACAAGCGAGAAAGACCGGTTTTCAAGAGGAGTTGGTATTACTCAGGCCAGGAATCGCTGCGGAAGGGCGAGGCGGGAAGATTCGCTTCGTTCACCAGATTGACCTCGGGGTTGTTGGCCCAGCCATAACGAATGGCGACCGGCTGGGGAACGGCCGCAGATTTCACGACGATGCTTCCATCGTCCGCGATCGTGGCCTCGGCCCGATGAAAGACCCGATCATCTCCGGCGAGGGTGAACCCGGCAAGCGCTCCTCCTCCGGCGGCGTGCATCCCCTTGACGCTCTCGGGGCGGAAGGTGAGACGAGCCGCGCCGTCGCCGAACGTCGCTTTCTGGAAAATGGGGCCGCTGCTGACGATCTGCTTACCGTACGTTTTCTCCAGCGCGAGGAGGGCGAGGCGTCGCCCCACTTCCTGCTTGTTGGTCGGATGAATCGTGCTGGCGTCCCCGATGTCGATGGCGACGGCGAGTCCGCTGGCGTGATCGGCAAGGGCGGCTTCGCGCTGGGCGTCGCGCAGCTCTGCCCACTTCGACGGGCCGGGCACTTCGGTACGCTTCATGTAATTGGCGAGCTGTACGATGAAGAAAGGCGCGTCGGGAGCGTTCCACCGCTGGCGCCAGGTCTTCATCAGCGTGGGAAGCTGGCGACGGTAGAGATCCGCCCGCCCGGTATTGGCCTCGCCCTGGTACCAGACAAAGCCGTCGATGGTGTAGGAGGTAACCCCGTGAATCATCGTATTATAGAGCACGAAGGGAGCCTTCGGGGAGTTCGGCGCCGTGGGAGCCCGGGGCTTTCTGGGCTCCTGCTTTCCCTCGGCCTTGGCGGTTTCGGCGGCTTTCTGCCACTCCTCCAGCTTCCGGTCGTACGCCTCCTTGGCCTTGGGATAGGCGGCCACGATCTCGTCCCACTGGCCAAAGACGTAGCTAGCCACCTCGGGGTCGGCCTCAATGATCTCCTTTGGAGTCCACGCCTGAATGGGCGTGCCGCCGTGAGAGGTATGGATGATCCCCACGGGGCGCTGGAGCTGCTCGTGCAGATTGCGGGCGAAGAAGTAGCCGGTGGCCGACCAATTCTCTACCGCCGAAGATTCGCAGACGACCCATTTGCCGGGAGTCTCCTCGACGGGGACGTCGGACTTGGCGGCGGAGGAGTACCGGATATTAAACATGCGGATACCGGGATGATTCGCCTTGGCAATCTCTTCCTTGCCGTCGTTCAGGCGCTGGAGCTGCCACGTCATGTTTGACTGCCCGGAGGCGACCCAGACTTCGCCAACGAGCACATCGCGGACGGTCAGCGTGTTCTTTCCTGCGACCTTCAGCTCGCCGGTCTCTCCGGGGGTCAGCCCCTCCAGCTCCACGCGCCATCTCCCCTCCCCGTCCGCTTTGGTGGAGGCGGTCGTTTTGCCCAACGCAACGGTGACCTCCTCACCCGGATCGGCTTTACCCCAGATGGCGGCCTTCGGATGAGCGAGCACCATGTGGTCGGAGATGATTGGCGGAAGCGTGACGTCCGCATGAAGGGAGATCAGGGGAAGGAACGCGAGAAAGGACGGGAGGAAGTAACGCATTGGAACTATGAACCGCTCCTGCGGCGGGGAAGTCAACTTTTCTTCGCCTCTCAGCAATCCGCGAGCAGTTCGTCCCACGATGTTTCCAGCACGC
>JBEBWR010000232.1:0-5166 GCA_040392045.1 Chthoniobacter flavus | reverse complement strand
TCGCTGACGATCTCGCACCATATCTATGGCGCATGGACATGGGCGCTTCTGGCGGTATCGTGGCTGATCTGGCATCGGCGGCGCTTTTTTACCCGTGATGAAGATTGATCTCCGGGAGACCCCGCCGCATGATGGCGCTCCCCTTTATCTATGAGCCTCTCCTCCTCTCTTTCGGAAGCTGAGATCCGCCGCGCCCTGCGAGGCTGTGTCAGCGTGGAATCCACCGCCGACGGGCTGATCCCGTGGCGGCTGCGCCATCAGGATCGCGCGCTGATCCATCCCGATCTGCTCAAGCGCGTCGTCTGCACCTCAGGTGTCCGGCTGCATTTCCGCACCCGCGCTTCGGGCATCCGCCTGAGCGTAACTCCAGAGGTCACCGTCCCCTTCTTTGCCAAAGGCGAGGCGCTCTTTGATCTCTTCATCGACGGCAGTTGCGCCCGGACGGTAACCGTGACCGAGGAAGGACGGCAGGATGTCGTTTTCTCCGATCTGCCGGACGGCGAGAAAGAGATCGAGATTTATTTCCCGCAGCAGCTCTCCACCACCATCCACACCGTGGAGCTGACCGGCGACGCCGCGCTGCTGCCTACGCCCGACCAACCGCTCTGGATCACGCACGGCAGCTCAATCACCCATTGTCGCGGAGCCGCCTCCCCCGCCTTTACCTGGCCCGCCATCGTCGCGCGGGAGCAGGGGTGGAATCACTGGAACATGGGCTACGGCGGAGAATGCCGCTTTGACCAGATCGTTGCCCGGACCATCCGCGATATGGCGGCGGACCGGATCAGTCTCTGCCTCGGGATCAATACGGCGGTCGGCTCCTATTCGGCGCGCACGTGGCGTCCCGCAGTGGAAGGGTTTCTGATGACCGTCCGCGACGGCCATCCCGAGACGCCGCTGCTCATCATCTCGCCGATCCTGAGCCCGCCCCGCGAGACACAGGAAGAGCCGCCGTGCACCCTCGCGCTGCAAACCATGCGCCGCGAATTGACGGAAATCGTCGCCACTTTTCAGTCCGCCGGGGACCGCCACCTCCATTACCTCTGCGGACTGGAAATCATCGGGCCGGGCGACGAAGCGACCATGCCCGATGAGCTGCATCCCGACGCCGATGGCATCAAGCTCATGGCGCGGCGTTTCCTCGACCGTGCCCCCGGCGAATGGATCGGGCGTGCCGGTCGCTGCGGCGATCGGTAAGTCGTCGCCGTCTTCAGGGCCGGGTGGGAACAATCGCCGGATTGATCCCGGAATCGACGATCTTCTTGAGCGCGGCGGCGGAGATATTGACCGCGTGACCGTCCGCATAAAGGATGTTGGTCGAGCCCTTGGTCCGGTCAGCCGAACGCTTCCCGACCCGATGGCGATCCACCTCAATGTCGTTGCAAACGAATTGCCAGCGGGTCCACTCGGAGCAATGCGCGTGATCCCAGGTGGCGGTGATGGGCTTATCCTCGCTCAGGATAAACATCATCGCCGTACGCGCGGGATAGGGAATGCGAAAGGTATTGTTGTAGAAGACCGGATTAGCCGGGTCGATGCGGGCAAGCTCCGGGTCCGGCAGATCAAAGACCAGCTCATTGAGCACGTAGCTCGTGGCCTTTTCCATGCTCCGTGTCTTTTCCAGAATGGCTTTTTGCCGCTCGGGAGGCTCAGCCGGACAGACGCGAATTTTGTCCACGTCATTCACATAAGGAGCGATCTGATTGATCCACGCTTCCTGATTGCTCCACTCCTCCGTCCTCCGATTATAGCGAACGCCGGTTGAATGCGTCGTCGCGGGCAGGTTCCCATGATGTTCCCCGGCATACATCAATATCGCCAAGCCAATCTGGCGTTGATTCGACAGACAGGATGTACGGTTGGCGTTCATCCGAGCCCCTCCCGCCAAGGGAATCAGGAGCGCCGCCAGTACGACGGTAATCGCGCATGCCGCCAATACCTCCAGTGAAGTAAACGCCCCTGTTGTGGAGGACGGGGAGCGGGATGGAAGGCTTACCTCTAACATACCGTGCGCTGACGGATTCGGCGCCACGCAAAGCCAACGAGCGCGATTGCGGAGAGCCAGAGGACCGACGGTTCAGGAATGACGTGAAATCCATAGACCGCCGTTGTGGAAATAAAGCCATCGGTGACGTGGGTTCCCTCCCAGGTGATTTCCAGTTCATAATATCCCGGCGCGGAGAAACCCCATGTGTAATGGTCATGACCCGGGATGATGATTTCCAACGTATTGTCATAGTTGGTCAGCCCCGGATTCAGGCTGGAGAAGTAGATATCGATAAATTCGGTGCCTGCGAGATTGGTGGAATAGAGGGCAAACTCCCCGGGGCCGCTCCAGTTCGTCAACGTAGCGGTCACCGCAGGAAATCCGATCCCCCCGAAGTCGATCTCTTCCCAATCAGCGGCATTCAAATCTCCGGTGGAAAATCCCAGGTTGGGCTGGTAAGCGCTTGAACCAGCGATATAGATCGGCCCATTCAATAAGCCAAAAATCTCCGTGGCAGATGCCAGACCCCCATTGGGCGCCGAGCGGCTTCCCGCAATGACAGCGATAGCTTCATCGGGCGCATAAACTTCCTGCGGGGCAACTCCCCCGTCAAAATGCCAGTTTGGCTGGAATTGTTGGGTTCCCGGATCGTATGCACCGGGCCGGATGTCGGCGTGACCGCTGGTGTAATAGAAAGGCTCCTCAGGTTCTTCGGGCTCCTCGGCTTGGGCCGGAGGCGTCGCCAGAGCCAATACGAGAGCCGTAACTGCCAGAACGTGCGCGCCCATCAGGCCGTTCTTTCTTTCAGAAAACCGCCGCCGAAACCGGAACGCGGCCAAGCCGAGTCCGACGCCCACGATCAGCAAAGCACTGGACGGCTCAGGAATGACCTGAAAATGGAAGGTCGCCGGAGTGGAGATAGATTCCGTTCCCTGATAGACGCTGGAAAAAGTGAATTCGAGATAGTAGTCTCCCGGCTTGGTAAACCCGAAAGCGTAATGGGTGTGATCATCGACAATAACGCTGAGCTTGTTGTTATTGAGCGTGAAGCCCGGATCGTAGGTCGAAAAAATGACCTCTCCCGTCGACCGGTTACCCCAGGTGGCAGGTAGCCCACTGGTGGAATAAACGCCAAACTCGCCCCCTTCGGGCATGGACCATCCGGTCAGTTCGAGGTGAATGGCGGCACCCGAAAACGGATCGCCGGTATAAGGATTGGGGAACGTATGTGTCCAATCCGCCGCATTCAATCCTTCGCCTGAGAATCCCAGATACGGTCCGACCCCCGATCCCCCGAGAACCCAGATTTGCTCACCCGCGCCGATCCCGAGCATCCCCGCGAAGCTTGTGACGGAGGCCGGATTGGTTGCAAGAGTCGTTCTTGCAACGTCCGTTTGGATGACCACCTGATCCGCCGCGTAAGTCGCCCCGCCATCGAGATGGATATGCGGCAGGAACTCTTTATTTACCGCGTCATAAGACACGCGGAAATCGCCGTGGCCGGAAGTGTACCCATAAGTTTGGGCTTTGGCCGATGTCGAAACCCCAAAGAGCAGTGACAGAGCAACGATCGCCGCCCGAAGAGCCCCGAAAGAAATAGAAGAAGCCATGTGTTAGCGATAAACTTGAGATGAAAACGCGACGCTCAACCTCTGCGTCGGAACCGGCGCAGAACGACAAGACCCGCCAGACCGATTCCGGCTAAAATCCCGATCGAGGGCTCGGGTATCACTTGAAAACCGAAGGTTCCGGAGCCGCTGACCAGTCCATCCGTCGCGTGCTCGCCGGAAAATTCGAGCGTCAATTCGTAGTACCCCGGAGCGGTGAATCCGAACTGGTAGTGATCGTGCCCCCCGACACCGATACCGAAAACGTTGCTACCCAATCCCCATGCGTCAGCCGTATCGGGATCGTAGGAAGAGAGGTAGACGTCCGTGGTACTGGTGCCCGCGCCATTGGTGGTATAGAGGGCGAATTCACCGCCGTCGGGAGTAGTCCATCCGGTCAGCGTGATGGTGATATCCCCTACCCACTCCAGAGGATTTAATTCCTCCGCGCCAAAGCCGAGCCACGGTTGGACGTTAATCAATCCGGCCACATAGACCGGAGTGCCGGTCGGCACGCCCAGATAATTGGCGGACCCGTTGGCGGAATTACGGGTGTTGAAAATGACGGCAACGACTTCATCCGAGTCGTATTCGCCTTGCGGCAGATTCCAGGCACTCCCCCCCGACGTGTTCCCATGCCAGTGCGGATGCAATTCTCCGTCTTCATATCCGATTCCAATGTCGGCATGCCCATCGGTATAATAAAGCTGAGCGTGGGTCGGCGTGGCGGTGAAGAGGAGCCCGACGCTGCTGGCTATCGCCATCAGAAGGAGTTTGGATTTCATGGTTGTCTGGTTGTCGTTTAATTAATTTTGAGAAATCAGAATCAAATTCAACGAAACCGACACATGAAAGTCAATTATCATTTTCATCGCCGAATGATTTTCGGCGCTGAGAAGGCGCAGGACCCGGAAAAACCTATGCGGCTACGCGGGTTCCAGGCAGTCGTTGCATTCGCCGTAGAGAACAATCTCGTGACGGCGCACCTTGAAGCGGCGCGGGGCGAGGCTGTTGATCCCCTGAACGCAGCCCAGCAGGTTGAAGAGCTTCTGACATTGCTGACAGAGGAAGAAATGGTGGTGATGCCGATCGGCCGGTTCGTAATGCGGCGTGGCGCCGGGGATCTCCACCGCCCGGACTTCGCCTTTCTGCTGGAACTGCTTGAGGGCGCGATAGACCGTCGCCATGCCCAGAGAGGGCAGTTCTTTCTGTGCTTCCGCAAGGATCTCCATCGCCGTCAGGGGGCGCTCGGATTGCCCGATGACCCGGCGGAGAAGGGTTTTCTGCTGCGTAGCATAGGACATGCCGGGAATGTCCCCCGTCCCGCGGCAGGAGTCAAGACCAGGGAATGTCGGGCAGGTCACTTCCGGATGAGCCGCTCCATGTACTTTGCCAGAAGGTCGAACTCCAGATTCACCGTGTCGCCCGGGCGGAGCGCGTGCAGATTCGTCGCAGCCAGCGTGTGCGGGATGATGCAGAGAGCGAAGCAATCGTCGGAAACGTCGGCCACGGTGAGGCTGATGCCGTTCACCGCGATGGACCCCTTGAAGACCACATAGCGGGCAAACTCCG
>JBEBWR010000231.1:0-5210 GCA_040392045.1 Chthoniobacter flavus | reverse complement strand
GCGGGTTCGAATCCCGCCCCCTCCGCCACCAGACTTCGTCTGGACTACTTTCGTGCTGCCGCACGGGTTGCTTGCGCAACCGCCTCGAATACGTGCCGCAAATTTGTAAACTGCGAACTCTCGCCTCGCCGGTTCGTCTCCATAAGCGGCCTATTATCGAGCGTTTACAAAGATCCGAACCAAACTCTTTCCTGCGGGGTGGTTTCGTTTTGACCCGTATCGACCGCATGCGTAAGGGTCAAAACGTAGGAAATTAGTGGGAACTTTTACTCTGTAGAGTCCCTTCTCAATCCGGCGGTGACGGGAAATGTTTCGAGAGCCGATTTTTTGGTCTATCCCCCGTCAAAATGCCTGGGTGTTTCAAGTGCAACCCTCATGAGCGCAGCATAGGAATGGGAATCAGCCAAGGCTTGGAAGAGGCTCGGAACATCATGGAAGGCATGCGATCCCTGCGGCCCGAGGTTCTGGAAACGCTCCTTATAAATTGTCTCCGCGTGAAAGTCCGGTGGATTTGCGTGCAATGGGCTGAAGAATTGGGCCTCGAACGGGCTACGGCTGCAAACCAGCTTCCGGCTCGTCCCAACCTTTCCCTTGCTAATTGGGAAAGCTGCTCCCGATTGATCCTGGAGTTATCACAAAATCAACGACCGCATGCCTCACTGCCTCTTTTGAATCGTAGCGGAGGTGATCGACGGGAGCCCGATGGCTAGGACTGGCATAGCTCCAGACAATTCCAGTCTCTGCAATGCTGCCGCGCAGGCATAGATCTATCGGTTCCGGATGAATCTGTAACGTCTCCGTTTTTCCAATGACTCCGGTGAGGCCCTCAAGCCGTATTCCCTTCTCGCGTTGGGCATGGAAAAGCCAGCTTAGGCGCCTCGGCTGGGCCAGCAGAACGGCATCCCGACATCTCAGTACGCTGTCGGGGCCCACCAGAAATTCTCGCGTATAACTAATGAGACCTGCCGAATCGGGGTAGGCTTGAGCGAGTTGTAGGCGAATCCTCCCATATTTCTTCTGCTCATCGAAGGAGACGCTTTCGATTTCTTCGCCCCGATATTGTTTGGACGGGATGGCCATCGGATAGCCGATATCGCCGTATTGCCCTTGCTGATCTATTAAAAGACAGGAGCGCTGAAAGGACCGCATCCGATAACCAAACTCCGGCGTGCAAAGCAGTTCTTCGCCTTTCAGATAAACCGCAAAATGCCCGGCACCAGGGACGGAATCGGCTCTGTCGCATGGCCCCTTGGCAAACCGATAAGCATTGTGTCCATTCAAGGGACCGCATCGTACCGCCAACGTGAGGTCTCTCGCTTCGTCATAGTAGTGCACCAGTCCGCTATCTTCGAAGTGAACCAATGGTGATCCGGTTCCGCTCTCCTCCATAGGCACCACCGATGGGT
This sequence comes from Chthoniobacter flavus, assembly GCA_040392045.1. Classification (GTDB taxonomy): domain Bacteria; phylum Verrucomicrobiota; class Verrucomicrobiia; order Chthoniobacterales; family Chthoniobacteraceae; genus DATMFV01. The sequence goes on along the minus strand of JBEBWR010000231.1, from coordinate 3,804 downwards.
CATACGAGAGGAGCCCGAAGAGTATGCCTTGGCGATAGATATCCGGCTTCACCAGCCCCCACGCCTCATTAGGAACACTGCTTAAGAGAATCTGCCGGGAGAGCTTCGCCGTCCGGCGATCCTTTTCGATTGAGGCGATGGTATTGAGAAAAGCGATTCCTCCCACCCTGAATGCTTTCTGAATCCCGACTTCGGTTAACACCTTGCCCTCCCCGCGCATCACCGTCCGGATATAGTCCACAATTTTCTGAAACCGCGTTTGTTTCAGAACGTCGACTCCGCCCCGCGCCAATAACGCACTGCGAAAAGGCACGAGATCATGAAGATAGAGGTCCAGATTTCCGTACGAACTTGCCGGGATGACTCCATCCGGAGGCATCGCTTTGAATGCCTGGAAAATGCGGGGCATTATAAACTGCTCCCACCGACGGGCTTCAGGAAGGAGGTCAAGCAGATAAAGCGTTGCCGTACCAAAGCGCAGCATGGAGCGCCAACCGTGATCCTGCAACAAGGAGCCGCCCCAGTAGTCTCTGGTCAGCAGAGCTTGAGTCACGAAACGTTCTCCTTGGAGAGCCAATTTATGGAGAATAGCCTGACGCCGTTCTGTGCCCAGTTCCGTAGGGATGACTTCCTGGGCCCATGCCAGCGAACGGATCATGAGGGCGGCCTCCATATCGCCATCGTGTCCGTAGCCGTTCGGATCCGGGTTCCCCCAATGCTTTAAGGCGACGATCCTGTCAATGTTCTTTAGGGCCAATTCAAGCCCTTCGCTTTGCCTCGAAAGTTTCCATGCGGCGATTAGCGTTGGCAGATCATTGGTTGTATGGCTGGAGTTCGCACAGACTTCGCTGAATGCTTTAAGCAAGGGTGCTTTGTAAAGCGCATGACTGTTCTCCAGCCCTTCGTGAAGCGTTTCCCATGGAGGAACGGCACCGCTTTGCTGGCCCCTCAGTGGTGTCCAGTCTTCGACTTCCCAATCCCGTTCCAGGTTCGCGCTCAACCAGTCGATGGAAAAATTGCGGTAAGGCAGCAGTTCCAGCTGATGCTGTCCTGCCTCCTTGATCTGGAAGGCAAACCGACCCCTGAAGCGCTTATTTTCAATGTCTTCAAGGCTGACCCGTTGAAAATTCCAGAGCCCGATTCGCTCCCCATTGAGCACGATTTCGTAGGATGGAATCAGCGGCTGATGATTGCGGCTAAGATCGAAATCCCACGGCCCGGTCAGGTCTCCATTGTTTCCGTAGTCCTTCAGAGGAAAGTAAAGCTCTTCCCAAGAGAAACGGGTAGCATCGGCAATCACCGAAAACTGATAGCGTCCGGGGGGCGCATCGAATGACAACAGCAACCGCCCCTCCTGATGGCGCTCCATCACCAGACGCTTCAATTCGCTGCCAAGGAAGATGACTTCCTCATTAGCCTTTGTAATTTCTCGGGGGACCATAGCCTGATTCATTCTCTCCGGACCTGCCCTTTCAAATAGTAAAGACGGAAATCTCCCGGCGGAATATTAATATTCCATTTTCCATTCTTCACCCTGATTGCCGCCTGAATCCTTGAGGTAGAAGCCTGCTTCAGCCTCCGTGGAAAGGGTACCGCCGCGCGGGTCAGTTTCGAAGGGGTGGACCATTTCATGAAATGGCGAGTCATTCATCGGTACCTTGTAACCTTTATCACGACCTTCACTCAACAATTTTAATCCGGCAGTCCTGTTGGAATCAATCCAGGTCCGTTGAGCATTTCGCTGCCGCAGGGTAACGGTCTAAATTATGCGGACGGCAGCAGTTCGCCAACGCACGACTACCAAGACCAAAAATATTGATAGATTGCGCGACGAAATACCAATGTCTTCTATTCCAGAAGAAATCCCGAAAAAGGGTACACTATGAACGGGCGGGAGCAGCACCGGCATGCCAGCGGCTCTCACGATAGAAACGGGGAGCGATCCGGAAGCGATTCTTGAACCGCCTGGAAAAGTGGGCGGCGCTTTCAAAGCCAACTTCGTACGCAATTTCTTCAATGGGGTCGCTGGAGAATACCAGGCGTTCCGCTGCGCGATCCAGCCGAAGGATCTCGAGTTGCTGCTTTGGCGTAAGTTGCATCTCGGCGCGGAAAAGGTGAGCGAAATGCGACGGCGAAAGCCCGCATAAACGGGCCAGTTTTGAGACATCAATCTTCTCCGCATAATGTGCACGCAGGTACTCCAGTGCTGTGTTAATACGAGCGTCCCGCAGAAGGTGAGCACGTTGCGGATTAAACGGAGCCAAAAGAATCAAAGCACGCTTGAGGCTATTCAAGGCAAGCTGCTCTTTGTGGTTGTGAAAGCCCGTCCAATCATCCAGGGCCTGATGGAGACTTTTCACAATCTCCTTTCTTGCCGACACGTCCTCTACCCGAATGACAACGTGGCCATCCTCAATGAACGGCCATGACAAGAGCGGCATAAGGTCTTCTGAAGCAACAAATAACGCAAAGAGTTCGCGTGTACCCGGACCGGTTGCGGGGGTGGTGAGGGCGTAAGGAATGTTGGGACGGCGGATGACAAATGCCGGGGCTCCGATGAATGTCCTTCTATCCCCGAAACAGAGCTCGAAGCCACCCTGCTGAAGCCAACTGAAAGTCCAAAAGGGGAAATCCGTCCCTCTTTGGAAGCTGTGCCTTCCTTTATGATGCAATTCATTAATGGATCTGATCATCGCCCTCATCATTATGCGCAACCGGGAGAGAGCGTCAACTCTATGGTAAAGCCGCAGGCGGATATGGGACTTTGATAACAAAGGATAACAGAGAACCCGAAAGCGCTGCCCAATCGCAGAAACAGGCAAGTGTTCAACAGCTTTAGCGATTCCGACTGAAGGAGAAAAACTGATAACACATAAAGCGCACCCCGAATGCGCATGGCCACCCTCCCCCAGATTACCCCGCAGACTATCCCTATGCCATATTCCTCCTACTGCCGGGAGACGGATCATCCCGAGATTCTTTTTGCGGAGGGAAGGGGCAAGCTAATAGCGCCTCCCCTCGCCGTTATCGAAGAACAGACACTGCTAACGGTAGCGCGAACACGGTCTGCTGGAGAAGGCGATTTATCTATCACGCTGGAAGGAGAATCACCGGAAGGCGTTCTGTTGGCCTTACCCGCTCCATCGGCGCTAACGATTTTGTCATCCTTGCCTTGCGAGATTGTAGAGGCCGCGGAGGGGGCGCTTCGCCTGAAGCCCTCTTCTTGTGAGGAAACGACGCAGGAGTGGACTCTGTCCATCCGTCAGCACGCCTCCTGAATTCTCAAGAATAGTTTTCCATCTCTCTCATAACCTATCGAACGCCATTGATTATGAAAACACCCCACATCCTCCCGTGCTATTCTTCAAGAACCGTGTTGAAATGGGCACTCGTCGCTCTGCTTCCCACTATCGGGAGCCTCAAAGCAGAAGAAATCGAATGGACAGGCGCCAACAATAATGAGTTCAGCGACTACCGGAACTATAGCCCCAATGCAGGCCTCAATGGGAACGATATTCTGGTGAATACCTCTGCGGGTAATCTGACGTTAAGCGGTAATCGGACTCCTACCTCCATCCGGATTGCTCCGGGAGGAAATGGCTTCCTTCTCGGAAGTACCAACAACTCGTACCTGACGATCGCTGACCACCTCACCGTGGAAGGGAACACGACGGCCACCTTCACGATTGATCTCAAGATTGCACCGGCTGCCGACTCGACCTTAAAGTTTCACGTAGGCTCTGGCGGCAACCTTCTGCTCTATGGAGCCATCGGTCTGAACTCGGTGAACGGGACTTTCACCAA
>JBEBWR010000230.1:0-5210 GCA_040392045.1 Chthoniobacter flavus | reverse complement strand
CCATCCTGAACCTCGACACCCCGCCGAAGCAGACCGTCCTCGACGCCCTGCTGGCCAACGAGGACATCCACAGCGCCAAGGCCATCGTATTGTAACTTCCCTCGAGAAACGCGGCATGGGAGAAACCTCTCCTGTGCCGCGTTTTTACTTGCACCGAAGCCGACAATGAAATAATCATAAAAATCGCAAAAAATGGCGATTGATTTAATTATTTCATGATAAAATCAGAAATAATGAATAAACAACCTTCCACTTCCACCGACATCGAAGCCCAGCTCCTCGCCGCGCTTCAATCAGGACGCTGGAAGCCCGGAGATCGCCTTCCCACCACCGCCGAGCTGGCAGAAGAGAGCGGCGCGGACCTCCGGTCCGTCCAGCGGGCGCTTGCCGCATTAGCCGCGCGCGGCCTTCTCGACCGCCGCCCCCGGCTGGGAACCTACGTTCGCGAAACCGCGTCGCCGCGCACCGTCGGTCTGGCCACCGGCTGGAACCTCAAGCTGGAGCGCAACGTCTTCCCCCGTCTTTTTGTCAGCGAGATGGAACGCGCGCTGGAGGCCCTCGGCTACCGGCTGCATCTCTTTGAGAACCTCTTCGCCCTGATGGTGAACGATCCCGCCACCTTCCGTGAGGGTCTGACGCGGCTGCATGAAGAACTGGCAGCAGTCAATCCCGCAGGCTTCGTAGAGCTTCAGATGCACCTGAGCCGCCTACCCGGGACCCGCCCCGAGTGGGAGCGCCCCACCGTCCACGCCGCCCGGTTGGAGTACGGCGCGGACGCCGCCTTTGACCGCATCGCCTTTTACCACGACGCTATGGCCGAGCTGGCACGACGTGGGTGCCGCCGAGTCATCCTGATCCGCAAAGGCGCACTGCTGGAGCATTTTCCGGCAGAGGACGAAGCCTTTTATAGCGCCGCCAAAAAGCAACGCTTCCTGCGTGCATCCATCCGGGAAGTCTACGTGCGCGAGCAGAATCCCGACGTAGAAAGCGGCGCGGCCACGCTCCTCGACGCCCTCGCCGATGAATGGTCCACCGCCCGTCGTACGGAAACACCCGACGCCCTGCTCGTCGCCGACGACATCATGACGAAAGGCATCGTCACCGCTCTCCTGCGACGTGGCCTTGGCCCGGACCTCACCCTCCTGAGCCTCACCACCGCCGGTCTGCCGTATCACTTCGGCCTCCCCGTCATCCGCTACGAGCTTCCCCTCCGCGCGCTCGCGGAAGAGCTCGCGCGGCGGCTCCACCTCAAGCTCGCCCGCCAGCCGCTCCCCAAAGCCCCCGCCCTGCTCCGGGGCCGGATCGTCCTTCCGGAGTCCGCCTCCTCCACTCCAGCGCAAGTCACCGAACCTCTTTCCACCTTGTAAAACATGAAACCCAACATCCTCCTCGCGGTCAGCCGCGGATTTTACTCCGCCATCCTCTCTCCCATCGATCTCAAGCGCCTCCACGCGATGGGTAATCTGTCGAACACCAACCCCGACGACGTGATCGATAAAGCGTTCCTCCTCGATCACATCGGCGACGCCGATATCGTCGTCTCCTCATGGGGTACCGCTCCTTTCGACGCCGACGTGATCGCCGCCGCCCCGCGTCTCAAGCTGCTTTGCCACGGCGCAGGCAGCGTGCGCCCCGTCGTCACCGACGCGCTCTGGGAGCGCGGCGTACAGGTCACCAGCAGCGCCGCCGCGATCGCCTACGGCGTGGCCGAGTTCTGCCTTGGCCTGATCCTCACCTGCTCCAAGCGCGTCCCGTGGTTTGGCAAGGGCACAGAGGCCGGCTTCTGGGCCGAGCCGAAAAGTGCGTTCGGTGGAGCGTTTGAGATCTACCAGCAGCGCATCGGCATCATCGGCGCGGGCCATATCGGACGACAGCTCACCCGACTGCTCCAGCAGTTCACCTGCGAAGTGGCCATCTACGACCCCTACCTCTCCGCCGAAGCCGCCGCCGCGATGGGCGCCGTCAAGGTCGACACGCTGGAGGAGCTCTTCGCCACCTCCCGCGCCGTCAGCCTGAACGCCCCGACGAACGAAGGAACCCGCGGCATGCTCCGTGGTGAACACTTCGCCGCCCTCCAGCCCGGCAGCCTCTTTATCAACACGGCGGGAAGCATCCAGATCGTCGAGAACGAATTTATCGCCGAACTGCGCAAAGGCCGTTTTATCGCCTGCGTCGACCGCTGCGAGCACGAACCCGTCGAGCTCGACCACCCCTACCGCACCCTGCCCAACGTCCTGCTCACGCCCCACATCGCCGGAGTCATCGCCGAGAACCGTTTCCGGATCGGCACCTACGTCGCCGACGAAATCGAAGCACACCTCGCTGGCAAACCGCTGATCCACGAAGTCACCAAAGAAACCCTGGAGAAAATGGCATGAAGATCGGACTCATCGACCTCGACACGTCGCATCCCCAATCCTTCCTCCCCATCCTCCGTGAGTTGGGGCACGAAGTCGTCGCCATCACCGACCGCGGCGACATCCATCCCCCCGGCTACGCGGAGCAGTTCGCGCAGACGCACGGCATCCCCACCGTCTCTGCCTCCCCCGAGGCGCTGCTGCCGCTCGTCGATGGCGTCATCATCCATAGCTGCGACTGGTCACGCCACGTGGAGACAGCGCGGCCCTTCGTCGAGGCCGGGAAATCCGTGCTCATCGACAAACCCCTCGCGGGCAATCGAGCCGATCTGGAAACCATCGCGCGCTGGGCAGCCGAAGGCCGCCGCATCACCGGCGGCTCCTCCCTGCGTTTCTGCGACGAAGTCGTCGCATGGAATGCCGGAGCCGACGCCCCCGCGCACACCGTCTTCGGCGGCTGCGCCGTCGATGAGTATAATTACGGTATCCACGCCTACTCCATGGCCTGCGCCATCATCGGGCCCGGCGTCATCTCCGCGCAGCATCTGGGCACGCATGGCCAGCGCCGCATCGTCCTCCGCTGGGCAGACGGCCGCGCCGCCTTCCTCGCCATCGGTAAACAGGCGAAGTGGATGCCCTTTCACCTCACCATCCTTTCCAACACCACCGTCGCACAGCTCCAGGCCGCTCCCGCCAACCTCTACCGAGCGTTTCTGACAAGCGTCCTCCCCTTCCTTTCGGGGGAAACGGAGACTCCGCCGGTATTACCCAACGCCCTCATCGAAGCCGAGCTTGCCGCGCTCGCCGCCCGCCTCTCATGGCTGGAGAATGACCGCGAAGTCCTCCTCGCCGACCTCCCAATGGAGAGCGGGTACGACGGCCCGGCCTTCGCGTGTGAGTACCGCGCCGCACGTTACCCGAAAGCATAGGCAGGTAAACCCCGATGCCCGAAAAAATCCCTTTTCGGGCATCATACCTGCTTCAGCGCAGTTATGCTTCACACCACTGCGCTCCGTGCTCTCGTTACGACAGCTTCCCTCTGCATCGCAGCCACAGCATACTCTCAGGGGTATACCCACGTCGTTGCATTCGGCGATAGCCTCACGGACCGGGGAAATACCGTTGAGGCGGCCCGCTTCTTCGGCGTCGATATGAACGAAGTAGGCTATGACGATGTCTACTACGACTTCGACGAAGCCACGGGGGAACCCGCTTCGGGACGTTGGTCCAATGGGCCGACATGGGTGGAGTACCTCAATGCAAAAGTCCTTGGCGGCCCCTCCGCCACAACGCCCGTCGATCTTGGCAGAAATGACAATGGAGCGAATCTCGGGACCAACTTCGCATGGGCCGGAACCACCTCCGGCACCGGCAATCAATTCATCCTGTTCGGTCCCAACCTGTTGGATCAGGTCGGTCAATACGGCGGGCAGACATTGGCCGGTTACGCCTCCACCACCCTTTTCACCGTCTGGAGCGGAGGAAACGACGCGATCGACTGGGTAGAAAACACCAGCCGGGGAGATATCGAAACTGCGACCTCCACCGCAGCCGCCAATGTCGCGCAGGCCGTCAGCAATCTTTACGCCATGAACGGCAGAAGCTTTGTCGTGCCAAACCTTCCGGCACTGGGCTTCAAGCCGAATTTCATCGGCACCGAATTTGAAGAGCTGGCCAATGATTTTGCCGAAATGTTCAACATGAAGCTCTCCCTTGAGCTTGCCGCTCTGGACCTGGAGGATGCGCTGATCATCGAGCTCGACGTCTACTCCGTCTTCAACGACATTCTCGGGAACCCTGAGGAGTACGGGTTCACCGAGGTGGACACCGCCGCATTTCTCTTTGCCGACAATAACGAAAGCACCGTCGTGGAGAACTGGGAGGACCACGTCTTCTGGGATAACACCCACCCGACCACGCGAGTCCACGAAATCCTCGGAAACCTCGCCTATCAGCAAGCCATCCCCGAGCCCTCCACCTTTGTCCTCATCGGCGCGGGAGCAGCCCTCGGCTACGCGTTCCGTCGGCGACTCGCGGCGTAAAAAAACATGAAGCCCGCAGCGCGGCAGCTGGCAGCGCTACGGGCTTCCTCCCTCTCTGTGCCGACTCCATTCAGCACAGACTCTTTCCCCGGAGCGTGTCGCCACGCTCCAAGCTTTTCCTATACCCCCGCCTCAATCCGCGGGATCGCGCTGGAGGGGCGTCCCTCCACCGTGAGGTACGTCGTGGAAGAGCGGCTATGGCGGTCGAGAAAAGCCGCCTCCACATTCGCCGACGCAAGGCACTGCTCGCGCCCCGCGTCGATCTCCCGGCGCGTCGGCGACGCATCACTGCTGCTTTGCGCCGTGAGATGCCCGACGACCCACGTATCCAGCGCGAGATCGTAGAGTTCATCCGGCGAAAGCCCGCCGGGATCGTGCTCCGCCAGATAGCGCTCCATCGCCGCGCCCGCCCGGGCGTTCCCGGAAAGCACGGCGTAAGGCAGAAGATGCCCCGGACGACCATTCGTATGAAACGCTCCGTCGTACTCCACGCGGATGAAAAGATCGCCCTCCCCCGTACGCCCCATCTCCGCAAAGAGCAGGCGCGCGAGGTACGGCGCTCCATAGAGCTGCTCAAACGCCGCCTTCAGCGTCGGGCTGAGCGAGTAGCTCACCAGCCGCCGCAGCGAGACATCGAGCGCCGAGCGGTTAAAGCCCTCCGCGCTCGTCACCTCAATGGCAAGCATCCGCAGCCGCTCAATATCGCCGGGATGGCCAATGCCCCCCATGGCAATGCGGTCGTAGATTTCAAAGAGTTTCTGCCGCTCCTGACTCAGCGTGAGCAGCAGCACGCCGTCGCGGCAACCTGCCG
>JBEBWR010000229.1:0-5210 GCA_040392045.1 Chthoniobacter flavus | reverse complement strand
CTTTCGAGCGCCAACAACCCGGTGAACATCCGCATTGCCAGCAATGGTTCGGTTCTGGTCTTAACCCGCCCGAACGGCCCCGGATCAGGAACTCCCACGAACTCGGTCAACCCGCTGGGCGCGGCGTTGGTGGCGAATGTCTGGTATGAGTTCTCCATCAATGTCAATCTGAGCGAACAGACCTATGAACTGGTTATCAACGATCTCGACAGCGGCCACACCGGGAGCACAGGCCCTCTTTACTTCGCCCAGAATATTCAGGCGCTTGATCAGCTTCTCTTTCTTTCCACTTCCGGGACGAACCCCGGCGTGAACTGGCACATTGACGATGTCCGCCTTACCGCCATCCCCGAACCCTCCACGACCGCCGCTCTGCTGATCGGCATTGGTCTCCTCGGCGGGAGCCTGCCATTCCGTCGGCGGTGGTCCGGCGTTACACTCAATCGCTAATCAACGTTTCCCTCCGTGAAGACGAATCCCAAAGCCTTCTCGCTCATTGAGCTTCTGATTGCCATCGCAATCATTGCCTCTTTGATGGCGCTTGGCTTCTCGGGGCTGAACCGGCTTCGGGAAGGCCGCTTGAATGCACAGTGCGTCGGAAGGCTGCGAGGTGCGTCCGCCGCGGTGCACCTGCTGGTAGCGGAAAATAGCGGCGTCTTCCGGAGTTGGGCCCGTGGAGACAATCTCCCCAATGTCCGCATTTGGGGGGACACCGTCGTGCTGCGAAAGTATACGGCCAAGGAAACGCTTCGCTGCCCCGCCGGAGCCGATCTCTACCCGGTCGATCATACCGGATGGTACCGCAATACGTATGGCTTTAACATGATCGACGCGAACGGAGCGCCCCTTCAACCCAAGGGCGGCGGGCAGGAGTACGAGCTGAGATTTGCGGCGGTAGCCGAACCGGCAAAGCATATCCTGCTGGCCGATAGCGCCACACTGGCATTCATCAGGCCCGGGGTCCGGTCGGAGACTTTCCGGGTGAACATCAACAAAAGCACCGACGGCGTTCAGCTCCGTCACTTCGGGCGCATGAACGTCGCCTTCATGGACGGGCATATTGAATCCCTCAACCGCGAAGAGGCATCCGATTATTTTCCAGCATCTGTTATTTATGAAAGGAACCAGTAGCCTGACCGCAGGCCTCCCCCACCCTGTCAGATCAGGAGCGCCCCTCCCTGCTCTGGAGAGAAAAGTGATCGGGAAGGGGTATGACCGGAATTCCTGCTGGGTCCATGCCCGCTGCTGCCTGATTCATCCCTCTGATTGGTCCGGCGAAATGATCCTGACGCTTCAGCGGTGCATCATGGGAACGAGCGAAGATACGTGGGATATCTTTACGGATCTCTCCATGATGAAGAGCGCGGACCGCGGAAAAACGTGGTCGGCTCCTCAAAGGATTGACGCGCTGAAATCATGGTCGGAAGGCGAAGGGAGAACCGTGGTGATCTCCGACTTTACACCCCAGTGGCATCACGCCAGCGGAAAGGTTATCGGTATCGGACACACCTGCCGATATATCGACGGCAAGCTGATGCCGCCTCCGCGCCCGAGGGAGACCGCCTATTCGGTTTACGATCCGGACAGCGGCCACTGGCTTCCCCCTTTGATTCTGGAGATGGGAGATCCAGACGCCTTCTTCTGCTCCGGCGCGGGATGCGCTCAGTGGATTGAGCTACCGGACGGCGACCTCCTTCTGCCGATTTACTATAAAAGCTTCGAATCCAGCGCGGGACTCAGCCGGATGACGCACGCCGCGACCTCCGTGCGCGTCTTGCGATGCCGATTCGACGGCCAGACGCTCACCGTGATCAGGAAAGGTCTTCCCCTCGAAACCTCGGCGTATCGCGGCTTTGGAGAACCGTCGCTCGCCGCGGCGGGAGGCGGCTACTGGCTAACCTTGCGCAATGGCGAAAAAGCCTACCTAAGCTTCTCGCAGAACGGAATTGACTTCGCCGCCCCCATCCCCTGGTGCTTCGATGACGGGAGCGAGCTTGAGTCCTACGACACACAGCAGCACTGGTTTGTGCTGGAGGACCGCCTCTTTCTCGCGTATACCCGACGCGGCTTGAACAACGACCATATCGTACGACACCGGGCGCCGCTTCTGATTGCCGAGGTGGACCCGGACCGCCGCTGTCTTCTCCGCGACACCGAACAGATTGCGGTTCCCGAAATGGGCGCTCAACTAGGGAACTTCGGCGTGACTCCGGGGGGGGCCAATGACGCATGGCTCTGCGCTTCCGAATGGATGGAGACCGGTGGACGCTGGTCCCCCTATTTGTGGGAAGCGCTGGAGAGGCGTTTTCCCGAAGCCGACCTCGACGCGCTGGCGGCGCTTCCCGGTCGCTGCGGATTGTGTGAACTCGGAGGGAGCGACAACCATCTCCATCTGGTTCGCATTCACCTTAACGGGGTGAACGCACGATGAAGCGGGCAACGTTCATCGCATGGCTTGCACTTTACGGAGCCATGACGCTCCAGTCCGCCGTCGTGCTGCCGCCGCTGATCTCCGATCATATGGTGCTACAGACGCCTACAGCACAAATCTGGGGAAAAGCGGAGCCCGGTGAGGAAGTGGCGGTAAGCTTTGGCGAAACATCTGCGAGGACCATCGCTTCGCCCGAAGGCCGCTGGTCGGTGAAGCTCGCGGGACTGAAGCCCGGAAGCGTGGGCGAACTGGTGGTGGAGGGTCAAAACCGATTGGTCGTTAAAGACGTTCTCGCCGGGGAAGTCTGGCTGGCCGCCGGGCAGTCAAACATGGCTTTAACAATGCAGGCGCTGCCCGACTTTCCGCAGTACCAAAGCCGCGCGGTCCATCCGCAGATTCGCATGTTTCTTGTCGCCAAACGGGGCGCGCGCGACCCGAAAGCGGACACACGAGGCCGATGGGTACCCTGTACGCCTGAAACGGTCGGGATCTGGTCCGCCGTCGGTTATTTCTTCGCGAAAGACCTTCAGAGCGTATTAGGACAGCCGATTGGAATCATCAATTCGTCGGTCGGCAATACGCAGGCCAATGCATGGACCCCAAAAACGGTACTGGAGAGCGATCCGCTTCTTCGTGAAACCTACCTTGTCCCATGGGCAAAGCAGATGGAACGCTACCCCGCTGATATGACCGCATATCAGGCCGCTCTGGAAAGGTGGACCGAAGCCAATGGGCAGGCGGAAAAGAGCGGGCAACGCGCCCCTGCGAAACCCCGGCTGCCGCCCGGCCCGGATTCCCATCGCGCTCCGGCGGCCTTGTACAATGCCATGATCCATGGCCTCACCGCCTACACCATCCGGGGAGCGCTTTGGTATCAGGGAGAGTCCGATGTCCAGACGCCCGAGGTTTATCGCCGGTTGCTGCCCGCGATGATCGGCGCATGGCGGCAGGAGTGGGGCGAAACCTTTCCCTTCCTGATCGTCCAGCTTCCGAATTTCCAGCCGCGACGACCGACACCGGGGCGGTCTCTATGGGCGGAGCTTCGCGAGGTTCAGCAGGAGATCGCTGAAAGCATTCCGCAGGGCGAACTATGCACCATCATCGACATTGGAAAATCCGGGGAAATCCATCCGCCGAATAAACAGGAGGTGGGCCGCCGCTTGAGCCTGCTTGCTCAGGCGAAGGTCCATGAACGACAGATTGTCCATACCGGCCCGGTATTTGAGCGCGTACAGTTCAATGCATCCGATGCCCTGCTCCATTTCCGGAAAGGTACGGCGGACGGTCTTACAACCGGCGATGCCGGGGCGGTTAAGGGATTTTTCATCGCTGGAGAGGACCGGAAGTTTCACCCTGCGGCAGCAGAAATCGTCGTTGCTGCCGATGGGCTGGCTGTGAAGGTTCACGCGGATCAGGTAAGATCCCCCGTGGCCGTTCGCTATGCATGGGAGGATGATCCGGCGGTGAACCTGACCAACGGAGCGGGGCTGCCCGCTCGTCCGTTCCGGACAGATCAATGGAAACGGTGATGGCGCTATGGAAACGCCATCACCAGCCGAAAGCCAGAGAAGCTATGGCGCAGGAAAAGGCGTAGGCGCTTTGATGAGCTGCACGACCCCGGAGGCGAGAGTGATCGACGTGAAGTGCGCCAGCACTTGCTGTCCTGCCGGGAGTAAAATGCCGGTCAACGCGCTGCCGCCGGAGGAGCTTGCCCCGAGAGTGATCGCGCTGATCTGAGCGTCGGAAATGACGACAAATCCGTAATACTCCCCGGTATGAGTCGCGGTGCCGGTGATAAAGTCGCTGCCGTAAAGCCCCATGCCGGAGCGAAACAGGGTAGTGGCCTGATCCAGTTGAGCGGTCTGCCTGGCTTCCGTGGCAAAGCCGGTTGGAATGCCGCCTCCGGAGCTTCCGAGGGGTACGGGACGCCCCTCGGTGTCAAAGGTGCATACGGGAACAAACCGGTCGTCCACGGGAAGCGTCGAGCCGTTGATTTCAATTTTCATGAGAACGTTTTTCAATAAATTGGGTGATTCAGCCAAAGCGGCGTTAAGGATCACTTGAGAATAGGCGAGCCCGCCGCGATTCCCGGGCAGTGTGAGGGTTCTGCCGGGAGGCGTCGAGGGACGGAAGGGGAAACGGCGCTAAATTCCCCGGCGGAAGGCTTCGACGTACTGCCCGATCAGTCGCTCCGCGCCGGGCTGAGTGAAGTTCGGCAGCCGGATCATGCGGGCGTTCTCCCGGGCCGTGCAGGGGAATTCGCCATGAACGCGCCCGGAGTAACGGCCGATGGCAACGTCGTGCCCCTCGGTGAAGAACGGCTGCTCATGCAGGAGCGGGTAGCGCGGGCGACTGACCCGGGCTCCCATGGCGCTCAGGCGCTCAATCAGCAGGTCGACTTTAAACTCCGGGTCGCGATGGCGAATGAGGAACTCGAAGTAAACCCGCTCCACGCCGGGGCCGGGCAGGAAAGTATCGAAGCCCATCTCCTCCAGCGCGGCGGAGAGCGCGGCATGATTTGCGTTGCGCACGGCGTTCGTCTCCGGCAGGCGCTCCAGCATCCGCAGCCCCAGCGCGGCGGACATCGGCGCGATCCGTGTCTTCACGCCAAAGCTCGTAGCCGCGAAGCGCCTTGCCGCTCCGGGAAGCTGGATGATCCGCGTGATATCGCCAAGGCAGGTAGCCCGTTCGTAGATCTCCTCGGAGTCCGTCAGAAGAATTCCGCCCTCTCCGGCGGGTACCAGCTTGTCGCCCTGAAGGCTGAATACGGAGACATCGC
>JBEBWR010000228.1:0-5211 GCA_040392045.1 Chthoniobacter flavus | reverse complement strand
TGGCGCGGAATTACAAGATCGCTCCCATCAGCAAGCTGGGGAACAAGCTTTTCCTCGCGATGGCGGACCCGATGAACGTTCTCGCCATCGACGACATCCGCCAGCGGACGAAGCTGGAGGTGGTCCCGATGATCGCCACGGAGAAGGGCGTGGCGGATCTTCTCGCAGGCGTGACGCAGACGGGGGCGAGCATGGCGCAGGCGATGCGCGACGCCGCCGAAATCGCGGAGAGCGAAGCGAAGGAAGCCAATCGGCCCAATACCGGCCAGACCCGCCTCGACCTCGACGATACCACGGTGAAGCCGGAGGACGGCCCTGTCGTCCGGATCGTCAACATGATCCTCGTACAGGCGCTCAAGGAGAAGGCGTCGGACATTCACATTGAGCCGTTTGAGAAGGAGATCTCGCTGCGCTACCGCGTGGATGGCAATCTCGTGGAAGCCAGTTCGCCACCCAAGGCGCTTCAGCTTCCGATCGCCTCGCGCATGAAGATTCTCGCCGGGCTCGACATTGCCGAGCGTCGCCTGCCGCAGGATGGCCGCTTCCGCATCCGTGTCTCGGGGAAGGAGGTCGACCTCCGTGTCTCCATCCTCCCGACGGTTCATGGCGAGAAGATCGTCATTCGTATTCTCGATAAAAGCTCGCTCTCCGGCTCGATTCACCAGCTCGGGCTTGATCCGGATACTTTCCGGATTTTCAAGGAAGCCATCGACGCGCCGCACGGCATGATCCTCGTTACCGGTCCGACCGGCTCCGGTAAGACGACAACGCTCTATTCCGTCCTTCAGGAGCTTAATGATCCTGAGTACAATATCGTTACGGTTGAAGACCCGGTCGAGTACCAGCTTGTCGGCGTCAATCAGGTCGCGGTGCGCTCTGAGATCGGGCTGACCTTTGCCGCTGCCCTCCGCTCGATTCTGCGTCAGGACCCCGATATCGTGATGATTGGTGAAATCCGTGATCAGGAGACTGCCGATATCGCGGTCAAAGCGGCGCTCACGGGTCACCAGGTCTTGAGTACGTTGCATACCAACGATGCCGCGGGGGCCATTTCGCGACTCGATGATATGGGCATTGAGCCGTTCCTCATTTCTTCTTCGCTTCTGCTGACCTGCGCCCAGCGTCTCGTGCGGCGGATCTGCACGAATTGCAAGGAGGAGTTTCTGCCTCCGGCCGAGCTTCTGGAAGAGCTGGGCCTTGAGTCGGGTGGAGAGACGTTCTACCGGGGCGCGGGGTGCGACCGTTGCAGCCAGCGTGGCTACGCCGGACGTGCCGCTCTGCTGGAAGTTCTCCCGGTTACCGACTCCATCCGCCGCCTGATTGTGAAGCGGGCCTCCGCCAGTGTGATTAAGAATCAGGCGATCTCGGAAGGGATGAAGACTCTCCGGATGGCTGGTGTCGACAAAGCCCGCGAAGGCATCACGACGCTGGAAGAGGTTCTCCGCATTACTTCCGGGGATCATTGACCGCTTTTTTCTCTACCGTACGCATGTCATTCCGCTTATCCGCTCTCCTGCTCTCTTTTCTGGCCGCCGCTCCTGTCTTGCTCTCCGCTGAGGACTCCCCGGCCGCTGCGGTTGAGGAAGCCAATCCGGAGGCTGTTGCCCGTCGCGACGCTAAGGTCGCTATGGAGTCGTGGGTGGAGTTCATCAAGGAGGGCCGATACATCGAAAGCTGGAAGGCGGCTTCTGTCCCTTTTCAGAAATCGGTCAGCGCGGGTCAGTGGGCGATCACCTGCCGGAATCAGCACCGCCGCACCGGCCCCGAGGTGAATCGTACACTGAAGGAGACGTATTATAATACCGAGTATTATACTTCCGATGGGCGTATGGAGAAGGGCGAGATTGTGACTTTCCTGTTCACGACCGATTTTGAGTATCTCAAGGAGGCCACCGAGGTGGTGATCCTCCGCCCCTTCCCCGAAGGATGGAAGGTCGTCAGCTACCGCCTAAAACCCAAAGGCTCCTAGATCGTGTCGTCACGAGTTTGATTCGCCATCTTGTGACGACACTCCCTGGCCCCAGCGTGCCGCTGGACCGGCTTCGCGCTGCCGCGCGGGGTCGCTGGCGCGACCTCTTCCGGATAGGCGTGGTCCTTTTGCATTATCAGAAGAGGCTTCTCAGGGCTCAGGGAGGATGCGGGGGGCCGCGCTCCTTTTTTGCTCGCACGTCTCCTTGAGCAAATGAACCTGGATCACCTTCTTTCTCCGCTGAAACCTT
The DNA here is from genome assembly GCA_040392045.1 of Chthoniobacter flavus. Classification (GTDB taxonomy): domain Bacteria; phylum Verrucomicrobiota; class Verrucomicrobiia; order Chthoniobacterales; family Chthoniobacteraceae; genus DATMFV01. The sequence goes on along the minus strand of JBEBWR010000228.1, from coordinate 2,992 downwards.
TTTCCCGCAGCGTTTGCAAATATGCCGGGATCGGGGCGCGCGCTACGCCGCCCGAAATGCTTGCGTTGATCCGGCAGGTCGCTGTGCGGCTGGCTCATTATGGGTTTCTGCTTCGAAGCGGCAGGGCCATCGGGGCGGACTCCGCTTTTGAGGCAGGATGCGATGAGGCGTCCGGGGACCAAGGCGATTTTCCTGCCGTGGGAGGGGTTCAATGATCGCGTCTCTCCGTATGTTTTACCTCCTTCGGATATAGAGCTGCCACGCAGGCAGGAGATTCCGACGTTTAATCTACACTTCGAGCATACGGCTAGAACCTTCGCCGCGCTTCGGAAGGCGTATGGACCGTGTGTCAGGCGTACCGACGGCGGGTGGCGAGCAGCCCGGCGGCACCCAGACCGATGAGCATCAGGGTTCCCGGTTCGGGGATGGCCGCGATTCCGAGAATCTGATCGGCGTAGGCGGAAAGCTCGACGGCGTAGGTGTAGCGGAACTCGCCATCATCCCCGTCGATGGCGATATTTGTCATGATTCCGGCGAGGTACCATGCGCCGCCTTCTCCCTGATAAAAGACGCCGCCACCCGAGTCTCCGGAGACGCCATAGCCTTCCATGGGAGAGGTGAAGTTGGTCAGATTGGTGAACATGCCGAAGGAGAGCGAGTTGTATCCGGCGTTGTTGATCTCAAAGACGCGGGAGAGGCTGTCGTCTATGACCGTTGCGTTATTGTATCCCCAGCGCCTTTTGTCGCGGATTCCATTCTCATCTCCCACGCCCAGCATATAAAGCTGCGTGGCCGGGCCGGTAAGGCTGGTGGGCAGATTCAGGGTGATGAGTCCGCTGGGAAGGCTCGTCATGTCGATCTGGAAGAGGCGCAGATCGGGCGTGCCGGAGACTCCGATGGGGTTGCTGAGAAGGGTGGAGGAGAGGACGCCGTAGGTGACTCCGTCGAAGGTGAACGAGCCGGCAGGTCCATTATGGGCAGCGGAGAGGACCCAGAAGGTGTTGTTGTCGGCGACGTCTCCGATGAAGATGGCGCTGCTGTTCCCGATGAAGCCCATATTCTCCCAAGGAAAGGCAGGCGTGGTGGAAGGCGCTATGGTGGTGGGGGTCTGGTCAGGGCCGGCGACGACAACGCCGAAGGCAGAGGGGAGGGCACAAAGCAGACTAACGACGGCGAGGCCGGAAAGCGGAAGGCGAAGCGATGGTAGGGCAGCCATGGGGAGAGGCAGATGAGCAGATTTTGTGCGAAATCCCGGCCAAATGATAGTCTTTTTTATGAGGTGGTGGTCAGATAAAGGGCCGAGAGGCAGATTAGCGCGAAAAGGATTCGCTCGAACCATATCTGGTTGATCGTATGCAGCAGGCGTTTACCGATCAGAATCCCGGCGACGATGGCGGGGAGCAGCAGGAGGTTGAAGCGGAGCGACTCCAGGCTCATCAGCCCGAGTCCGGCGCTGAAGGGGACTTTGATGAGGTTGACGATGAGGAAGTACCACGCGGCGGTGGAGACAAGCTCCATCTTTCCAAGCCGCATGGCCAGAAGGTAGAGGTTCATGATGGGCCCGGCGGCGTTGGCCAGCATGGTGGTGACTCCGGCGAGGATTCCCGCTCCCCATGCGAACGGTCTGGAGCGCGGCGGGGTCTTGAGGAAGGAGGGGTTGACCTTCCGGTAGAGGTGGAAGCAGGCGAGCGCGAGGACGAGTCCGCCGATGATGGGGCGGAAGTTCTGGTTGCTCATGGCCCCCATTGAGAGCGTACCCAGCACTACCCCGAGGACGGCCGGGGGGAGCAACATGAGGAGGAGCTTCCAGTCGACATCGCGCCGGAAGGCGGAGGCGGCGAGCAGATCGCCCATGATCAGCATCGGCAGGAGGGTGCCGGTCGACTCCATTTCGTGTCCCGGCATGGCGGCGGCCAGCAGGATGACGCTGAGCATTCCCAGCCCGCCGAATCCCGCTTTGGAAAATCCGACGATGAATGCGGCGAGAATGGAGAGAAACCACTGAAACTCGGAGAGCGCGCGATAATCCATGGGGATAACTCGAAAATCAGAGCATTTTCGGGGAAAAAAATTGAGCCCCCCGCGACCGAGTGGTCGCGAAGGGCTCATGTTCCCCCCAGAACAATTCTTAAATCTGGCGTGAGATTACGGTGGAACCGGAAAACGCGCAATAAAAAAATATAACTTTTTTTAATATTGGCTCGGATTTTTTCCGGGGTCGCCGTGGAACGCTCATTCTAGCTTAGATGCGAAAGGGCGGCGGCGAGGAACCCTTTGAATAACGGGTGCGGATGGTTGGGCTTGCTCTGGAACTCCGGGTGGAACTGGCATGCGAGGAACCAGGGGTGATCCTTCAGCTCGATCATTTCCACGAGATCGCCTTCGGGCGAGGTGCCCGAAATGACGAATCCTTTGCAGGTCATCCGCTCGCGGTATTCGGGGTTGAACTCATAGCGATGGCGGTGGCGCTCATTGACGGAGTCGCTGCCGTACATCTGGAAGGCGAGGGTGCCGGGGACGATCTTGGTCGTCCACGTCCCGAGGCGCATGGAGGCACCTTTGTTGGTGATGTCTTTCTGCTCGTCGAGCAGGGAGATAACGGGGTGCGGCGTGTTGGACTCGAATTCCGTGCTGTTCGCGTTTTCCAGGCCGCAGACGTTGCGGGCAAATTCGATCGTGGCGATCTGCATCCCGAGGCAGAGGCCGAGGTAGGGGACGCCGTTCTCGCGGGCAAACTGAGCGGCGCGGATTTTTCCTTCCACGCCCCGGTCGCCAAAGCCGCCGGGTACGAGGACGCCTGCAACGCCCTTGAGGTCGTCTGCGGAGACGGTCTCGGCGTCGAGCCGGATGAGGTCGATGCCGCAATCGTGGCTGGCTGCGGCGTGCGTGAGGGCTTCGTAGATCGATTTGTAGGCGTCCTGAAGCTCGATGTATTTGCCGACGACGGCGATCTTTACGCGCTTCTTGGGGTTTTTGATGCGCTCGACGAATT
>JBEBWR010000227.1:0-5219 GCA_040392045.1 Chthoniobacter flavus | reverse complement strand
CTAGATTTTTGTATGCGACACTATTTCGGTTTTCTCTGGCTCTCTCTCGCTTTGACTCCTTTCCGGAGCCTGTCCGCGGATGAACTCCCGCCCATCCTCCCGCTGAAATCCGCTTCTCCTCAAGTGGACGGGCATATCGGTCGCGAGGAATGGAAGGACGCCCTTTACCTCGGCGAAATCCCTTCTCCGGCCAACGCCGCTCCCATGCCAAAGACCGAGGCATGGCTGAAACTGACGCCGACGCATCTCCACCTCGCGGTCCGCAGCGAGGAACCTCATCCGGGAAAGATGCTCACGCAAACTCTGGCTGATGAAATCAAGGGCGAGGTCTGGCGGGACGATAGCGTGGAGCTGCTGATCGATCCCTATCATCTGGGCAAGACCATCTACCGCCTCGCCGTGAATAGCGAGGGGACGCTCTTTGACTCCGCCATCGTTCAGCTCCGGGAAGCACGGGATGGCTGGACTTCCAATGCGATAGCGCGAACGCATGTCGGCAAAGATTACTGGGAGGCGGAAGTGACCATTCCGCTCGCCTCCCTCGGGCATCACTTCAGTAGGGGCGAACTGTTTTCCCTCAATGTCGGGAGAAACCGCTACGCCGGAGGCTCCCTCCAGACCGCCAGCTACGCCGGGCGCATTTTCGTCGCTCCACAGCAGTTCGTCTCCGTCCTCGCCGGGGGCGCGATCGAAGCGGACGGCTTTCGTCTGATCTCCGTCCGGCGCGGGCCGTTCCAGCCGGAAACGAACAGGGCGTGGGATTTCCGGATTCTCTCCGGCAAGGTATCGGAAGAGTCGTTCATTTTTCCCAGGGGAGGAAAGGCCAAAGGGATTCGTATCGGTCAGCGCTTTATCTCAGTGCCCATTCAGCCCGGCGAGGCGGAGGAGAAGAGCGAACTGGCGGTGATGGAAAAGGACCGCGCCGTCTTTAAGTCCGGATATGCCGTCCGCCCGGAAGTGGTGCCCCAGAGGATTGAGGCGACGACCCGCCCGCTCTTTGAGCCGTTGATGGAGGATTACCCCGAAGGCTTCGCCAGAGAAGGTGTCTTTCTCTGGGCGCATGAGCTGATGCGGGACTCCATGCGAAAACTCCCTTTCCGTACCGGTATGGAGTATTCGCACACCGAGACGCCATACCGGGCTCACCAGCAGGACCACGGCATGATGCTGGCTACCCTCGGCATCCTGCTCCGGAATCCGCAATGGCTGGAGCGGAGCGCCGCGTTTGATGTCCCGTGGGTGGTTTATCTGAAGAACAGCAGTCCTCCCGAGGTACCCCGCTTCAAGCCTGCGGGAGTGAAGAAGGCGGCGTGGCCCTGGCTGCTGGACCCGCGAATGCGCGAACACGATCTGCGGAATGCCGAAGCGCTCAACGAGCTGAACCGCAAGCATCCGGTCGTCCGCTGGGTACTGGCCGGAGACGAAACATGGGAGCACATGCACGTCGCGCTCACACAGGCGCTGGATCGGAAGGACGAATACCCCGAGCTTCAGGAGGTGGACCGGGAGATCAGAGAAAAGTACGGCTTTGGAAAATATGGCCTGCCGGAATCGGCCGCTGATCCCAATCCCTACCGCTGGATCGCTACCCATCGCTGGGAGATCGACCGGATGCTTGAGCAGGCGCGGAAGATTCAGAAGGTGATCCGAAGCGAAACGCCGGAGATGAAGTTTATCTCATGGGATTGCATGACCGGGCATCGCCCCTATGGCGTCAGCCGCTGGGGAGAGGTCTTTGATGTCGTGACCGCTCAGATCTACCCCTCGCAATCCAAGGGGCGGGATCATGTGGGTTTTACCACCAAGTTCTACGCGGATCTCATCGGCGGATCGGCGGAGTTCTGGCCGTTGATCCATTTCGAGCATTTCCCCGCCAGCTTTACCGCTCCCGAGGTGGAGGAGATTTTCAGCCGCAGCTTTCGCGCCGGAGCGACGGGGCTTCACTGCTACGCGGCAGACTACCGGAATGAAAACGTCTTTCACAAGGGTAGCTCTGTCGTTGACCGTATCGGAGCGCCTGAGCGCTGGAATGTTTTCCGTTCGCTGGCTTCCCGGTTGCAAAAGCCGTTCCGCGTGAAGCAGCCGACGCCGGAAATCGCTGTCTTTTATAGCAATACCAGCTATCAGGGGACAGGCGTCCCGCGGACTTTCCATGATAACAACCAGTGCGAATGGATTTACACGCTCCTCGGTCCGCGGCTGGGTACGGCGTTCCGGTTCGTGGATGATATCTCCATTCCCGCGAAGCCGGAGAGTCTCAAGGCGTACAAAGCGGTCTACATTCCCTATATGCCGATCGCCGACGATGCGGAGTATGCCGCTCTGGAGGCATACGTCAAAGACGGGGGAACGTTGATCGTCTGCGATCCGCTCGCATTTCAGCATCGCAGCGACGGCACCGAACGGCCAATGGAAGGGCTGCGCGCTCCTCTGAAATCGCTGGAGGCCGGCCCGGGCGGGGAGATTCTCCGTACGGTGGCGAACGCGTCCGGAAAACCGATCCCGCTTCCGTCGCTCGGCCCCCGCTATCCGCTGGAGGTGACCGGCGGAGCTGTTCTGGCTGAGAGCGAAGGCCGTGGCGTGGTCGTGGAGCAGACACTAGGCAAAGGAAAGGTGATTTTTTTCGCGGAGAATCCTCTGGTTCCCGCGGTGATTACTCATGCGGGGTGGATCGATCTGTTCAACGCTTTGAATCAGCGCCTCGGGATTCAGGGAGGACATGATGTGTGGCGTTTCCGTTTTCCGCCCACTCCGCAGCCGGAGCAGCCCCGCCCGGCGGGAGTTTGCCTGACGGGAAATTACTTTGAATGGAGCCTTAGCGAGATCAGGCGGAAGCACAACGCGAGCGTGAACGGCTCCTATGAACTGGCAAATGTTTCCACCGGAGGAAAAGAGCCGTCAGGGGAACCGATCGCTTTTCAGCAGGGGCGGCTCACCGATCGCTGGAAAGGGGCCGCCGCTCCGAACGATGCTCCGGTAAAGGATTTCGTTCTGGATTGTCAGGCAGATGGCGACTGGAGCGTTACCTTCCGCTTTGAGCAACCTGTCGCTCCCGGGCTGCTGCGCATCTTCTTTGGCGGAACCCTGCCTGCCGGGAAGTGCGAAATTTCGAGCGACGGCCAGTCCTGGCAGCCCGCGGGCGGCTGGGAAGAGCGGAAGCTTGCGGATAAGAACGATGTTTCCCGGCAGACCGTAACACTTCCCGGCGGGACAGCGCAGTGGGTTCGTCTCAGCCTTTCGGCCACTCCGGCGGCATTTCGTCTGGTGGAGGTGGATATCTGGGGCGAGGAGTCAGAGATCGGGCAGAAACCAGCGGTCGGGACTGGTGGAGAGGTAGGGCGGAAGAGCGGGGTCGAGGGTTAGCCGGGAACTGCCGACGCCGGGAAGGCTGATACGCCAGAGCCGGGTTTCGCTGGAGGGGGAGGGGATGGCGATCTCGGCGTCCAGCGGCTGTTTGCCGGTTTGCGCGACGGAATGACGCGCGGACCATGCGAGCTCTCCCTCGGGAGACCAGACGGCGAGCTGGCGGACTTTCTGACGGGCGGCGGGGGCGAGGTCGAAGTGCAGCCGGAGCCGCGAGGTCTGCGGCGGGAGAGCGACGACATACTGAACCATACCGCTGGCCGCGGGGATGGGCTGGTTGCTTTCGCCGAAGCGGATGACCTCCGGGGTATCGGGCGGAGTGATCGGCAAAAGCAGGCTGCCGGGCTGCGGGAAGGTCACGGTATAGACGCCCTCGGGCGCGTCGGCGGCCAGCGTGTAGACGCCCTTGCCGGTGGGCGCGGGGCTGGCGGAGGCAGTGGACCCGTCGGGATCGGTGAGTTCGTGCGGCAGGTTCAGGCGCAGCTCCAGCGGTTTCCCGGCGGTCTTCTTAAAGAAGATGCGGCTGCCGGGAGTGACGGTTTGCGTGAAGGCCGGAGGGATTGGCGGTTGACCTCCGGTGGCTTTTCGTAATGCGGGAAGGTAGGGGTACCACTGCTGATAAAAGCTCGTAAAGAGCATGTCATAGTTCCCCTCCTGAATCGCCTGATAACCGAGAAAATAGTCCGGGGAGGCGGCCACGTAGGTGCTCTGGCGGAAGGCTTCGAGCAGCCCGACGGCGCGGCGGGCGAAGAGGCGGTCGCCGGTCAGATCCCAGCCGATGGCCGCGGCGGGGATGAGCGTGGCCCCTTCATTAGCCCAGCCGAGGTTCTGCCAGTCGTGAAGCTTTCGCGCGAAAGCTTCGATGAAGCGCGCATGCTCCGGATTTCCGGTATAGCGCTGGAAGTCGAGAGGACCGGTACTCCAAGGGTGACCCAGCCACTGTTCGGTTTTCCACCGGTGCACGTCCATTTCGGCGAGGGCGTGCGCAGCGGCGAGGAACCACGGGTCGAAGGTGGCCTGATAGGTGTCGAGGTACTGTTTCTGGAGGTTCACGGCCCAGCGGGCGCGCGTGGGCTCGGCGGTGATGGGGCCACGACCGATGCGCTCGGGTTGCTCGATTTTGGTCTGCTCGGCCCAGATAAGCGCGACATCGCGGGCGCGGCTATAGCCGGTGAGGTAGTAGGCCTGCCAGAGATAGTCCGCTTTATCAACGTAGAGGCGCGTGCTCGGACCCCAGTAGCCGGCCCAAGGGATGAGATTGCGATTGTGCCAGCCGACGGCGCGGAATGGCTGGCCCCGCATCCAGAGCAGGCGCGGCGGAAGCGCGCGGAACTGCCGCTCCACGTCGTCGCTGACGTAGTGGCAGAAGGCGACATCGCTCATCATCCGCGTGGCCGCTTCGGCAAAGGGATAGAAGCGCAGATCCCCGCTGCGGGCAAAGGGAAGCCACGCGTACGGCCAGCCCCAATGCGCCTTGCGGAAGGTGCGGTAGAGTGATGCGGTCTGCTTCTCCAGATCCGCAGCGCGCAGCAGATCGCCGTAGATCCATTTGCCGTAGAGCCCCATGCGCTCCACCTGAGCCATCGGCTTGAGAACGTTGAGTTCATACGTTGCTTCATCCTCCGGCGCATCGCTTTCATCGCGGGCGGTCATGCCCGGGTAGACGCCGCTATGCATGATCCAGCGGGGATCGACGACGGCCCGGAGGTTTCCGGCGTTGAGCGATTCCAGCGCGCGGGCGGCTTCATCGCGATTTTGGCCGAAGATCAGCCACATCTCCGCCGTCTTGGCAATGCCCTGCGCGTTCACCGACTCGGGGCGGCCGTAGGCGATATGCGGCTCCACCCCGGCTTCCG
>JBEBWR010000226.1:0-5239 GCA_040392045.1 Chthoniobacter flavus | reverse complement strand
ATCACAACGGCGGCATCTGGCCCTTCATCGGCGGGATGTGGGTCCGCTTCATCTATCGCCTCGGCTACAGCGATGTCGCCATGCGCGAGCTCTACCGTCTCTGCGAAGTCAACCGCCTCGGCCGCGACGGAGAATGGGAGTTCAACGAATGGATTCACGGACAGACCGGTCGGCCCATGGGTAAACGCTTTCAGGCATGGTCGGCAGCCTCCTATATTCGCGCCTGTCATGAGTTGAAGGTTGTAAGGTAGCCGAAAGGCGATCACCTGCCGGGTCAGAGAGCATGCGTTCTCTGACCCGGTTTCGCGACGACACTCGTCGCGGGAGGGAGGCGCCACAGAGCCGAAGTGGAAGGCCCATCAGGCTCGTGACGACGCCGGCTTGAAAGCGCTGATTTTTTCTGCCTGCTATTTGGCATGATGGGTATTATAACTTCGGTCCTGCCCTTTCGCCTTCATGGACCCACGCCCTCATCCGCACCGCAGCCGCATCCTCGCTGAATTGGATGAGATCGCCGGAACCGTCATGCCCTTCGGGCGTTATCACGGACGGCGCCTGCATGAGCTGCCCGCCGAATACCTCCAGTGGTTCACGCACAAAGGATGGCCCAAAGGACGCCTCGGCACGCTGCTCCAGATCGTCTACCAGATGAAAGCCGACGGCTCCGATATCGCCTTTGACCGCTACCGCACCCGAAGCCGGAAAGGCCCCGAGTAAACGCTAGCTGATGGTGAGTTGATGATTGATCAACTTGAGTTGATGAAAAATCAATCATTCAGATTCCGAAGAGCACTCTTGTCTCTGTAAAGAAGGCCTGGCATGCTGATTGCTAAAGGTGCGCCCGTTATGAAAAACTCCCACTCCGTGCTTGAACTCAACACGCCTTACCTCCTCTTCGTCGGCGACGCCACCGATCTCCAGGCCGCCAAGACCTCCAACGGAATTGCCCGCTGGCGGCCGGAGTGGTGTATCGGCCAGTACCGTTACCCCGGCTGTACCATTGATCTCGGGCTCTGCGACCTGTCGCTGGAGGCAGCGCGCGAGCGCGGAGCAAAGACGCTGATCCTTGGTACGGCAAATGCCGGGGGAGTCATCAGCCCCGTCTGGAAGCAGACGCTCCACGAAGCGCTGGAGCTGGGATACGACATCGCCAGCGGACTGCACGACCGTCTTCAGGCCGACCCCGAACTGGTGCGGCGAGCGGCGGCCTCCGGTGCGCAGCTCCATGATGTTCGCTACGCCACGCCGCGCTGCCCCGTGGGCACCGGAGCGCCCCGGAGCGGCAGGCGGATGCTGACCATCGGCACCGACTGCTCCGTTGGTAAAATGTTTACGACGCTGTCCATTGAGCGCGAGATGAAGCAGAGGGGCGTCGCCGCCGATTTCGTCGCCACCGGGCAGACCGGCATCTTTATTTCCGGCGGAGGAGCCGCGATCGACGCCGTCATCGCCGACTTCATCAGCGGTACCGTGGAGATGCTCTCCCCGGCGCACGAAAATCCGGAGCACTGGGATCTCATTGAGGGGCAGGGCTCTCTCTTTCATCCTGCTTACGCGGGCGTCAGCCTGGGGCTGCTACACGGCGCGCAGGCCGACGCCATGGTGCTTTGCCATGATCCCAGCCGTTCCCATATCCGCAAGCTGCCCGGCTATCCGCAGCCGGACATCCGCGACTGCATCCGGAGGAATGAAGAGGCGGCCCGCCTGACCAACCCCCGGGCGCGGGTCGTCGCCTGCTCGCTCAATACCTCGCTGTGGGACGAAACCGAAGCCCGCGAGCAGATCGCCGCCTTTGAGAAAGCCTACGGCCTTCCCACTACCGACGCCTACCGCTTCGGCGCGGAGAAGCTCGTCAACGCCGTGCTGGAGTCGGTATGAACCTCGTCACTTCCACCGAACAGTGGCCGGTCGCGGGACGCTTCACCATTTCCCGGGGAAGCCGCACGCATGCCGACGTGGTAACCGTTCGCCTTGAAGCAGGCGGCGTCTCCGGCAGGGGAGAGTCGACGCCCTACGCCCGCTACGGAGAATCTCCGGAGCAGACGCTGCGGGAGTTGAGCTCCGTCGCCCAGCGCCTGAAGCAAGGCGCAGCAATCGGAGATCTTCTTGCGGAACTCCCCGCCGGGGCCACGCGCAACGCCCTTGACGCCGCATGGTGGGACCTCCGCTGCAAGCAATCCGGACAGCGCATCACACAGCTATTGCGGCTTCCGGACCTTCATCCCATCACCACGGCTTACACCCTCAGCATCGACACCCCGGAGCGGATGGAAGCCGCCGCCCGAGCCAACGCTCATCGCCCGCTCCTGAAGGTCAAGACCGGCAGCGACCACGTCCGGGCCTGTATGGAAGCCGTCCGATGGGGCGCGCCGGAGAGCGCGCTGATCGTGGACGCCAACGAAGCGTGGCGGGAAGAGGAAGTCGCTGTACTTCTGGAAGTGATGGTCTCCCTCGGGGTAAAACTTGTGGAGCAGCCATTGCCCGCCGGAAAGGATGCCTTGCTTGCGAAGATCAAACGCCCGCTTCCCGTTGTCGCCGATGAATCGGTCCATACCGCAGCCGATATCCCTCTCCTCAGGGATCGCTACGATGGCGTGAATCTCAAGCTCGACAAGACCGGTGGACTAACCGACGCCCTTCGGGCCCGTGACGCTGCGCGGGAGACCGGGATGCTCCTCATGTGCGGCTGCATGCTGGGCACCTCGCTCGCCATGGCCCCCGCGATGGTTCTGGCGCAGGAAGCCGACTTCGTCGATCTCGACGCCCCGCTGCTTCTCGCCAAAGACCGTCCGCACGGCATTGCGTATCACGGCTCGCTCATGCATCCCTTCTCTCCCGCATTGTGGGGATAGCAGGCCGGATCATCTTCGCAGTGGTGGGTGAGAGAGCGATCGGGTCAAGAAGTGGAGCGTTCTGCCTATGGTGACCAGAGGGTGGGCGGAGTAGACTCTATAGGGTCGAAAATCGGGAGAGACTCAAGCCCTCCCATCGCCCAATAGATCTCCATCCATGTCAGAACCCATTACCTCTTCTTCAGATTCGGATCGCCGGAAACGCTATGCCATCGTCGGCACCGGAGGGCGGGCGCGCGCCTTTCATCAGTCACTGGCCAAGACCTATCGGGAAAGCAGCCGGATCGTCGCCCTCTGCGATACCAATCAGACGCGGATGGAGTATACGAATCAGCTCATCCGCGAGGCAGGAGGCGAGACCGATGTACCCACCTTCAAAGCCGCGGACTTCGATCTCATGATCCGGACAACCCGTCCGAACGTGGTCATCGTCACCACCATTGACGCCACGCATCATCTCTACATCATCAGAGCGATGGAGTTGGGATGCGATGTCATCACCGAAAAGCCCCTTACCATCGACGGAGAGAAATGCGCCGCCATCCTTCAAGCGGTGGAATGCACGGGGCGCTCCCTCCGGGTCGCCTTCAACTACCGGTATGCCCCGATCCGCAGCAAGGTCAAGGAACTGCTGACCGAAGGAGCGATCGGAACCGTGAAATCGATCCATTTCGAGTGGCTGCTGGATACCAAGCACGGAGCCGACTACTTCCGGCGCTGGCACCGGGATAAGCGGAACTCCGGAGGCCTCATGGTGCACAAATCCACTCACCACTTCGACCTCGTAAACTGGTGGCTCGATTCCGTCCCCGAAACCGTCTTCGCCATGGGAGCCTTGGGATTCTACGGGCGAAAGAACGCGGAGGCGAGGGGAGTCACGCAGTTCTACGAGCGCGGAACCGGCGATCCCGCCGCCACGGAGTGCCCTTTCGCAGTCGACCTCAATTCTTCGGAATTTCTCCGGTCCTTCTACCTGAACGCCGAGCATGAGGACGGGTACCGGCGGGATCAGAGCGTCTTCAGCGAGGGGATCAGCATTGAGGACATGATGAACGTGCTGGTGCGCTACCGCTCCGGAGCCCAGCTGAGCTATACGCTGCATGCATTCGCCCCGTGGGAAGGCTACCGGATCGCTCTGAACGGCGACAAAGGGCGCATCGAAGTCAATCATCAGGAGCGCTCGTATATCAACGCCGGGAGCGGCGCGATGAACGAAGGGGCAACCCGGTCGCAGCAACTCCTGCTCCTCCCGTTCTTCGAGCGTCCGAGGGAGATCGAAGTGCCTCCCGCAGTCGGCGGACACGCAGGCGGCGACCTCCCCATGCTGGAAGCGCTTTTCGGAAATCCGCCGCATGACCCGCTTAACCGCGCAGCCAACCATCTCGACGGCGCGCTCTCCATCCTCACCGGCGTCGCCGCGAATCAATCCATCGCGGAGGGCATCCCCGTGCAGGTCGCCAACCTGCTCCCCGCCGGATTAATGCCCGGAGCTCCGGCGTGATCGACATCGACCCCGGATAGGGGATCAGGTCTTCCCGAAACGCGTCCGGGATGCTATAAAAATGGGCGCCTTTGACCCACAACTACCAACAGCCCCCGGATTTTTTCCCCGATTCACACATCGTGACACCGATGGAGCTTCATTATCTGGGAATGGGAAAGCGATTTTACGGGCGGCGGTTTCTCCCCTGTTATCAGCGCTACCGGTGGGAGTTTCAGATCATTCTGGAAGGCCGCTGCATCCTGCGGCGCAGTGAGGGCGGACGCGAAGAGGACCTGCGGATCGAGGCGGACGCCGCCGCCATCGGCGTGCTGTGCGGCCCTGAAAGTGCGCACACCTGGCTGGGGAGGGAGGGGGACGAGTGTGAAGTCGCCGTATTCCAGTATCACCAGATCGCCCCCGACCTATCCCGGCAGATCGGCCTGAGCGGGCGTCGGATGATCGCGTTGACAGAAGCGGACCGGAGCCGTGTACAGGCATGGCTCCAGCGCTGTGTATCTGAGTCGTCGGCGACTCCCGAGCGGCTCCGCCGGGTACATCAGATCGTCCGGACCGAGCTGGAGCTCCTCTTCCTCCAAGGACCGGCGGGGCGTATCGCTTCCGGGAGCGATCTGGCCGCGCGACAGGTCGCAGAAGCGATGGAGTGGTACCGGGCAAACCTCGAATGGCTCCCCGGCATCGCAGACGTCGGCAAAGCCATGCATCTCTCCCCCGCGCACCTCCGGCGGATCTTTCATCGCGTCAAAGGGGCGTCGCCGCAGGAGATCATGGCGGACATCCGATTCGAGCGAGCCCTGCAATGGATGCGCGACTCCCGGGTCACCCTCGAAGTCATCGCCGAGCAGGTCGGCTTCGGCTCAGCCAGCGCCTTCTCCCGCGCCTTCAA
>JBEBWR010000225.1:0-5266 GCA_040392045.1 Chthoniobacter flavus | reverse complement strand
CCGACGATGTTTCTCGCCGGATGGAGGCCGCCTCCGTTGGCGACGAGGAGCATGGCGGTGTCGGGATCGGCTCCTGAGACGGGCTGATGGGGGTGAGCGGGGGTGATCCGGATGTAGTGTCGCGGTAGGCCCTCGACGAGCTCCCCGCGTGTGGTGACGGTCCACTCCTCAAGATGCGCTGCCAGCCAGTCGGCGTAGGCGAGGATGAAGTCTGCGGTGTCTCTCTGCCCGGACTTTGCGGCGAATTCGGCGGCGCAGACGAGGCTGGCGATGACCGTTGCGAGCGTGGAGGGTGAGTAGCCGGAGTTCTCCTCCCAGCGCTCCTGGGCGGTGACGGGGCCCTGCCGGATGAGGTATCCGGCGGAGCGGTAGGTCATGAGGCTCGGGTCGAACAATCCAAAATCGACGCCTTCGCGGTGTAATCGCCATGCGAGGAGGATGGGGGCGGCGATCTCGTCGAGCTGGAGGCCGGGCCAGTAGGCCTTTCCGTTGATCCAGCTATTCTGTGGAAAGCAGCCGTCCTCTCCCTGAATGGCGGCGAGCCAGACCAGGGCGCGGAGGGGGGTGCCGGTCTGCCCGGAGGCCAGCAAGGCTACCGCGCTCTGCACGAGATCGCGCGTCCAGACCAGATGATATCCTCCGAGTTCGTCGTCGTTCTTCGTCTCGCCCCACGGGATACTCATGGAGGCGACCAGCGCGCCTTCAAATGTCTTGTCTTCATGCGCAAGCAGGATGCATCGGCTCAGACGGTAGAGGCTTCCTCCGTCGGCGGTGTGCTCCCGGAAGTCGTACTTGGGATTGACGACGGTACGCTGCCATTGGCGAACGTAGCCCTCGTAATGAAGCTCGAACGGGTCCGCCAACGATTGAAACAACTTGGCGGCGGTGCTCTGGCGGCTTTCTCCGAGGGCGATGCCGATCGTAAACTCCCCCGATTCCTGAAGGTCGATTTCGCCCATCAGGGCGATGTTCCCATCGGTGGCGGCGTGGAACTCCCAGTCCATCCGGTAGTTGCTCATCAGGTCGTGCCAGCCGTCGCTGGTCCCGACGTAGCCGACGGAGCGGCGCAAAAATCGGGTGCTGCATCCCATCATGAGATGCACGTTTCCCCGTTCCGCATGGAGCAACCTGTGGCCGCCCAGATCCAGGCATCTCCCGGAGTTACCGGCACCGTGGCGCTCCAGATGCGACGCCAGCAGCGCGTAGAGATGCAGCTTGCCCCGCAAGGATTCATCGAGCACTTCGAGTCGGGTATGAATGAGCAATACCGACCGGTGCGGATCGGTCAGGACGTGCTTTGTAATCCGATAGCGCCCGTTGCGCTCCGTATTGATGATACGATAGAGGACGCAATCTTTTTCGGGGTAGTCGATCTGGTGATCCAGATCGCGCTTCTCCTCGTGACAAAAGGTGGCTCCATCGCTAATGAGCAATTGAAAATCCCGTGTGTTGGGCTGGTCAACATGCGGGTAGTAGATCTCGTTGATGATGCCGTGACTGAGCGTAAACCAGAGGTGGCAGCTGGTGTGATAAGCGGTACCGAGGCCTTCCTTCGCGCTGGATGTCCAGCGGGGCTCAATGCCCGGCGCTCCAAATGCGATTAAGTTCTGGTGGGAGTCCATTTCTCTCCTGATCCTATCGATAAAGTCTCTTCAGGCAATTCATTCCGGCAGGGTTCCTGCGGTGGTGCATTTCCTGAATCGTGCGTCCTCAATAAGATTTCTGCCTTAAAATCCATCCGGAAGTCCCTGGCGGTTCGTTTCTTTGGTCTGCGTTCAGTGCATTTCGATGAACATCAGTCTTGAAGGAAAACGGGCGTTGGTGACCGGCGGCAGTTCCGGGATTGGCTCTGCTGTGGCGCGAGCGCTGGCCGGGGCTGGCGCCAAGGTGGCGATCAACTTCCATTCCCACTCCGAGGCTGCCGGGGCTGTGGTGCGAAGCATTAGCGAAGCCCGCGGTGAGGCGATGGCGATTCAAGCCGATGTTTCCGATCCCGCCGCGGTTCAGGGGCTTTTTGAAAAGGTCGACGGGGCGTGGGGCGGAGTCGATATTCTGATCAATAATGCGGGTATCGACGGGGAACGCGCGATGGGGTGGGAGGCGGATATTACGAAGTGGCGGAAGGTGATGGAGACTAATCTCTATGGGGCGTTTTACTGCGCCCGCGAGGCCCTCAAGCGGATGATCCCGCGCAAGACGGGGGTAATTCTGAGCACCAGCTCGGTGCACGAGGAGATCGCGTGGTCGGGCTATAGCGCTTATGCCGCGAGCAAGGCGGCCATCAGTATGTTGACCCGGACGCTCGCGCAGGAGGCGGCTCCGCATGGGGTACGTGTGCTGGCGATTGGACCGGGGGCGATCAAGACGCCGATCAACCGTCCGGTCTGGGAGGAGCCGCAGGCTGTGCGGGAGCTGCTGGAGAAAATCCCGCTCCGACGGATCGGGGAGCCCGAGGAGATCGCGGGGATGGTGGTCGTGCTCGTCTCAGATGTTGCCTCGTATGTTACGGGCAGGACGGTCTTTATTGACGGCGGGATGACCGATTATCCTGCGTTCTCGCATGGGGGGTAGCGGCTATTCGCGGGAGAGGCGCTCGATCAGGGTGATGGCGAACTGGTTGAGATTCGCGATGGCGGGGCCGATCTGCCATCGCTCCCGGGCGCGCCGCTCGACGTAGTTTGAGATGGCCCGGATCTGGAG
This sequence comes from Chthoniobacter flavus, assembly GCA_040392045.1. Lineage (GTDB taxonomy): Bacteria > Verrucomicrobiota > Verrucomicrobiia > Chthoniobacterales > Chthoniobacteraceae > DATMFV01. Next base: position 2,566 of record JBEBWR010000225.1, on the reverse strand, counting down.
GCACGGGACGGCGGCGGCGTGGCAGGCGAGGAAGAAGGCGGCTCCCTCCATGCTTTCGGTCTGGGGGTGCCAGCGCTGGATCGCGATGGCGATGGAGGGGTCTGCGCCGTGGACGGTGTTCACGGTGATGGCTTTTGCGGGAGGGAGCGAGAGGCCGAGGTCGCGCAGATGAGCGGTGGGGCAGTAGGTGTTTTCTCCCAGACCAAGCGTGGCCAGCGGGTGGAATGTTTCGCCGTCTTCGGCGCCCAGCTCGGAGAAGGTGTCCTCGGAAATTTCCACGAGCCCGCCCAGCGCGATGCTGCGGTCGAAGCTTCCGGCGATGCCGAGGTTGATGGCGAGGTCGTAGCGATGCAGGGCGAGATGCCGACCCAATGCGGCGGCGGTGGCGGCGATGCCGACGCCGGTAATCAGATGGTCGGTACGGGGATGATTCAGGCAGGTCAGAGGCTCAATTTCCGCATGGGTGGCTGCTACGATCAGGACGCGCATGCTCTGATGATACGGGGAGCACCGCCGTTTTGCTAATCTTTAACCGCTCTATTTGCCGAGCGCGGAGACCTGGGGCGTTTTGGCTTCGGGGATTTCGCAGCTCCAGAGGTTCGCGGCGTTGGTGAAGTAGAAGCGGCCGTTGAGGATTGGGCCTGCGTTATGGACGCCGACGGGGGTGGCGACGATCTGCTTGAGCTCGCTGCCGTCGGGGGAGATTTCCAGAATCCCGTGGCGAAGGATGAGGAAGAGCCGCCCGTCGTCGCTGGGGATCAGGGCGGTGTCGGCGCGGTTGCCCGCAGCGGTTCCCAAGCCTTCGATCTTTTGGGTGCGGATGACTTTTCTCCCGGCGCGGTCGATGACGAAGACGACGGCGTTGGAGGTGACGCCGATGATGTTCCCGTTGGCGAGCGGGGCCAGACCGCTGATCAGCTCGCTTTTCGGGACGGGGGCGAGGCTCCAGAGGATCTTCTGCTCCTTGAAGTCAAACTCGGCGACGATTGCCTCGGTGGCTCGCGGGGCGGCGCCGCCGGGAGTCAGGATGCTGGTACCGCAGATGAGGTTGCCGTCCGGGAGGGGGGTAAGGGCGGCGATGGTGTGATCGGGTAATAGTCGCTCCTGGGAGAGCAGGGTTTCGGCTTCCTTTTTCGCCATGTCGACGATGAGCATTCCGCCGCCGACCGCGCCGTAGCTGGGGTAGCCGGTGGAGATGACGTGGCGGCCATCGGGGTGGGCGACGAGGGCGCGCGGACGGCGGATGAAGGGAGAGGAGCTGGCGATCAACCGGGGGTTGGTGGCGCTTTGCGGGTCGCTGCTTCCTCCGGCGACGGGATGGGCGGGATCAAAGACGTAGAAGTCGCCTTTGGCGTAGGAGTTGGCGACGAGGAGATCGTTCCACCGGACGATCTTGGTGAAGTTCCCTCCCCCGATGGCGGGGACGGCTCCTTCTTCTTTCAACGTCCGGCTCCGGGGCTCGTACGACCAGAGGTGCATGGGATGCGCGGAGCTGCCGTAGATTTTCCCGCCGGGTCCGGCGCAGAGGGCGCTGACTTCCGCGCCCGCGGTTTCGTACTCGAAGCGGAGGCTGCGCTCCTTGCCTTCGGGGGTGGTGTAGGCCAGCGTGCGCTGATCCAGCGAGAGGGCGCGGATTTTCCATCCTTCGGCGTTCTGCCAACGGGGCGCGGTCCAGTACATGGAGTCCTGCCGCTGCCATTCGTCGGGGGTGGTAAACTGCTCGGCGGGGAGCATCTTTCCGCCTTCGAGGAGATGCCATTCGCCGTTGAGGGCAAATGCTCCGTAGGCTTTGCCATCGACTTTGACGACGCGGGCGGCGCCGCGCTGGCGGTCGGCCTCGGTGCTGAGCATCCGGAGCTCCCGCGTCTCGGGGTGGTAGGCCATCAGGGCGGATCGCTCGGTACCGATACCGACGTAGATCCAGCCGGTATCATCGATGGCCATGCTGGTGGGGTACTTCTGGTCGGTGGTGAGCCGGGTGAGCTTTTCGACTTCTCCGCTCCGGGGATCGTACCGGAGGAGGTCGGTGGTGGGGTAGATGGCGATGTAGATGCGTCCGTCGCGGTCTTCGGCGATGGACATGGCGTTGCCTCCCATTGGCTTTGTTTGCCGGAGGAGGGTTTGGGAGGCGAGGTCGAACTCGTTCAACCGCTCTCCGGTGGGGATGTAAAGACGGCCGGAGCGGGAGTTGTAGACGGTGTAGTTGCTGCCGTTGGCGGATTCTTTGGGGTTGTAGAAGTACTGCCGGGAGGTGCCGCTCTCAAGGTCGGCGATGAGGAGGGTGCCGCGCGAGCCGTGGGAGGGGAGGACGTCGCGCAGCAGGAGCGCGAACCATGTCTTGCCGTTCGCATCCTTTACCAGCGCGGAGCCTCGCGATTCGGAGACGGGGACGGCGATGCCGTGATTATGGAAAGGAGAGAGCGGCTCGGGCTCGCCGGTGACTCCGCTGACGCTGCCTGCGGCGGTGAGCACGGCGATGAGGAGGAGGGATTTCAAATCGGGTGAACCATTCATAGGAAAGAGAGGGGGCGGCGGGGGCTGGCGGCTCTTTCATCAGGGAGTCGCT
>JBEBWR010000224.1:0-5281 GCA_040392045.1 Chthoniobacter flavus | reverse complement strand
GCATCCTGCTCACCCTTGGACTCTTCCACTGCGAGCCGCACGAAATCGGCACGTCCCTTGACCTTGCCCATCTGCTCCAGAGCAAAGACCAGCTTCGTCTGCGTCATGGGAGAGAACGCGGGGTGATCCAGAAAACGGTTGATCAGCTCCGCCGATAGACCCATCTTTTTGAGCCGCCCTTCATTTGCCAGCCGCAGGTCGAGCGGGGCCAGATCGCGGATCGCCCCATTCGCCGCGTCCGCAAAGGAAACCGACGTCGCGGCAATCGCCACGCCGCCGCTCAGCCCCATCGTAAGCGCCGATACCGTCGCCTTCCCCGCAAAACTCGTCCACGCCACACTGTCGAGTTCGCGTTGAAGCGTTTCGTTCGTTGAGTACGGGTCCACATTCAGCTCCGCGGCCCACTCGCGTTTGAGCTTCGATACCCCGAGCAGGCTTGCCGCACGGTTATCTTCATAATCCGACGTTTCGCGTCGACGCGTCGCCTCCTTTACCCCCTGCCCCGCGCGATTCACGAATTTCCAAAGCCCCTGGGGGACGCTTTTTACCGTATCGACCGGGTCATTCACCAGGTTGCGCGCCAGATCAATCGGCGTCTTCGCCGCACGTTTCACCGCCTCGGCATATTCCGACCCCTTACTGACTTCCCTCAGCCGTGCGATGGCGTAAATTTCGCGTACCCGCTCCAGCAGCAGCGCATTCCCGTGCGCCGTGAACGGGCCGAACTCGGAGTCGATCACATAACGGTTTACGCCCCCTTCGGTCGGCACCGCATCACGCACCTGATGCAGCGACCCCCGCGCGATCTCTGGGCGAAGAATCTCCCCCGCGCTCAGAACGGGTGCTACCTCAAACATTGATTCCTGCGCAACCACCGAGCCGACAAAAGCCGCAGCAGCCCCCAGAGTCCAAACAACGCGATAGATCATAGGATCGGAAGTTGCACGGAATCGCGAAGAAAGTCCACCCTTCACCCATTCCCGGCTACGAGAAAAAGATCAGCAGGAAACATTTTTCGCTTGCCCTCTCCGAAAGTTTCGCCAATTTATCCCACACGTTCGCGCGCCCCATCGTCGTGCAACGCAGAAGGAACAAACAGCGGGGATATAGCTCAGTTGGTAGAGCGGTTCGTTCGCAATGAACAGGTCAGGGGTTCGAATCCCCTTATCTCCACCATTTGTAGCAGCCAAATCGGCGCGGACACAGGCGGAATAAGGTTTCAAGCCGAATCAGGGTTTCCCCGCAATGAGTCACGCCTCTGAGCCTGTAATGGCGGACATCACGCTTTATCAGGCCGTTTCTCCCATTTGGTCAGATATTCAACCGGATTCGTTTAAAGAAGCTATTTCCTAAGGAGAGTTCTGTGTTTGCTTTCTTTTTTCCGCCATTGAGCGGTGGCGGAATGTTCCGTCGCCTCTATCAGGCGACGAGCCTTTATTTTTGAAATGAAATCACACTTGCCCTACCGATGGACTGAGCCGTTTAAGTTCGCATTGGCCACTGGAAGCCTTTTGGTCGGGGCGGGAAACGTGGTCCAAGGTCAGACGATCATCCATTACACGGGTTCTCCGCTGACAGTGACCGATACGTCGGACTGTGTCGTCTTTAGCTTCACCTCGGGCCAGGCAATGATCGAACCGATTGGAACAAATCCCAGTTCGGTTGATACACCTCAATTTCGATTGGCTTACCTCCCCGGGGGGGACCCCGACAAGCCCACTCTCGGCGGCTACTCCCCAGCGCCGGATGAATTTTATGGAAGTGTCCTGAACTCTGACGATTTCACCACCAAACTGGACGCCGGGGACTCCATTGATGAAACCTCTGGCGATTACCAGGGGGGTATTGAGACGTACCTCTGGAAGCCCTTGGGTGTGGGCGAGGGTCCGTGGATTCCGGGCACGACGGGTTACGCGGGAGTTCGATTCGATGACCCTGTTGCTACCGATCAGATAAACTATGGATGGGTACTCATTACGTACGGCATCGATAGATCGTTAACGCTCGTTGATTTTGCTTACGAAACGACCGGAGGTGCGATTGTCGCAGGCGCTATTCCGGAGCCGTCGTCGTGGGCCCTTATCCTGGCAGGCGGGACACTGGCCGCAGCGGCCTGTCGCAGGCGCCGGAAAGCAAAAGCCCTTGCAGCCGCCGGGATGGGTTAAGCTCTTGAACGGATCTTGTTGACCGTTCCCCTCGCTGCAATCTCCCGCAGGAGTGAATTCTTCTTCTCCCGATCTTTCAAAAAAAACGCTCCTCGTCGGATGGGAAGGGGTAGATTGGTCTTTTTTGAGATCCCTCTGTGAAAAGGGGGCACTTCCTTCGCTTACGGGTATTACCCGCGCCGGAGTGAGCACCGGGTTACAAGCCCGGTCGCCATATCTCTCACCGATCCTATGGAATAGCCTCGTTACGGGAAAGCGTTCCTGGCGACACGGGGTCCATGGGCCGACTCAGGTGGATGCCCAAGGCGCAATAGGACCTGTTTCCTCCCGCAATCGTCGCGTGCCCGCCCTCTGGGAGATGTTCTCTCAAGAGGGGTTAAGAACCATCGTGGTCGGCGGGTACGCATCGCATCCCGTAGAACCGGGGAACGGGATCTCTGTTTCCGAGCGATTTTTTGCTGGCCCCCGGGCAGAGAGCGCGCCTGCGCAAAGTGTCTGGCCACCAGAGCTAGCCGAGGAGATTGAAGGGCTCCGGGTTAACGCAGCGAGCCTCGCCCCATCCATCCTTCGTCTCCTGATCCCAAAAATCACACAGACTCTGGTGGAGCGCGACCCTCGGGTGCGCCGGTTGGTTGCCTATGTAGCGAAGCTTTATTCCAGGCACAACGTGGCAGCTAGTCTCATCGAGACCGAGCCTTGGAACTTTGCGGCTGCTCATTTTCCTTTCCTGGGGGAGATGTTCAGCGAATTCGGCTCTTTTACTTTCCCCCGTCATTCAGGCGTTTCGCGCGGAGCCTTTGAGCGTTATTCCGAGGTGTTGGAGGGAGCCTGTCGGCTTCAGGATCTCCTGTTGCATGATTTGCTCCGGGCGGCCGGGCCGGAAACAACTGTTTTCGTAGTCTCCGATCGCGGATTTCAGCCGAGCTCCTGCACCCCTGCCACTTCGCTCCTGCCGGGAGGTTACTCTCTAAAGAATGGTCCTGAAGGGCTCCTCGCTGCATGCGGGCCGGGAATTGCGGTGCGACCCGGTATCCTCTCCGGCGCCGATCTTCTCGATGTCGCGCCTACTATCCTCCAAATCATGGGACTTCCCGTGGGGAACGATATGGATGGCCGCGTGCTCCGTGAGATTTTGACCAAGGATGCTCAAAACAGGATCAATCGTATCCCTTCGTGGGATACCCGGGTGAAAGATTCCGTGCAGGCTTGCGATCCAGCGCCAGCCGGGCCGCCCTGCCTCAATGAACAGGAGGGAACCCTCCCCTCAGAGGCAGAGGAAACGCTATACCTTCAAAACGGATGGAATGAGGGGATGGATCTCCTGGATGCCGGGCTTCTTCATCGGGCGCTTCCGCTGCTGGAACAAGCTGCGTGGACCAGCCCGGAAGTGGCGCACTACCGTTTTTGGCTCGCTCTTTGTCAGGCAAGGCTTGGCTTGATGAGTGAAGCTTGGGAGACAACAGGAACGCTTGATGATCTGGGAGAGCGTCTCGCTTCCACTCAACGGCTCAAAGCGATCCTGTCGATCGAGATGCGGCAACCGGAGCGTGCCATGAAGCACCTCGAAGCAGCGCTCGCCCGGCAAAAGGACGAACCTGGAGATTTAGGTACTCTCAAGGCATTGGCCTTACAGCAATCCGGAAAATGGCTGGAGGCACTGGAAATTTTGCGTCCCGAAGCAGTCCGTAGCCCGAGCATCGATATTTGGCTTGGCATCGCGCATTGTTGCCTTTCACTGAAGAGGCCTTGGGCGGCGGTTTCTGCGGCGCATCAGCTTCTGCTTACCAACCCCTGCCATATCGGGTATTGGCTGCTTCTCACGCGCTGCCTTGTTGCGAACGGAAAAGCGGACGATGGGTGGAACGCTCTGCTCAAAGCGCAACAAATGAAGCCGGGTTTGTCCGATGTGCGATCCCTGGCCAGCCAGCTTTTTCCAGAGCGACGCAATGATTGGCATTCCTGGACCCTCGTTCACGGGACTGGGGAAACCGATCCACCGCCCGGCATGAAGGAACTTCGCGCCGGAATTCAGCAGCGAAAAGCGACCAGAGAGCGGTATCTATCGCAAAAACGACACAGCCAGCCCCTATCCAGGTACGAATCGGGATCAATCGGAAGTCTACCAAAGCCGTTAACGGGAATGGCTAGCGGGATACCTTACACTTATCGAGCTCCGTTTCCGGATGAAGAAAAACGTGCTCTGGAGCTTCTCAAAAAGCATCCGCCAATGATGGGTGAATCCTTTCTGCGCGTATGGGAAACTCCCAACCCGCGCCGTCTTGCCGGTGCGGCCCTATGGGCAGCGCCCAAAGCAGACGAACCGGATAAGGCGGGAGAGGTTCGCTTCCATTTGCTCCCGGGGTTCTGCAAGCCTGAAGTGGCCACGGAATTATTACGCCCGCTGTTTGCCGAGATAAGAGCATCGCATTGTCGTCGTGTCCGCGTGCTAATGGCAGAGCAGGGCCAATGGGAATTCATTCTGAATCGCTTTGGTCTGGCGGGGACCGCACGAGATGAAATCTGGCTGGCCGATGCTGTGAGCGGCTATGAACGAACTCAGATAGCCGCCGCCCGTTGGGAAAAGAAAATTCCCTCGGATTGGAAAGCGCGCAACATCACTGATTCTGATTGGGAATTCATCTGGCACAAAAGCGGAGTTCTGGATTACCTCTCGGCGACGAACCTTGAGAGGGTGCGGAGGGAACTGGACGGAGGAATTTCATGCGTGGTTGAATCTTCGACGGGAATCGTCGGCGTCCTGCTGGCGACCCGGTTCGAAATGACGGCCGTACTGGAATTTTTAGGAGTAGCCCGGGATGCATCCCGGCAGGCTTCCTGGGTGGCCTGGCTGGCTTTGACTCATTTCTGCAGGCGCAGTCATCCTGATCCTTTCGATTTTGCGCTTGCCTCCACCAATCCAAACAAGGGAAATGCCGCACGCTCGTTATTTCGACGCTCGGGAGGCACGCTTCTTCAGGTCGTTGATCACTTTACGGGAGAGCTTTCGGAGCCCGGTCCGGAATGGCCTATAGCCACCGGGTTGGCCTGAAACCTTTCCCGGGAGACGACGGAGCAAATATGATAAAATCGGCCCGGCGGGCAATCTTTACGTTTTA
>JBEBWR010000223.1:0-5350 GCA_040392045.1 Chthoniobacter flavus | reverse complement strand
GAGAGAGGATAGTTCGGCTGCTGGTACCACTCGGCGAGCTGCGCGATGAACTCCGGATCGGCCAGCCGCCGGAGCGTCCCGTCCGTTCCCCCGGCTTCCGCCCAGCGGGGCAGCGCCACCATGCTCAGGATCGTGCATCCCGCGAGGAAGGGGTAGGTCTCAAAGGTCGCGTCGATGCCGCGTCCGCGCAAATCATCGATCAGCGGGGCGAGCCGCGCCACAGGGCCGTTATAGTGCGAGACGTGTACCGGCATGCGGCCTTCCACAGCAATCGTGCCGACCTCCTCCATCGCTTCCTCCAGCCGCTCGCCGTAAGAGCGGATATGCGAGACGTAGACGCCGCCGAGCGCTCCCGCCGGTTTGCAGATTTCGCAAAGCTCCCGCGTGCCCGCGTAGTGATTCGGCAAATAATCGAGTCCGGTAGAGACGCCGACCGCCCCCTCCAGCATCCCCTGCCGGACGAGCGCCTGCATCTGCGCGATCTGTTCCGGCGAGGCATCGCCTTCGGTATACCCCATCACCTCCTGACGAATCGTTCCGAGCGGCAGGAGGTAGACGACGTTCTGCGCGGTCCGGCGGTCAAAGCAGGCGAGGTACTCCGCCACGCTGCTCCACTGCTCCGCGATGGCCGGGTCGCCATTCACCCCGGCGAAGTAACGCCGGGTGGCGCGCTGGGTCTCCGGCGAGGCGGGCGCGTAGGAGACGCCGTCCTGTCCGAGCACATGCGCCGTGACGCCCTGATAGACGGCTGCCGGGAAATCCGGCTCAGCCAGCAGAGCAAGATCGGTATGCACGTGGGCATCGACAAACCCCGGGGCAAGATAGCGCCCATCAGCCTCGATCACCCGCTCCGCGACGCTCCCGTCCAGCATTCCTGCGGGAGCGATCGCGGCGATCCGGCCATCGCGAAGCGCGACATCACCAGAGAACCAGGGAAGCCCCGTGCCATCGACGACGCGGGCATTACGAATCAGAACAGTGTGGGTCTGCATAGAAATTTTACCGACGACGCCGACTCCGGTAGTGATGCCATGCGCCGATGCCGAGCATCCAGAAGATGGTGAAGAAAATCGCCCCGGGAACGCGCAGGAAGAATCCGGCGACTCCGGCCAGCACGCCCACCCAGAGAAGAATCGTCAGCAGCAGCTTCATCGCGATTTACCGGCGGCTCCCTCCGCGGCATCGACCTTCGCCCGGATCGCCGGGTCCATCCGCAGCAGCGGCGGCCACTCGCGGCGAAAGCCTTCGCCGGGGAGCTTCCGCGTGGCGTCAAAGCCCATCTTGCTGCCGATGCCGACTTCGCTCGTGGCGTGATCGAGGACATCGGCCGGGCCGCGCGTGGAGATGCTGTCGCGGACGGGATCGGTATTCGAACAGAGGTGAAAGAGGACTTCGCTGGTGTTGTGCACGTCAACGTCGGCGTCCACGATCACGAAATACTTCGTAAACATCATCTGCCCCATCCCCCAGAGGCCGTGCATGATCTTGTACGCCTGCATCGGGTAGGTTTTCCTGATACTGACAAAGACGAGATTGTGAAAAACCCCTTCGGCGGGTAGGGCGATGTCGACGATCTCCGGGAAGTTCATTTTGAAGATCGGGAGGAACAGCTTCACCGACGCTGCGCCGATGTAGAAATCCTCCATCGGCGGGATGCCGACAATGGTGGCGGGATAGACGGCGTTCGCCCGATGGGTGATGGCCGTGATGTGAAAGACGGGGTAGGGATCAGGCAGCGTATAAAAGCCGGTATGATCGCCAAACGGCCCCTCTTCGCGCAGCGGCTCGGAGGGGTCCACGTAGCCTTCGATCACGATGTCGGCATTTGCCGGGACGAGGAGATCATTCGTCTCGCACTTCACGAGTTCGATCGATTTGCGCCGGAGGTAGCCCGCCATCAGAAATTCGTCCAGCCCGTCAGGCAGCGGGGCCGTCGCGCAAAAGGTGTAGACCGGATCGCCGCCAAGAATAACCGCGACGGGCATCCGCGTGCCGGTCTCGTAGTACCGCCGCCCGTGCCTCGCGCCGACTTTCTGGAGCTGCCAGTGCATCCCCGTGGTACGGTCATCGTAGACCTGCATGCGGTACATCCCGACATTCCGCTCGCCGGTATCGGGGTCTTGCGTGATCACGCAGGGCAGGGTCACAAAACGCCCCCCGTCGAGCGGCCAGCACTTGAGGATCGGCAGATCGAGCAGTGTGGGCGGGGCGGGGTCGGTCCCGTCACGCCAGTCCGCCGGAGCGTCCGGCCACGGCCCGGTACGCGAGGCAGGTGCATCGTAGCGGTGGATCACCTCCTTGCAGGCGCCGTGGCGAACCGTTTTCGGCCGGGCGTGGCGCAGCTGCAGCGCGGTGGTAAAGAGCGAGAAGGCTTCGCGCAGGCTGGTCGGCGGCTTCGCCTTCATCAGCGAGCCGAGCTCTTCGGAGACGGCATCGACGGACCCGGCGTTCATGCTCATCGCCATCCGCTTCCAGGAGCCGAGGGTGTTGAGCGCAACGGGAAAGGGCGAGACGACGCCATTGACCGTCGACTTCTCAAACAGCAGCGCCTTGCCGCCGCCGGGCTGCTTCATCTCCCGGTCGGCGATTTCGGTCATCTCCAGCTCGGTAGCGACAGGGCGGGAAATGCGCGTCAGCTCACCCGCGCGCTCAAGGGCATCGATAAAATCCGCATACGACTCAAAAGCCATGCGCGGCATTCAACCCCAAACGCCGCCCGGGAGCCAGAGGAATTGCGCGTTTTTCCCCTTGAGCCCAATGGCGATCCGGGCGAAAAATCGGCACTGATGACCCCTGAGCGCGATCGGAGATTCAACCCGTTCCCCCTGCTGGCCGCCATTGCGGCGCTTGCGGCAGGTGCGCTCTTCTTTTTTACCCGCCAGTCGGCGCCTCCCGCCCCGGAGCCGGAAGTTGAGGAACAGACCACCGAGCCGGCTCCCGCTCCCATCCCGGAGCCTTCGCCCTCCCCTGAGCCCACTCCGACGCCCGAGCCTTTACCACAGCCGGTGGAAGCAGGGAACGCTGAAGCCCCTGCCGAAGCCGACAGTGGTCCGCCCGCACCGCACGAGGAGGACCGCCCCTCGGAGGATGATCTCGTCGGCCCCCTCCCCTCCCGTGAGGAACCGGAGGAGATCGCCGCCATCCCCACGCTGCACAAGGAGATCCCCTTCAACGTCCCGCCACCCCCGCGCGCGGCGGCGGTTGACGTTTCGCAGGTCGCCGCCCAGCGGGAGCGGTGGCCCACCCGCGTCCTCCTGCGCAAGCCCGTTCGCTTCCCCGTGGTGATCAACGGGCAGAACGCCGGGAGCGTCCTTGTCCCCACGCGCGCGGCGGTCACGGTAAAGAACGTCTACCCGGACGGTCGGCTGGAGATCGGCTATCACAACGCCACCACGGTCGTCCCCTCATCGGCCACCGATTTTCTCCTCCGCGCCAAGGCGCAGGCGACTCCGCCTCCGCAGCACCGGCAGATCGTCACCTTCCCGGAGCAGACCTTCAATCCGGCCCTCTCCTCTCCCGTGGACGGGAACCGCTGATTTTTCCGACCGCTTCGGAAAAACCTTCCTACAACTGCCTTTTCGCCCACGAGCGATAAAGAGCAAAGGGAAGCCGCCGTCCTTCCCCCCTCTCCGCACCCGTTGCGATCGGGGGGCCTGCTGACGGATCAACCCGGCTCTCCCTCAAACCCGCCCACCCTATGACTATGGATACCCTCCCCACTGCCCCGATCGCTCTACCGCCGGTTTCGACTCCGACAGCGCGGCATCGGGTGTTGATCCTCGACGATCAGTATGCGATGTGCGATCTGCTGCGCCTCTTTCTCAAGGCCGAGATGGATGGCTACGAGATCGCCGGACAGACCTCCTCCGCGGAAGAAGCCCTGAATCTCTCCTGCCGACAGGCTCCCGATATCGTGCTCTTTGATGTCTGCTTCAATGATCTGCCTCCTCTGACCTTTATCGAGCGCCTCAAGGAAAGCGCGCCGCGCGCGCGGCTGCTGGTCTTCTCCCGCTGGTCGCACCCGGACTTCACCCGCGCCTTCATCTCCGCCGGAGTGCATGGCCTCATCTTCAAGCATGAGCCGCTCCAGACCGTTCGCCACGCGCTCAACGCCCTCTCCAGCGGAGGGATGTACTTCTCCTCCTCCATCGAGGAGAACCGCCGCGCCGCCAACGGAGGCCGCGGCGCACTCACCGAACGCGAAAAATCCGCCCTCTGTCTCATCGCCGAAGGACACTCCACCAAGGAGATGGCCAGCGTTCTCAACATCTCGGTGAAAACCGCCGAGAAGTACCGCGAACGGATCATGGGCAAGCTGGATCTGCACGACGCCGTGCAGCTCACACACTTTGCCATCCGCAACGGCCTCGTTGCGCCGTAGGTTCCCATTTTCTCCCCCGGAACGCATAAACAGCACCTCCCGGATTCCCCCGGCGGGAGGTGCTGTTATTTTTATCAACAAACGATAAACAAACGATCACTCCATCCGGGTTTGACACCGGCCCCGGCTTCGGTAAGCTGATGCGTTAAATCATGCCGGACAGTCAAACCCTGCAATTCGAAAACGGGCGAGCTCTACAGGCGCTCTATGCCGGGGACCCCAAACTCCTCAAAGGGATGGAGGAGGCGCTTCACGTGCGCCTCACCACCCGCGACGGCTGGCTCCGTATCGACGGAGAGCCCGACGATATTGAGCGGACCCGCTCGGTGTTTGACCAGTTGGAGCGCGCCCGTCAGGAAGGAATGCCGATCCGGCGGCATGAGGTGAACTACGCTCTGATGTCCGTGCTGGAGCCGGACGAGAAGCAGGGCGAGCTCAAAGAGCTTTTTGAGACCAAGCTGATCACCTCCCCCCGCCGTCCGCCGATTGTCCCGAAGACCGGGACACAGCGCGCCTATGCCAAGGCGATCAGCGAGAACGACCTCGTTTTCGGCCTCGGCCCCGCCGGAACGGGGAAAACCTACATCGCCATGGCGATGGCGCTGGTGGCGCTCCGCAAGGAACTGGTGACCCGCATCATCCTGACCCGCCCTGCCGTGGAGGCCGGGGAAGCCCTCGGATTTCTGCCCGGAGACCTCCAGGAAAAAATCGCCCCCTACCTCCGTCCGCTGTACGACGCCCTGCGCGACATGCTCGACGACGAGGAGCGCGAGCGCTATATTGAGCGCGGCATCATCGAAATCGCGCCGCTCGCCTACATGCGCGGACGCACGCTCAACCACGCCTTTATCATTCTCGACGAAGCCCAGAATACCACGACGGAACAGATGCTGATGTTCCTCACCCGCCTCGGAATCGATTCCAAATGCGTCATTACCGGAGATGCGACGCAGATCGACCTCCCCAAAA
>JBEBWR010000222.1:0-5353 GCA_040392045.1 Chthoniobacter flavus | reverse complement strand
TCGACTCCGCCACGCTCTTCAACAAAGGGCTGGAGATGATCGAGGCCCGCTGGCTCTTCGACGTGGAGATGGCGCGGGTGGACGTCATTGTGCATCCGCAGAGCATTGTGCATTCGATGGTGGAGTTTGTAGACGGCTCGGTCCTCGCGCAGTTGAGCCACTCCAACATGTGTTTCCCCATCCAGTACGCGGTGACGTGGCCCGACCGCGTACCCAATACCCTGCGCCCGCTCAATTTCGCGGAGCTGGCCCAGCTTACCTTTGAAGCTCCCCGGCGCGATCTCTTTCCCGCGCTGGATCTGGCAAATTGGGCGGGAGAAACCGGCGGGACGCTCCCGGCGGTTTTGAACGCGGCGAACGAAGTTGCTGTCGATGCTTTCCTGAATCGGCGTCTGAGCTTCCCGGGAATCTGGGGGACGGTGGCTGCCGTGATGGAGGAGCATCGCTCCGTTGCGGACGCGTCGCTTGATGTTATAATCGAAGCAGACGCGTGGGCCCGGGCCTGCGCGACGGAACGGATCGGGTAGCGCCCGCTAAAAACTTTTTTTATCATTCATGTTTCTGAACACTTTGAACGCAATCGTGGTGCTGGTGGAGGTGATCCTTCTCTTCAACCTCATTATCATCGTCCATGAGTTGGGGCATTTCCTCGCGGCCCGCTGGCGGGGGCTTTACGTCGAGGGCTTCGGCGTCTGGTTTGGCAAGCCGATCTGGCAGAAGAAGATCAACGGCGTCGTCTACTCGCTGGGGTCGATCCCGGCGGGCGGCTTTGTGAAGCTCCCGCAGCTTGCCCCCATGGAGGCGATCGAAGGGGAGACGGACATCGACAAGAAAGACCTCCCGCCGATCAAGCCGATTGATAAGATCATCGTCGCTTTTGCGGGGCCGCTCTTCAGCTTCCTTTTTGCTTTTGTCCTCGCGACGGCCGTCTGGGTCGTGGGCAAGCCGGTGCACGAGGTGGAGAAAAACACCGTGATCGGCTTTGTCCAGAAGGACAGCCCCGCCGCCAAAGCCGGGCTGGAGCCGGGCGACAAAGTGCTGGAGGTCAATGGCAACCCCGTCACTCTCTTCCACGGGATGAAGGACAGCGTGGTCTGGAACATCGTGAGCAGTGAAGGCGAGACGATTCCGTTCAAGGTGGAGCGCGACGGAAAGGTGCTGACTGTTGAGACCGGCTGGAACCGCAAGCCCAGCAAGTGGTGGCAGCGTCAGGCGCTCCGTCAGGTGGGCATCGGGCCGGCGCTTCCCTCCCGCGTGGGAGCCGTGGAAGCCGATAGCCCTGCCGAAAAAGCCGGGTTGAAGGCGGGCGACGAGATCACCCGTGTGAATGGCGAGGCGATTTTCCAGCCCTTCGCGATCAATGAAGCCGTGGAGGCCGCTCCCGACAAGCCCGTCACCGTCACTGTTCAGCGCGACGGTCAGACCCTCGATTTCGCCATGACCGGCGAGACAAAGGTCTGGAAGGGCGAGAAAAAGCCCCGTATCGACGTCGGCATCGAGTGGGACCCCGGCAAGACCGTGATGACCCATCCGGACCCGGTCACGCAGGTCAAGGAGAGCTTCCAGACCATCGGCAACATGGTCGGCGCGCTTTTCTCCCCCGGCTCGGACGTGAAAGCGCAGCACTTCAGCGGCCCCGTAGGCATCGGGCGGCTCTACTACCAGATCTTCCAGAACGAAGACGGCTGGCGGCTCGCGCTCTGGTTCTCCATGTTCTTTAACGTGAACCTCGCCGTGCTGAACATGCTGCCGCTGCCCGTGCTCGATGGCGGACACATCACCCTCTCGCTGCTGGAGATCATCCGCCGCAAGCCGATCAATGCCCGGTTCCTCGAAGTATTGCAAACGGCTTGTGCCCTACTGCTGATCGGGTACATGCTCTACGTTACCTTCTACGACGTGCAGGACTTGCCCTTTGTGAAGGATTTAGGCAAGGATGTCCCGGCGGAGGTGCAGCAATAACGCTGCTCCAGCCGCCCCGGACATCGCCTTTTTCCACTCCGTCCAATGACCGCCTCCTTTCAGCCCTCTCCCTACCGTTACCAGCGCCGCCTGACCCGTGAAGTCAACGTGGGTGGCGTCGGGATCGGAGGGGCGAACCCGATCCGCGTGCAATCGATGATCACGTCGGACACCATGGACACCGGGGCGTCGATGCAGCAGACACTCGACCTCGCAGCCGCGGGGTGCGAGATCGTCCGGATCACCGCGCCGACGGTAAAGGACGCCGCGAATCTGGAGCAGATCGTGAACGGCCTGCGCGAGCGCGGCTGCCACGTGCCGATCGTCGCCGACATCCATTTCAAGCCGGAAGCGGCGATGGAGGCGGCCAAGTGGGTACAGAAAGTCCGGGTGAACCCCGGGAACTACGCGGACTCGAAGAAGTTCAAGGTCATTGAATACACCGACGAAGAGTACGCCGCGGAGCTTTCCCGCATCCGCGAACGCTTCTCCCCCCTCGTGCAGTATTGCAAGGAGCAGGGGATTGCCATGCGGATAGGGACAAACCACGGCTCCCTGAGCGACCGTATCATGAACCGCTACGGCGACACGCCGCTCGGCATGGTGGAGAGCGCGCTGGAGTTTGCCCGGATCGCCCGCGATCTCGATTATCACGCCTTTGTCTTCTCCATGAAGGCGAGCAACCCGAAGGTGATGATTCAGGCCTACCGCCTGCTCGTTGCCCGGCTGGAAGAGCTCGACGCGCGCGAAGGCGGCTGGAACTACCCGATTCACCTCGGCGTCACCGAAGCGGGTGACGGCGAAGACGGCCGTATCAAGAGCGCCATCGGCATCGGTTCGCTGCTCAACGACGGGATCGGCGACACCGTACGCGTCTCGCTCACGGAGGACGCCATCCACGAAATCCCCGTGGCGCAGGCGCTTGTCGGTCCCTTCAACGCCCGGTCGAACGAAACCGAGCCGACCTTCACCGAGGTCCCGCTCGGCTACAACCCCTTTGAATACCGCCGCCGCAACTCCGCCCGGATGGAGATCTGTGGCGTTCCGCTCGGCGGGGAAGAGACCGTGCGGGTCTTCACCTCGCAGGAGAAGTGGAACGCCGTCGCGCACAAGCTCGACCGGTTGGGCGACTTCAAGCCCGAGATCGTGCTGGAGGCCAGCGGCGTCACGGCCATCGATCCCCGCGATGATGCCGCAGTCGCCGCCGTGAACGGCTCGGCGGAGCCAAAGCTCATCACCGTGGCGGACGGCCTTGACCTGCCGGTCATCGCCGCCTTTCGCCTGCTTGCCTCGCGGGTTCTGGAGCAGCACCCGATCCTTCTCAAGGACACGCTTCACCCCGTACCCACCGGGACGGAGACCGACTTTGTCCGGACGCTGCTCACCTCGGCGGCCGCCATCGGTTCCCTCCTGTGTGACGGAATCGGGGACGCCATCATCATTCAGGGCGAACCGGCTCCCGGGCAGTCGCTGCGGCTCTCGTACAACACCCTTCAGGCCGCCGGAGCGCGGATCTTCAAGACCGACTACGTCGCCTGTCCTTCGTGCGGGCGAACGCTCTTCAACCTTCAGGAGACCACCGCGCGGATTAAAGCCGCCACCTCGCATCTGAAAGGCGTCAAGATCGCCATCATGGGCTGCATCGTCAACGGCCCCGGCGAGATGGCCGACGCTGACTTCGGCTACGTCGGCGGAGCGCCCGGGAAGATCAATCTTTACGTCGGCAAGCAGCCGGTGAAGTTCAATATTCCGCAGGACGAAGCCGTGGACCGCCTCAAAGATCTCATCCGCGAGCACGGAAAATGGGTCGATCCCGCGCAGGCCGGATAAGCGCCAGCCCAAATCGCCATTTAGGCTTTCACCCCGGAGCAAGGAAGGGCAGAATGCGCCTCTCCCTTCTGCGCCCCATGCATAATCGTCTACGCACCAAGGTCATCGCCTGGTTCGCCGCCGTACTGGCGGCCATCGCCATCGCCGGATGGATCGGCTACGTCCAGCTCTCCAGCCACGTCGAAAAACAGGCCCGCGAGCAGATGCGGAGCCGGTTGAACCACATTTACGACCTCATTGAGGCCACGCACACGACCTACACCGATCGCGTCACGGCTTCGCTCGACTACCTCAAGAGCGAGGTCCAGCGGATCGGTACCCCGAACCTCCGCCCCGGAGCCGATGGCGAAGCGGAGCTTTACTTCGGTAATCACGCCATCGGCGGGACCACGCAGCTTGTCGACCGCGTGAAGCAACTGATGGACGGGACCGTCTCCCTTTTTGTCCGGCGCGAAAGACCGGACGGGAGCGTGCGCTACGTTCGGGTCAGCACAAACATCCTCTTCGCCGGGCAGCGGGCCGTGGGGACGGAGCTGGAGCCGGACGGCAAAGCCGCCGCCGCCCTCGCAAAGGGCGAGAGCTTTCATGGCGTCGTCGATGTCTTCGGGAAGCCCTATCTTACCGCGTATGATCCGATCCTCGATGCCGAAGGGCGGGTCATCGGCATCTACTATGTCGGCTACCGGCTCGATAGCTTCCACATGCTGGGCGGGATCGTCGAGCAGGCGCGTCTGCTGCGCGAGGGATTCTTCGCCGTCGCCAACGCGCATGACAAAGTTGTCTTCTCCTCGGAGTCCGGGCGCGGAACGGTGGAGATCGAGCTGGCCGAGCAGGTGGCCGCCGGGAAGGAAGGAGAGCACGCCGACTGGGTCACCATCCGGCGAACCTTCGAGCCGTGGGATTACGACATTATCGGCGCGCTGCATCTGCCGGACATTCATTCCATTACCACCACGATCCTCTGGAAGGTCTACGGCGCGGGCGGCGTGATCCTGTTCGCCGTGCTGGGCGCTTCGTTCTGGCTGAGCCGTCGGCTCTCCGACGCCCTTTCCGAAGCCGAGGTCGCGCGGAAGCAGGCGCTGGAGGCGCGGGACGCGGCTGAAACCGCAAACCGGACCAAGAGCGCTTTTCTGGCGAACATGAGCCACGAATTGCGCACTCCGATGAACGCCATCATCGGCTATAGCGAAATGCTGATGGAAGAGGCCGAAGACGGCGGGCAGGAAGAGATGCTCCCGGACCTCGGCAAGATCCGCTCCGCCGGAAAGCATCTCCTCGCGCTGATCAACGATGTTCTCGACCTTTCGAAGATCGAGGCCGGAAAGATGACCCTCTATACGGAGGATTTCGACATCGATACCATGCTCGACGAAGTGGCGACCACCATCCGCCCGCTCGTCGACAGCAACCGGAATCGCTTCACACTCGTCAAAACGCCGGAGCCGCTGGGACGGATGCACTCCGATCTGACGAAAGTGCGCCAGACGCTTTTCAACCTCCTGAGCAATGCCACGAAATTTACCGAGGACGGCGAAATCCGGCTGTCGGCGGAGCGCCGGGG
>JBEBWR010000221.1:0-5361 GCA_040392045.1 Chthoniobacter flavus | reverse complement strand
GCGGAGATGCTGACGTTCGCCTGTCGAATCCCGCTGGAATCAGGTTCATCGACAGTGAAGATAAACTCTTCGGGTGAAAGCAGGTCTCTGAGGGGCTGCTTGACCCACTTGTAATCCCAGTTCTCCGTGCTTTTCAGATCAATGGGTTGGAGGCCATCGGCGATCCTGTGACGCTCATCTCCCTTGAGAATCGTTAGCGAAGGGATGAGTGCCCGCTGTCCTTCAAAGATCTCCGAAGGAATGGTGAGGCGCTTTTCATTCAGGGAAGTGGCGTCCACCGTGAAGTTCTCAGAAGCGTAGATTTGCTTCCCTTTGAGATCGCTCAGCGTGAGTCGAATCTCATATTCCCCTTTTGCCTCAGTGTCCGGGATGTTCAAAAGCTCAAATTCAAGCTTCTCTCCCAGCACGAGACACTTCCGGTAGCTCACAACGAGGTTGGGCAATGCGAGATTATCCTGCGGCAGAGGAGGCTGGAGTTCTCCCTTTAGCGCGCTGGTGTAGTGCCGTAGGATGCGCATGGAGGAGTAGCCGTTATAAACGGTGGGGCGCAAGCTGGTATTTTCATTCTGTTCATCCCATTCCGGGATGTTGATGAGATGCGGGCGGGCGGCAATCGCCCTCTCCAACGATTGCCGGAGGGTCAGTGTCCCTTCGCTGCTCTGCGTATAGCCAAATCGGGTACAGTTTTCATGTCCGATGTTCGCGGACAGCCCAAAATACTTCCCCTGAAATTCCGGTTCCGCCAACGTCTCGCGCATCATTCGGATGATGAAATCGTTGTAGAAAGCCGCATCGAACAGGCGCTTCCTCTTAATCCCTGCGGTAGAGGCAAAGTATAAGCCGTCGGTATGTCGCAACCATTCCCGCAGCGATTCTTTGACCCGCTCCTCATCCGTATGATCGATCGCTCCGTCATGAAAGCGTTGATTCCAGTAGGCTGGAGGCTCTCCACCGAAGTGAACAATCGCCGGAAGGAAGACAAAGTGATCGCCATGCGCCGCGCGAATTTTCGCCATCAATGCCGACCAGTGCGCGGGAGGAAGCCGATCTGCGCCGTAGGAAGTAAACACGACCTTTCCGCCCAGACGGAAGGACGCCGGAGAATCGAGCGCCGCTTTGGCGATGGCTAACTGCTCGCTCTCTTTTCCCCGGGAGCCGAATTCGGAAAGCAGGAGGAAACCTTCAGGGCGTCCGTTCGCAACAAGGCTATAGATCTGCCGGGTTCTGGAGATTTCGGGAAAAAAGGCGAAACCGTTCAGGCCATACTTCATCGCCGTTTCTTTCATCAACCGCAGGCTGGCAGCGTTGATGCTACTCTTGTCATCTTCTTCCTGAAGTCCAGGATCGAGAAGAAGCGGCCGATCGACCCATCTGCTCAGGTAGTTGTCCCGCTCCAATCCATATTTCAACTGGGCTCGGGAGAAAATGGCGGGAGTTGGAGCATCGGGTGGCGGGAGGTCGGAAGGTGCGACACTACCTGCGGTAGCCAGAAGCAGATACGCGGCGAAAGAAACAGTCATAGAGAAATCCTGACGTCGAGGCGGTGTGGAGGGTTTTGCAAAGCAGCAGGATAGGCGGTGGTTATTCTTCGGCCTTTAGTTCGGCGTTGGTAACGGTAATCAGCTTCAGAACTTTTCCTCCGGTATACTGCGTGTCCATTTGGCTAACCTTTTCAAAATATTCCGCGGCCTTGGGTTCTACATGTCCGTCGAGAAAGAGGACGTTGGCGCGGTCACGATGGCGCAGATGAATCGCCTGATTGGCGCTACCCGCGGTAATACCGTACCCTTGGGCACGCCAGTTGAGCCATATACTGTCCGCCAGTAAAAAGAATTGCGATGGCGAACTCACCTGAGCCAGAGCCTTGTGATTATCGCCCGCTACCCAGCTCTCGGACGGTGTAACCCATCTGCGCATCCCATAGGCTTCAGATGCGTCCACGATTGCAGGATGACGCTGAGTCTCTGCCAGAGTCTTCGGAAGAAAGGAAGGGCAAAGCACGATGGAGGGGTCTTTGATATACCCCAGACTGATCAGGCGTTTGGGCCAGCCCTTTGCTTCCTGCGCTGGCACATCACTGGCATAACGGGGAAGAATCCTGCCGTTTCGATCCGCGGTATAGGCAAGGATCGCACTTCCGGTCTGACGCAAATGATGGATACATTTCGTGGTTTCCGAAAAGTGTTTCGCCATCCCTAAAGCAGGTAACAGCAAACAGGCAACAACGGCCACCAACCCTACCGCGATAAGCAATTCCATCAGCGTCATTCCCCGACGCCTATGGCCACGCCGCTCTATGCGGCGAAACGGCTGGAGCGTTCGCGACCTTTGGCTAAGGACAAAAAGGGTCATCGCAGGGGGAAACCAAGGAGAAATCAGGCGGATTACTTCGATAAAGTCATCTGCCGAACATGCCGAATGTCATCCCAAGACGAGGTGCTCGTCAACTCAGCAACTTGCTGACCCGGCCTTCGAGCGGAGGCGCAGTCGCTCCACCAGCAAACCCGTCGCAGCAAGCAGAAGGCCGACAGTACCGGGCTCCGGGATCACCGTCATTGAGACATTATCAAACGCCATCTCCCGGTGATCGGGAGTGCCAAAGGTCAGGAATCGCAGCGAAGCGTCATGTCCCGTGCCGCGAAATACCCCCGCAGCGGTGAGCTCCATGCCATTTACCGAAAAGCTGTAGGTTCCACTCAAATAGTCCAGCAGGATACTGGCCTGATACCATGTTGCCGTATCGGTCGCCTGAAAGAGAGAGGAAGCTATTTCCACGGGCGTGGCCCGATTGATGTGATAGCCGAGCGTTCCGTTATGATAAAACGTGATTCGCGCCGCCGGGCTTGAACCGGTGCTGCCAATCTGGAAATAGCTCACATTGGTCCGGCCAGATCCGGCCGCAGGGGTTTCGGCAAAGCGAAATGAGAAATCGACGCGGACAACGGAGGCAGACGGGTCGAAGCCGGGCAGATCAGCGAGGCTGGTTGCAAAGTTGCTCCCATCACTGGCGCCCGACGGATTTTCCAGGAGAAGCCCCTGAGAATCATCAACCCCCGCTCCTTCTGTAATCGCAAGAGCGCTTCCTCCGAGCGTCCAGAGCGTTCCTCCCGATATACCGCTCCCATTGAGGGAAGAATCCGCCTCATAGTCCGGCGGTTCAAAATCGATGATCAGGGCTTGAGAGGAGACCGCTAACCCAAGGGTGCAGAGTCCGGTCAATAGCCATTTGCGGGGGGAAACACAGTTGGGGAACCTTTTCATAAAGAGAGAAACAGAAACCAAGAGAATGAGGAGAGAAACCCGATCAATGTTCGGGGTTATTCTGGCGATCTCCCTTACAGTATAAGAGCGCCTGCTCTCTGTCATTGTCTGCTCTTGATTATCCTTTACGATTTTCCGGACTGTGCCTGACGGTACTGCAAGGGGGTGAGTTTCGTCGCTTTACGAAATTCCCGGCAGAAGAGTGCGGCGGTGCTGAACCCACACCGGCGGGCAATCTCCGTCACGGTTTCCGTGCTCTCCCGGAGGTAGCTACAGGCATTGTGGAGACGAATCTCTTTCAAATACTCCATGACGGTGACTCCCTGTTGCTGCTTGAATGAGCGGGCGAGGTGCTCCTCGCTAACGCCGGAAAACCATGCCACTTCGGAAAGCCGGATGGGCTGCGATACGTGCTTTGCGAGATACTCTTTGGCGTAGTCCACCGGGAGCAGATAAGCGATGGCGCTTCGATCCGGCGATGCATTCGGAAGTGCTTCGGAGGGAGGGCTAAGCTCGGCGATGATGGCGCGAAATAACGATTCCGCATAAAGGCGATGATGAAGAGCGGCTTCCGAAGACTTCAGGCAAATGCGTAGCAGCTCCAGTTCCCTTCTTCTCGGGAGGCGCAATCGCCGTAACGGTTTCTCTCCTGCGGAGAAAGCGTCCGGTAGGTGAACGACAGGGATCGCCATCACTTTCAGCGGTTCCGGACTTGGTGAATCCAAATACCACGTCTCCCCGGGGGCGACGCCCAGTATTTCGGCATTTGCGGTTTTGACCTGCATCCGGGTTTTGCCGCTAACGATCTCTCCCACGCCTCCGATGGCTACAAGGAGCCACCCTTTTTCACGCGTTACCGTCGGCGCATCCGCATCGGAAAAAATGCTTACCTCTGCTGAGAGCCACAGTCTCCTCGAAGAGGCGGCAGCGGGTCGGTCGTTCCGCATCTGCAAATGTTGTTGAAATTCCTTCGGGTAATAACCGGTGACGATCCGGAATGTTCGCGAAAGAGCGCTCGCCGAATTGAACCCCAGCTTCTGCGCCAGCATCGAAATGGGCTGGAGGCGATAGGTCATCATCTCCTTGGCCTGTTCGATTTTAAGGATACTGCGATAACGGGACAGGGTCACTCCGAGCCAGCGTCGCAAGGTGGAGGGGAGTTCCCCGTGGCTGCCGGAAGGTTCTTTGCAAAGCATCAGATGAGTACGCTCGGCTTCCGCCCATTGCGGGGGCAATGCCTCAAGCCGATAGATTCCCATCTGCCGCGCCGTTTCAAAGACGATCTGCTGCGCCACCTCTTCTGCCAGCCATGGCTGAGTTGTGCCAATCTCGGTGGCTTGTCGTAATCGGATAATCAGCGGGCGAAGAGCTACCGCGGATGAAGCCTTCAATTGGCGAATCCGGGTAAACGTGCTGCTCAGATAATAGGCGAAAGAATGATCTTCGGGCGCCTCCGCTGTCGGCGCGGAAAAGCGCAGCAGCAGGAGATGAACATGGCTATCCTCGTCGGGCTCAATGGAAGAATAGTGCTGCCGACAAGCGGTGGGAATGACCATCACATCTCCCGGAGAAAGACGGAAGACCTCTTCGCCGTCAATCCGCAAGCGAGTCATTCCCTGAAGGACACAGATCACCTTGAAGTGATGGTTTTCAAAGAACACGCCCTGATTCCTGGGAATCGCCATGACATGCTCGCTCACTTCCAGCAGCGGCGGAGTCCGGGAAAAGTAGCGACGTAGGTAGATGGCCATTTTGAGAAAACGCTCCGGTGACGGCAGTTTGTAATCCGGGGAGGCGGTAAGTCAAATGCGGATCGCCTCCTTTGGCTGGCGCGCCCGCGGATTAAGGGCCATCTGCTTCAAAACACGGTGGATAATCAAGCACGGACAATGACACCGGCTCTTGCCAATACTATCCTGAAAGGAAGCAGCCATGAAACCGTCCCGACCGATCTACGACACCGATATTCATCAGTCCTTTACGGCAGAAACACTCAAAAAATATCTCCCCGCGTATTTTCGCCAGCCGCACTTTGGGCTTCCGAGGGGGACGCTGCCAAGCCCCGTGGGATTTACAAGGGCTGATGCCATTCCCCCCGGT
>JBEBWR010000220.1:0-5433 GCA_040392045.1 Chthoniobacter flavus | reverse complement strand
CCGGCATCACCACCGTAGAAGAAGTCCTCCGCGTCACCCAATCCGACGAAGCCGACTCGGAAGAGTGATCAGGCTAGAGTTAGTCGGGCCCCGGATGCCATTGACAAGCTTTGCTATGTTATCGGAAGGTGATCGAAGTCCGAGTATCCTCCTTTTATCTCCACAAGAACATGTTTAAACCCCTCATCGCTTGCATGGCAATGCTTGGATGCCTTTCGCTATCCTTAGCAGCCGAAAGCCCAAACCAAGTAAACATTTTTGGAAACGTTATCCCAATTGAGAATACAAAAGAACGGACGATCACACCGGAGCTGGTACTCAGTATCATTGACGACAGCTTAGTCGATAAATTCCGACGAGACCTGAACATATCGATTTCAGATTCTGCCTTAAACAAGGAATGGGAAAAGATCAAAGCTGCGGCAGGTCTCGATGAAAACATGATTAAGAAAGGGAGAGTGATAGCCGAGGCGACCATTGATCTGTTAAGCGTTCTTCGCGCCAAAGGAAAAGAGGAGGCAAACCGACATTATAAATCCCATTACACCAAAGTGTTAACTGCCGACGAATGGGAATTTTACCGTGAGAACGATTCTCCATCCGTCGATCTGGATCGATATAGGAGAAGCATAGCGGAAAGCGTGGAAGATGCGTTTGAAAAATCGAAAAAAAGCCTATCAAAAGACATTCTTCGGAGAGATGTGATGATGGCTCTCTCGCAACAGGATTCCGAAGTGGTTCCCCGGAAAGCCATCGAGCAGGTATTGCAGTCGACACTGGGGGGAGACCTTCAACTAGCCTTGATCCGAACTGCCTGCGCTCGTCAGGACCCGGACGACATCACTTGTGTCTATGCTGCTCACATATTTTGGTATGCTTTCATTCTGAATGGAATTTCCACCGGAAGCATACAAGCGACCTCGCCCGTCGAAATTTCTCAAATAACTAGCGAAATTTCGTCGAGAATCGTCACTTCATTCAAGGTAATGGAAGTCAGGCAACCGCCAAAAAGCCCCCCGACAACCAACCCGATAAAGCCTGATTCAAAGACTGATTACTGAATATTTCGCTTTAAGGAATGAGTAGAGCATTGAAAGAACTGGCTGAAGGCATGAAAACCCTACGCGAGGACGGCTGGTGCCGGGTCATCGCCGGTATCACCACCGTAGAAGAAGTCCTCCGCGTCACCCAATCCGACGAAGCCGATTCAGAAGTATAAAGCCAGGGATCAGCCCTGAACAGCCCGCATCCACTCTCTGGGGGAGAGGCCAGTGGTTTTGTGAAACAGCCGACGGAAGTAAGAGGGAGAGGCGAACCCTACCTCTTCGGTAATGGCCTCCACCGTGTAGTGGAGTTTGAGAAGTTCCTTGGCCCGTTCCACGCGCAGGGCGTTGATATATTCCAGCACGGTCTGCCCCGTGGTAGAGCGGAACACCCGGTGAAAGAAGAAGGGACTGTAACCGGCGGTTCCGGCCAGATGCCGGAGACTGAGATCGCCGGCGAGATTGGCGCGAATGTAACGTTGAAGGGTTTGGACCATCTCCCGGTGGGGGCGGTGTGGAGGGTTAGGGGTAGCCGTGGCGAGAATTTCGAGCAGCACGGAGCTTACGATATTTTTGAGATACATCCATGCCAGCGGATCAGCCGGAGCGTTACGGCATTGATCCCACGCTGCCGTGATGAGTAGCGCCGAGCGATCGGCTTTGATTCGCATCGGGAGGGGAAGCCAACGCTCCCCTTGGGCATCCACCCCGCGGATTTGATAAAAGAGCGATTGCTCATCATGAAGGTGGAGCCAGAGGCAGCCGTAGGGCTTCTTGCGCTGATAGGGTGCGATCTGGTAATCGCGCGATTCCCCCCGCTCAAAGAGCATGACGCTCCCCGGCTTCCGTTCGTAAACACGGCCATTCATCCCGAAGATATTGCTGCCTTTTAAGGTCAGCATCACATCGCGGTAGCTGGGCTGGTGAGAGTGGGTCTTGATCCAGCGCTGGTGCCGTGGGTGATGAATGGGGGCAAGATCAGGTTTGCCCATCGAAGCCAGCCAACGCCATTGATCCGGAGGCCCAAGCGCCTCCCACTCCATAAGAGATAGGAAACGGGAGAGATCAGGTAACTGAACAGCGGAGGAGTGGGCCATGACCGAAAGCGCAAGATCAGGCCTCTTTGTGACAAGATGCCCTCTTGTTGGCGATCCCTTTTTAAGTGCAGCCTTGCTCGTATGGACCTCACCCCGCATCCTCCCACCCGCTTTGATATTCGCAGCTTCGGCGCCGTAGGCGATGGCACTACCCTGAATACCCGCGCCATTCAGGCCGCTCTGGATGCTTGCGCGGCAGCGGGCGGGGGAGTGGTGGAAGTGCCGCCCGGTGTGTATTTGAGCGGCACGCTCTGGCTGCGCAGCCACCTTGAACTGCACCTCTGCCACGGGGCCACCCTCAAGGCAAGCCCTCACCGGGAGGATTACAACCCTGATAACGCCTTTGCCCAGAATCGGTCTACACCACTCGAGAAGACCTCCGCCGGCCATTTTCTGCTGGCAGTGGAGGTCAAGAACGTCGCGATCACCGGCGGCGGAACCATCGACGGTAATGAAGAGGCCTTCCGGGGGCCCCTCTTCGCCGGGCCGCTGCCAGAGCCGGTCTTTGAGTCAGGCGAGTGGCGGCCGGGGCAGATGGTCTACTTTTGCGAATCAAGCGATGTAAGCGTGCGAAATGTACGCTTGATCAATGGCCCATACTGGCACCTCTTCCTGCACGGATGCCAGAATGTTACGGTCGAAGGACTCTACATTCACGTAGACCGCCGCACTCGCAATGGGGACGGGATCGGGCTCGACTGCTGCCGCAACGTGACCGTGAGCAACTGCAACGTCGATACCAGTGACGACTGCATCACGGTGCGAGCCTCCGGCCACTCACTGATGGCCTCTCCCGCGCTGAGTGAAAATATTGCCGTTACCAACTGCCTTTTCCGTTCGCGCACGTGTGCTGTCAGAATCGGAGTTGGCGATGGGACGATCCGCAATGTGGTGTTCTCCAACATCGTCGCGCGAGATGTCATGAGCGGCATTCACTTCAATGGGAAGTACACACCTGCCTCCCCCGGCGTTGAGATCGAGAATATCCGCTTTCACCAGTTTTCCATCTCCGGGCGGGTGGCGCTGCATTTGACAGTCGGCTTTGAAGGGGTGAAGGCGATCCGCGACCTCTATTTTTCCCACATTCACGCCGTCTGCGATGCTCCCAGCTACATCGGCGGAGCCCCGGGAAACCCGATTCGCCGCCTCCATTTTCATCATCTCCATTTCAGAATGCGGGGAGGAGAAGCCAACACTCCCGATGCCTTAAGCCCCTATGCCCGCTATGCCAAAGCGCAGAGTTTCTCTGCCCGTGCGCTTGGCATGCCGCACGCCGTGGTGATGGAGTGGGCTGAAAGCGTCGATTTTCATGATCTCAAGCTGGAGTGGGAGGAGCTAACGGGCCTCTGGCAGCAAGCCTTCCTCTGCATGGAGAGCCGGGACCTCTCCTTCCGTGGGGTGCGGGTAGCCCCCGCGCCGCACCCATCCAGGCCAGCGGTCTTCTCCTTTCGGGAAACGCAAGAGGTGGCCTTCGAGCACTGCACCGCGCTCAAGGGGACGGAGGTCTTTGCCACCTTTGAAGGCGATTGCTCCTGGCAGGCGTTTGGCAATGATCTCTCCCGTGCTGCTGAAGCGTTCCGCGACATTTCGTGAGGAACCCGGCTTGTCCCAGAGCGTCTGGTCGCCTTTGAACGCGCGTTCCTCATCAGGATACAGTCCTTTTCAGGAACCCATCCTGTCCGAATCCCGCTGCGCAAAATCCCTGCGATTTCTTCTTGTCGGCCTCCCCGCCGCTTTGCATCCTTGCCGGTCTTCCTATGAGCGTACCTAAAGTTCTTGTGGCAGACCCGATTTCAGAGCGCGGCATCGCAGCGCTCGGAGAAGGCGGTCTGCTCGATGTCACGGTGAAAACCGGCCTGAAAGAGGAGCAACTGCTTGAGATTATCGGGGAGTACTCCGCCCTCGTCGTCCGCAGCCAGACCAAAGTGAATGCCCGCGTCATCGACGCCGCCACCAAGCTCCGCGCCGTCGGTCGCGCCGGGGTGGGCGTCGACAACGTTGACGTCGATGCCGCCACCAAGCGCGGCATCATCGTCATGAACACCCCCGGCGGCAACACCGTCTCCACCGCCGAGCATGCCTTCTCCCTGCTCATGTCCCTCGCCCGCAATATCCCGCAGGCGCACGCCACGGTGAAAGCCGGGAAGTGGGATCGCAAGAGCTTCGAAGGCGTCGAGCTTTACAACAAGACCCTCGCCATCCTCGGCATGGGCCGGATCGGCACCGAGTTCGCCCGCCGCGCCATGGCCTTCGGCATGACCGTCCTCGCCTACGACCCCTACCTCTCCGCCAGCCGCGCCCGTGCGCTACAGGTGGAGCTGGTCGAGAATCTCGACGATCTGCTGCCCCGCGCCGACTTCATCACCATGCACATGCCCTCCACCCCGGAGACGCATCACCTCCTCGACGCCCGCCGCCTCGCCCTCTGCAAGAAAGGCGTGCGCATCGTCAACTGCGCCCGCGGCGGCCTCGTCAGCGAAGCCGCCCTCGCGGAAGCGCTCAAGAGCGGCCACATCGGCGGCGCAGCGCTCGACGTCTACGAAGTCGAGCCACCGCCGGAGGATTTCCCCCTGCGCGACCTGCCCAACGTTGTCTTCACCCCGCACCTCGGCGCCTCCACCGCCGAAGCTCAGGAGAACGTCGGCATTGAGATCGCCGAAGCCATCCGCGCCTCGCTGCTCGAAGGCGAAGTACGCAACGCCGTCAACATGCCGAACATCGACGCGAAGACCCTCGCCTCCATCGGCGGCTTCCTCGACCTCGGCGACCGCCTCGGCCGCATCCTCTCGCAGATCGCGCCGAAGCGTTCCGAAACGCTCACCGTCTCCTACAGCGGCAAGGTATCGGAGCTGAATACCCGCCCGATCACCCGCGCCATCCTCACCGGCTTTCTCCGCCAGGTCGGCGGCAGCGAAGTCAACAGCGTCAACGCCCCTGCCCTCGCCGAGAGCCTCGGCCTGAAGGTGACCGAGACCCGGGTCTCCGCCACCGGTGACTTCTCCGAGCTCGTCGAAGTCTCCGCCGGAGAAAACGGCGAGACCGTCTCCGTCGCCGGAACCTTCTTCGGCAAGACCCCGCGCGTCGTCCGCATCAACGGCCGCCACGTCGAGGCCAAGCCCTCGGGCGTCCTCCTGCTGCTGGAGAACCGCGACCGCCCCGGCATCGTCGGCCACTTCGGCTCCATTCTCGCCGAGCACAGCGTGAACATCGCAGGCATGTCGCTGAGCCGGAATCAGGCTGGTGGCGAAGCGCTGACCATCCTGAACCTCGACACCCCGCCGAAGCAGACCGTC
>JBEBWR010000219.1:0-5455 GCA_040392045.1 Chthoniobacter flavus | reverse complement strand
TTCTGCAGAACCTTGAGAATCTCCCCTATCAAGCTGCCTGTGAAGAAACCGGCGGATTGCGGTTGTCCATTCTTGAGTGGAAAGAGATCCTCCACTCCAAAGAGCTATTTCCCCGGGGTAACTCACGGGGCGCTTCAATACCTCCCGAGGGCGATGGAGTGGGATTTAAGCGAGAGAGAATTTCCTCCTTTCTCGCTTAAATCCCAAACGCGATCCATCGCGCAAGCTCCTGCCCACAAAGATACACATGAAGCCTCATGCAATGCGTCCTTTGTGCCCCGATGAAATAGGACCTGCGCCCGAAGCGCAATGGGCACAATGACCTATACCCAAAGGAGATAAGGAAAAATGCATACCGCCAATCAGCTCAGCGTTGGTTCCATCCTGATTCCGCCGTCCATTAATCTCCCGGGGCGGCCTGCAAATTCCTTGGAGGAGAGACGGAATCCCAAAAATTTCGATTGACAAGATATGGTCTCTGAGAGGAGGCGCTTCGTCTCCCTCATCTGCTCAAGTAACGGCCGTAACGGCCACAAGCACAACAACAGAGCGGCCCGTGGCCTTGAGACTGGCTATAGGGGATTCTCCCTATGGCTGATTGGAACGCTAAATTGTACCAAGGCAGCGTCTGGAGACACTAGTTCCCTCCGGATGAAAGATTAGCCCAATAACCTATGAGTAATAATCCATTTAGGGTAGTGGTGCTGGACTGCCCATACGACAGCTGGTCTCAGCCGGAGACGCGCCATCTCTTCAGCGAAATCATTAACCTGAAACTGACCGGATATAAAGATGTCTATACGGACGGCGTGCTCCCGTTTGACACCTACGATTTTGTCGCCACCCACATCCTTGTCTGCCGGGAAGAGGGCAGAGCCTTCAAGCCATTGACGGGCTTCAAATCGATCACTGCGGCACGATGCAACCGGTTTAATCTTCCATTCCCCACGACCCAACTGCTGATGTCCAGTGACTCGCCCCGGCAGACGAAGGCAGTGGCATCGATTATGGAGGATTGTAATGAGTCGGGAGATGTTCTCGCGTTCGACAGCTCCTGGACAGTTCATCCCGAAGTTAAAAAATCCCGAAGTGTTCATCACTTACTACAGGAACTGTTCATCTCGAATGTCGTCCATCTCCACACCACCTCATCGAAACACCGCCTATTGGGAGCGGGGGTGCGGCGCGTGAGAACCGACAAGTTCTTTGAACGGATCGGGTTCACGCGATTGGCGGAAGCAGGAGAACCCCTGCCCACCTTTCGTCAGGCCTCTCTTCAAGGGGAGGAGGTCGCCCTCATCCAATTGAAGAGCTTCTCAGACTTCGCCACGGGAATGGCAGAGAAACACCAATCTTTCTGGAATAACAGAGTTACCATCTAACCTAATACCCCCTATGAAATCTACTTTTGACAGCTATATCGGTCAGGACATTCTCCCGGATCTCAAGGTGTTCGTGAGAGAGAGGGTCGCGCCAAACCTTCAACAGTGGGAGCGCGACGCCGCAATTCCCGAAGCGATCTGGAAGGACCTCCATGCCATGGGCCTCTGGGATCTGGCCATCCCGGCGGATCTGGGAGGCGAGGCAGCCAGTACCCGCACCTTGATCACCGTGATGAAGGAGCTTGCCTACGGTTCGGCAGCACTGGCAACCGCATTTACGGCCAGCATGATGTCCGGACTGTGTATCTTCACGGGGGCAAACGCTTCACTGCGCAAGAAATATGGACGTCGCATTCAGCGATACGGCGACCTTTCCTCCTTTGCAATGACCGAAAAGGAGGGCGGCAGCGATATATCGAACGTTCAGACAACCGCTAAAGCCGTCTCGGGAGGCTACATTCTCCAAGGTGAAAAATGCTTTGTCACCAATGCCGAAACAGCCAGGCACTTCGTCATTCTGGCCCGGTTGGAACATGAGCGCCGCTCGAGCCGGGGATTGACCATGTTCTATCTTCCGCATAACTCGGAAGGACTGCTGGTTAATCCGGCTTACAAAAAATTCGGGCAAAACGCGGTAAAAACGCATCCCATTTCGCTTCGGGAAGTTTTCGTTCCCGCAGAAAACCGGATCGGAGACGAGGGAGAGGCCCGGGAGCTCTCCTACCGCTTACTCCAGCGAAGCCGCTGTTTCCTCGCAGCGGGCGCAATTGGGCTTTGCGAGCGAGCTGAGCAGCTTACGAGAGACTATCTCTCCAAACGTCTCAGCCTCCGGAAAAGCCTTCTGTCGCAACCGGTGATCCGGCATCTCTTTGCTCAGCTCAATACCGAGAAAGAAGCAGCCTGGCAGTTGATCGTCTCAGCAGCTCAGGACTGGGATGATAATGCGGCGAGCCTTCACAGGATCAACATGGCCAAGCTCTATGCGGCGCAGGTCGCAAATCGGTATGTCGCCAGTATGATGGAGCTCTTTGGAGGATGGTCCTACACGGATTGTTACGAAATTGAGCAACTTCAGCGCGACGTAAAATTCTACGAAGCAGTGGAAGGCCCTGCCTTCGTTCAGCAAATTCTGATTTGCAGAGGGTTATTCGCCCCGCCGGAAGGCAACGCTCACGAGGCAGCCTGAGTCAATGCGCCTGTACGGGCTTCATGACGCGAGAAGTCGGTCATGGACGGCGAGACGACAGGTAGACCCGGGCGAAAGCGATCAACGCCCTCCGCCCGGGTCCCGCCTGACCGTCTCCGGCTGACGTCATCCTTGAATAGATCGTCCATGACGAGTGTGTTCAATCCGTGAACAATGGCATCCAGCCGAAGCCGATTATAAGATTACACGCGCACAGTAAAAATAGGGAGACCGACCTATATGCATACACCCTCCTGTTATGCGAAGCTATACGGCTTAAGATCGAAATGAGCGAAGGGTCTGCTGTGCCCACAAGGCCGCGCCACCTCGTCTTTCCACCCCCAGTTTACTCATAATATGCTCTACATGATGTCCGACTGTCTTAACGCTGATCCCCAAAATGATCGCAATCTCGGGATTGGTCTTTCCCTGGGTCACCCAGTTCAAAACTTCGACCTCGCGATGAGTCAAACCAAACTTCTCAAAAGCTGAAAATGGAAGCGCCCTCATTTCCTCCTCAATTACCAGCGTGTGTTCGTTCAAAAGGTGATTGGGCATAAAGCGGATCGTCAATTTTGAGTTTTCCCCCTCAATACTCAGAGGATGTAGAGCGTGGTGAGTCAGCGATCCGGATGTCGGGTTATCGATCAGCCCCCTCACCCACCGATGCAGATCATCGGGAAGACGGCTCGTCACCGTAGAGCCAAAGAAGCGCGAAATGCAGCTCGCAGCGTTATTGGAGCAGAAAACAATCACCCCCTCGCTATCGATCACAATCGTTCCACCGGCTCCTGCTGAGTCTCCGACCTGATGCAATCTTGCCTGCACTTTCTCAAACGCCCTGGTGTTGTGGACTGCCTGGGAAAGATGAACCGCCAGCATACTAAGAAGAAACCGATCAGATTCGGAGAAATCACGGCGTTCCCGGTTAGCGGCAAACCCGATCTCAATATTCATCACCGAAAACATAAATGCTATCTGATGCCTGATCTGAATTTTTCGAAAGAACTCGTTGTAGAGATCCGTGCGCTGCCACTCGTGGGACGTTAGGAAGTCGGAGATCTTAACAGCCTTTGTTGTCTTCGTCCGCTTAACATAATCAATGCTGGGGTGTTGGTTGATATGAGCTACAAAAACTTCGCTAAGTTCAGTGTCAATAAAGGGATCATGAATACTGGAGAAATGATCAGGTGAAAACTCGTTATAAGCCAATTGCTCGCAATCGAGCAACCGCTGAGCGATACGAAGAAACTCCATGGGAAGGTCCTTCGGGGAAGCTACAGAATAAAGGCGCAGGAGCGCAGTAGACAATCTGGATAGAAGTTCTGATGAGAAACGCATAGGAGAAAATCTACTAAAACTTAACCGGATTTGCCATGCCTGCTCGCGATAACATGATGGATATCCATTGGGAAATCGATTCAATCGGTGTCCTCAATGATGCCTTGCTCCGCCTATATGCCACAGCATCTGAAGACCGATTCTGCATACGCGCTCATGCTGCCTTTGAACTACTATTCCCAAACGCCTGCATTTCCTATGACGAGATTTTCCATCACACGGGCGCTGTGGTGAACGTGATTGACAAGCCTTTACCCATTCCCCGCGAAGACTTTATCAAACGATGGCGACGCTGGTCTGCGGAACACCCGGGTATCATGTATCTCCGAAAAGGTGGGACCCGAACCGTCTTTCAGATTAGCGATTTCCTGACGCGGCGTGAGTTCAGGGAAACTGCCTTTTATAATGAATTCTGGCGACTGCTTAAGGTTAGACACCAGATATCCGCGATCATCCCTATTCCTGACCGACTGGTTGCCATCTCTATCAACTCCAGCGCCGCTTTTACCACACAGGATATTCAGGTCATGACGCTTATGCAGCCACATTTCGCCAGAGCTTATTGGATATCGAGAATTATGGCATCAAGACATCCTGATCCTTTTGAAATTTTCAGCTAACCAACCCGCAGTGCAGCAGGAAAGCGACCCGCAACAGGGGTCATGAGACAAAGACCTTACAGCAGGCGACACCACGTCAGCATTTTCAAAGCAACATTAACATCTATATGACCGACTGGAACTTCTATTCAAAAACCTATGATCTGATGACTCAGGTAACTCCTGCATATCAGGCATTGCTCACCCGCTTTAGTGAGGAGGCGCGCCGTTGGTCTCTGGCCGATGGGGCAACGATCCTGGAGATCGGGGCAGGCACGGGAAACTTCGCTCTTGCAGCCGCGAGGACCTTCCCCCGTGCGACGGTACTTCACACCGAACCCGAGAAAGGGATGCAGAAACGAGCCATCGAGAAAGCAGCCGAGGCGGGGATCTCCAACATGAAGTTCGTTTCCGCAAGTGCAGACGACGTCCCCTTAAGCGACGAAGCGTTTGACGCGGCGATTCTCGTTCATGTGCTTTACACGCTGCCTGATCCGATCTCCTTTTTGGAGAAGTTGCACAAGGGACTTCGCCCCGGTGCGGTCGTGTTCGCCTGCGATTTTGGGCGCGTCATGAATGTTGCCGACTGGAGACGCTACCTTTGGAAAGAGTTAATCCAAAGGAACGGCTATGTGAGTGCGGCCAAGACGATGTGGAGGGCACGAGGGGTTTTCCGCTCCAACGAAGAGGTTACCAAGGCACAGAAGGCCGGGCGCTACTGGACTCACTCGGGAGCTGAGTTTGCCGAAGCCTTCCGGAATGCCGGGTTTGCCGTCGGGCATCAGGAGACGACCTATCGGGGTTATAGCGACTTGCTGATTGCCCGTAAGGCCTCCTGATTCCGGGCGTGGAAAGCCCGTGCCATCGGCGATCCAAGACGTTGCGAGCCATCTGTAAACTCCAGATGGCGCCGGATTATGAGGAGCGTGTTCAGGTCAAGCCTTCCT
>JBEBWR010000218.1:0-5460 GCA_040392045.1 Chthoniobacter flavus | reverse complement strand
CTGGTCGGGGTTTGGGATTCATCCCGGGCTGATTGATGGCGCGTTCCAGAGCCTCGCCGCTCTTGGAGCGGGGGAAGGCGGGCTGGCAATCCCGTTCGCGCTGGAGCAGTTCGCTGTCGCGACCGAGGAGTTGGCGGGGCGCTGCTTTGCTGTCGGCCGCCGGGAGGGTAACCGGTTTGACCTGATGCTGGCCAATGCGGCGGGAGAGGTGATGGTGCAGATGCAGGGGCTGACACTGCGTCCCTATGGCCCTCCAGCCCGGCCTGTAGATGAAGTGTTGGACACCGACGCGGGGAAGGCGGTCTATCTGCGTCCTTCGTGGAAGGTGCGCCCCCTTGCTCCAGCGGGAGTAGGGAGAGGCCGGGTAGCCGTTGTGGGAGCCGGAGCGCCGGAGATGATCCGGGCCTTGGAACGCGCGGGAGTGGAGTGCCTCGCGGAAAAGAATAGCGATGGGATGCCGGACGCCGTGGTCTTCTGCGTGCCGCCGGCTTCCCGAGATGGCGGGGTGGAGGCGCTGGAAACGGGGCTCTTCGCATTTCATCGTCTCGTCAGGGAATGGCATACCCGTTCTTCGGAAAGACCGAGGCTGATTTTCTGCTATCCGACCGGCGGGAGCGCGCAGGCGTTTTACGAGGCGATGGGCGGGTATGTGCGGAGTCTCCGACAGGAGGAGTCGCGCTGGACGGTACAGACGCTCGGCATTGATCCCGATGGGGGTGATCTGGCGGAAGCGGTGCTTGCGGAACTGGCGACGGAGGGGCGCGACATCGAGGTACGCCGCTCCCCGGAAGGACGGCAGGTGCGGGAGATGGAGCAGTGGGAGCCTACGGGTGGCATGGCGCTCCCGTGGCGTCGGGACGGGGTCTATCTGATCACCGGCGGCCTCGGAGGGGTTGGACGGCTGCTGGCGGGTTACCTCCGGGAGCGGTACGATGCGCGACTGGTCCTTGTGGGACGCTCCGCGCCGAATGCTGAAACGCGGGCGTGGCTGGCGCAATGGCCGGGGGAAGTGATCGCGGTACAGGCTGATATGAGCCTTCCGGACGGGGCAGAACGCGCCGTGAGCGCGGCGCTGGAGCGGTTCGGTGCGTTGCATGGCGTCATCCACGGCGCGGGCGTTCTGCGGGATCAGCGCGTTTGTCATGCCGGAGAGGATGACCTGCGGGCGGTGCTCGCTCCCAAGGTATCGGGCTGGCTGGCATTGGAGCGGGCGACGCGTCATCTGCCGCTGGAGTTGACCCTCTTTTTGGCCTCCACGGCGGGAGTACTGGGGAATGCCGGACAGGCAGGTTATGCTTTTGCCAACGCCTATCTCGACGCCGTAGCCCGCATCGGGTCGGGAGCGCGGCGGATCGTCGCGATTGATTGGCCGTTCTGGGAGCAGGGCGGCATGCAGACCAGCCCGGAGGCGCTACTTGCTCAACGGCGGAAACTCGGGCTCCATCCGCTGAAAACGGCCGCCGCGTGGCAGGCGATGGAGGCGATTCTGACCAGCAGGGCGGCGCAGGGCGGGCTGCTCTATGGCGAGGAGGAGCAGATCACGCGCTGGCTGCTGGCTCCGCCGGTCGTTGAAGTTGCGCCTCCGGCATCTCCGGTGCCGCAGCCCCGGGAAGCCGGAGCGGGTCGGACGAAGGCGCTGGAGGCGGTCAAGCAGGCGGTGGCGCGGGTGCTGCGGCTGGATGTAAGCGAGCTGGATGCAGAGGCCGAGTTGGGCGATTACGGGTTTGACTCCATCACCTTTACGACATTGGCGAATGATCTCAATGCCGCTCATGGCTTGGAGCTGACTCCGGCATTGTTCTTTGAATATCCCACACTGGGGGCGCTGGCGGAGTACCTTCGGGAGAATGGCTTGCAGGAGCCGGAGGCCGCGCGGGTGGAAGCGGAGCCGACGCCAGTTTCTACGGGCATTGCTGTTGCCGCAGCGCCGCTGCGTGAGCCGGAGCGCGGTGAGTCGTCCGGACGCGAGCCGGTGGCCATCGTTGCGATGAGCGGGGTATTCCCCGGGGCCCCCGATCTGGAGCGGTTCTGGGCTCACCTCGAAGCGGGAGACGATCTGATTACCAAAGCCGGAGGAATCCGGCTGGAGACATGGCAGGCTGCGGGCGGGACGGGCGAGCCGCCGTGGGGCGGATTTATCGACGCGATTGATCAGTTCGACGCTGCGCTTTTTGATCTCTCTCCTCGCGAGGCGGCTCTGATGGACCCGCAGCAGCGCCTCTTCCTGCAAGCGATCTGGCGGGCGCTGGAAGATGGAGGTTATCGGCGGCGCGATCTCGCCGGAAGCCGTACGGGGGTGTTCGTCGGCGTGGCGGCGAATGACTATTCGCACCTGCTCGCCGTAGGCGGCGTGCCGGTGGAAGCCTATAGCGCCACGGGCAATGCACATTCGGTGTTGGCAAATCGTGCGTCGTATTTCTTCGATCTGCGCGGGCCGAGCGAGGCGATTGATACCGCCTGCTCCAGCTCGCTGGTGGCGATCCATCGCGCCGTGGAGGCCATTGGATCGGGTAGTTGCGACATGGCATTTGCGGGCGGAGTCAATGTGCTGCTGGGCATGGGGGCGTTTGAGGCGTTCACGAAGGCGGGGATGCTGTGCGAGGATGGGCGCTGCAAGACGTTTGACGCGGCGGCCAATGGCTACGTTCGCGGCGAAGGCGTGGGCGTGCTGCTGCTCAAGCGGCTCAGTCATGCGCGACGCGATGGTGATCGTATCCACGGCATTCTGCGCGGCAGTGCGGAGAACCACGGCGGTCGGGTGCAGTCGCTGACGGTTCCGAATCCAAACGCGCAGGCCGATGTGCTTCGGGAGGCCTATGAGCGGGCGGGGATTGATCCCCGCTCCATCTCGCTTCTGGAGGCGCATGGTACGGGCACTTCCCTCGGCGATCCGATTGAGATCAACGGGCTTCGCAAAGCCTGGGGCGGGTGGACGGAGACTTCCCTGGTCGCTGCGGCGCGCTGCGCGGTCGGCTCGGTGAAAACGCAGATCGGACATCTGGAAACTGCTGCGGGAATCGCCGGAGTCATCAAGGTACTGCTGGCGATGCGGCACCGCGTCATTCCCGGGAATGTGCACCTCACGACGCTCAATCCCTATATCAATGTGGAGGGAACGCCGTTCCATTTCCCGCAGGCCAGTCAGGCGTGGGAGCCGCTGTGCGATCGCGAAGGACGCGCCATTCCGCGTCGCGCGGGCGTCAGTTCGTTTGGATTCGGCGGCAGCAATGCGCATCTGGTACTGGAGGAAGCGCCGCAGGAGGAATCTGCTCCGATGGAAAGCGCGGGGCCGGAACTGCTGCTCCTTAGCGCCCGGGACCGGGAGCGGCTCAAAGAGCTTGCCCGCGCCATGGCGGACTGGGAGGGCGACGCCTCGCTTGCTGAAATCGCGACGGTGCTGCAAACCGGAAGGGACGCTATGGAGGAGCGGCTGGCGATTGTTGCGTCCAGCGGCGAAGCGTTCCGCACGGCGCTGCGGCAGTTCATCGCTAGTGAAGCGGGCGATTACCTTGTCGGCTCGATTCATGAAAACCGCGCGGCGCTTTCGCTCCTGCGTGAAGTGCATGGCGATGATGACGCGTCCATTACGGCGCCGCTGCTGGCGAACCGGGAGTGGAACCGGTTGGCGCGGCTTTGGGTATCGGGCGTGGAGATCATCTGGCCGCGCCGACCGGTACGCCGCGTAACATTGCCCGGCTATCCTTTTGCGCCGACGCGCTTCTGGGTTCCGAAATCGCCGGGGGCTGCGGTACCGCAGAAACAATCAACGCCGATTCATCCGCTGCTTCACGCGCAGGCTTTGCGCTCGAAGGGCGTCCGGTTTACGACACTGCTGACCGGATCGGAGCCGGTGCTTGCCGATCATCAGGTGGGCGGGCGGGGGCTGCTTCCCGCGGCGGCGATTCTGGAGATGGCGGCAGCGGCGCAGTTGCGCACAGGAAAGGGAACTGCGGTAGCTCTGCACGATGTGGTCTTTCTCCGGCCTGTCGGAGCGGGGGACTGGGGGCTGGAGATGACGCCGCAGGAGGAAGGGCAGGCATGGAATCTCGCGGCAGGGGAGACGGTGCATGCCCGGGGCCGGGCGTCGTCGCTCTCGGAATCCGCACCGGGAGCGATCTCCGATCTCGCGGCGCTCCGTGCCCGCTGCCCGAACCGGGTGGAGCCGGAGGCGCTCTATGCGGGATTTGCAGAGCGGGGGCTGGTCTATGGGCCGGCGTTCCGCGTGGTCGAGGAACTGATATTCGGCAGCCATGAGGCAATAGCCATTCTCCGCTTGCCGGAAGGATGGAGCGGCTATGGAATGCCTCCGGCGCTGCTGGATGGGGCGTTCCAGTCCGTGGCGGTGCTCGATCCGGAACGGGAAGCGGCGCTGCCATTCGCTTTGGAGCGGTTGACGTTCTGGAAAGCGTTGCCTGCCCGATGCGTGGCCATCATTCGTCGCCGCGAGGCCGCGGGGCAACTCCGGAGCTATGATCTCACGCTGGCGACTCCGGACGGCGAGGTTCTCGTGCAGGTGGAAGGGTATGCCGTCCGTAAAAACGGAGAGAATTCCCCACAGTCCGTTCCACCGATAACGCAGCTTGAGACACCGCCTTCTTCGAAGAGCGGCGTCCCTCTGCTTCCCAGGCTTGTCACTGCCTTCGCGGCACTGACAGGAATGGAAGAGGCGGCGATCCGGTCGG
This sequence comes from Chthoniobacter flavus, assembly GCA_040392045.1. Classification (GTDB taxonomy): domain Bacteria; phylum Verrucomicrobiota; class Verrucomicrobiia; order Chthoniobacterales; family Chthoniobacteraceae; genus DATMFV01. The sequence goes on along the minus strand of JBEBWR010000218.1, from coordinate 778 downwards.
ACGAAACGCTGGAGCGCTACGGCTTTGATTCCATTATGGCTGTCGAGTTCAGCGAGGCGTTGGAGCGCGATTTCGGGCCACTGCCCAAGACGCTGCTTTTCGAATATCCGACGCTCGACGCCCTTGCGGAATGGCTTCAGGAACATCGGCCCCGGCAGCCAAAGGCCGATCCGTCGCTCCCGGCTTCTACAGCGCCTTCGGTCTCCGTGGTGACTCGCGAGGAACCGGAACCCACCGTCGGAGAGACGGCGGAGGAGGAGGGCGATATCGCCATCATCGGCATCGCCGGACGCTACCCGCAGGCGGAAACGCTGGAGGCGTTCTGGCGGAATCTCGTGGGCGGGCGCGACTGTATCGAAGCCATTCCCGGCGACCGCTGGGACTATCGTCTTTACTACGATCCCGAGGGCAAACGCCCCGGAAGCAGCACGAACCGCTGGGGCGGGTTCCTCCGCGAGGTGGATCATTTCGATCCGCTCTTTTTCAGCATCTCGCCGCGAGAGGCGGAAATCATGGACCCGCAGGAACGCCTTTTCCTCCAGACGGTGTGGAACACGGTCGAGAACGCCGGGTACGCTCCGGGGCGATTGAAGGGGAAGGCCGTCGGCGTCTATGTGGGCGTCATGTACGGGCAGTACCAGCTCTTTGGGGTGGAGGAATCGCTCCGGCGGGGAGTGGTTTCGCCGCTGAGCTCGTCGTTTGCGTCCATCGCGAACCGGGTATCGTATCACTTTGACTGGCGGGGCCCGAGTCTGGCGCTCGACGCCATGTGCTCCTC
>JBEBWR010000217.1:0-5513 GCA_040392045.1 Chthoniobacter flavus | reverse complement strand
ACCGGCAAGATCGGCGCCAACGACAGCGCCGTCCTCTGCATCACCGGCAACGGCCTCAAGACGCAGGAAGCCATCATCGGCAAATGCGGCGAGCCGCGCCTCATCAACCCCAGCCTGCGCGAATTCGACGAGAAGATCGGCAGCGAGCTGGCTTCAAAATAATTGCCGCAACCTTATTTCCTGACTACCTTAACTACTGACTATCATGGCTATTAGCGTTCGTATTCCCACACCGCTCCGCAAGCTGACGCACGACCTCGACACCGTACAGGTCGAGGCGGGCAATATCGGAGAACTCATCACCGCTCTGGAGAAAAGCTATCCCGGCATTCAGGAGCGCCTCGTGGACGAAGCCGGAAACATCCGCCGCTTTGTCAACGTCTTCATCAACGATGAAGACATCCGCTTCCTCGAAGAAAAAGCCACCGCCCTCAAGGCTGGCGACGAAGTCTCCATCGTCCCCGCCATCGCGGGTGGCTAGTCGCCAAACCGCTCCAACCTTCACCTTTAACCCCACTCTTACTTATGGCATCTGAGAAATCCCGCCTCTGGCTGATGTTTCCGGCAAAGCTGATCACCCGCCCGGTGGTCTACGAGCTGGGGAAACAGTTTGAGGTCATCACGAACGTCCGTCAGGCCAGCGTATCTGACGACGTGGGCATCGTATCGCTGGAGCTCGAAGGCGAGCGTGAGGAGATCAAACGCTCCATCGCGTGGCTCGAAGAGATCGGCGTCAAAGTCGAGCCCGTCGAGATCAACACCATCGAAGGGTAGCCCCACCCTTCGTCGCGTTTTACTTCACGCGCCTGTCCGGAACCCTCCGGGCAGGCGCTTTTTTGTTTCCCGGTTCTCGCTTTCGGGATGTAAAACAATTGCCACTGGCGCTGTCGATCGGTTACTCCTCGTACGATCGGAACCTTTCGAACCTTAGAACCTTTTCCAGCCCCCCATGAACCCCATTCATATCGCCTCCCCCTCGGCGGGTACGCAATCGCGTCATGATGAAGAACAGGTCCGCGCCATGTGGCAGGCGGGGCAGTTTGATCAGGAGACGCTCTATTGGAAAAAGGGAATGCCGGAATGGCGACCTGTCGCCGAGCTTTTCGCCGCTCCTCCGCCTCTTCCCTCCGACGAGCCCCGGCCCTCGCCGAAGATCACAAATCGTCCGCGGTATCTCTACACCCGCCTTCCCTATCGGCTGACCTCGTTCCTCGTGGTCATGCTTTGGATCTGTCTGGCGACCAATGCCGCTTCCCTGCTCAGCGACGTTGGGCAGCTCTCCATGCTTTCCCGCTCCTATACTCAGGAGGAAGCGGATCTCAACGACGCACGGCAGGGGCTCGTAGCGCTGCTCGCGCTCGGCGCTTTCGTGGTCACCGGGGTTGCGTTCCTGAAGTGGATCTATCGGGCCAACCAGAATTGCAGGGGATTTGGCGCGACCGACATGAAGTTCTCCCCCCGAGGATCAATCGGCTACTACTTCGTCCCCTTCCTGAACCTCGTACGCCCCTATCAGGCGATGAAGGAGATCTGGCAGGTCAGTCGGCAACCGGCGACATGGCAGACAGAGAAGGTCGGCAGTCTGGTAGGCAACTGGTGGACGCTGTGGATCCTCTCCGGCGTATCAGGCCAGATGGTGTTCCGCATGAGCGACAAAGCGAAAACGGTCGAGGGTCTCACGCACGCCACCTACGTCTCGATCGCCTCCAGCGGCATTGATATCCTGCTCTGCATCGTAGCCATCCTTCTGGTGAAAGAGATCGCCGCCCGACAGGAGCTTCTCGTGTGCGGAGAAAGATAACGCGCTTAGCGGGTTTTCCCGCTGTCCAGCACTGCCAGCACGTCGGCGGCCTGCTGGGTGGTCGAAGCGCTGGTATCCTTCCAGATCAGCACGCCGTCCTTGAAGAGAAACGCCTGCCGCTTGGCAAATCCTTTGATGCGCGGGACGTCAAACGCCTCGGCCAGTTTCCCCTCCGTATCCGCGAGGAGATGGAACGGCAGCCGGTATTTCTCGCGGAACGCCTTCTGAGCTTTCACATCGTCAAAGCTCGCGCCGTAGATCGTCACGCCCTTTTCCTGAAGCGTCGCGTAGGCGTCCCGCAAGCTGCATGCCTGCGCGGTGCATCCCGGAGTGTCGGCCTTCGGGTAGAAGTAAACCAGCGTATACCCTTTCCCGGCGCTCGCCTTGAGGTCCACCGTGGCTCCCGCCTCATCGGAAACCGGAGTGGCGGGCAGCTCCGCGCCGACCTCCAGACCGGAGGCGCGCAGACCGAGGAAAGCGAGAAGGGTACAGATCATCAGGAAACGTTTCATAGCATTATTCGGGGGGTTATTCCTGCCCCAGCTCTACATTCCAGTAGGCGAGATCGAGGAAGTGTCGCCACTCCGCCGGTTTATTGCCGGAGAAGGGCTGTTGCGCAAAGGGCCGCCAGCGCGGACGCAGCGGCTCCCGGATCAGGCGCATCCCGGCCTCGTGCGGCAGGCGGTTCGCCTTGCGCGTATTGCACGGGATACAGGAGCAGACGATGTTCTCCCAGGTCGTCCTCCCGCCACGGTCGCGCGGCAGGACGTGATCGAGATTCAGCTCCTTGCGGTCAAAAATTTTCGCGCAGTACTGGCAGGTGTTCCGGTCCCGCTCAAAGAGGTTATGCCGCGTGAAGCGGATCTCCTGCCGCGGCAGCCGGTCAAAGATGGAGAGCACGATGGTCTGCGGAACGCGCATGCGAAATGCCACAGTACGGATCATCTCCGCCGCCGGTTCCTGCTCGGAGAAGGTGCGCCAACTCTCAAAGTCGTGCGTATAAAAATCGACACCCGCCCGGGCGCGCTCGTTCTCACTGGTCGTCACCACCTCCGCCTCTCCTTGAAAAAGGAGGGTGAACGCCCTACGTACAGTGGTGACATTCACGGCCTGCCACAGCCGATTGAGCACCAGTACCTGCCGATCCAGGAGTATCGTTTGCCCGTCGAAGATGCGCGAAGCTATCACGCGCTCTTTTCCCTGTCAAGGAGGGCTCCAAAGCCCCTGATTGATGATTTTATTCAATCACTTCCACCGGCGTTCCCAGCTTTGCCTTGTTATAGAAAATCGGGGCGATATTCGACGGCAGGCGCACGCAGCCGTGCGATGCCGGGTAGCCCGGCAGATGGCCCACGTGCATCCCCACGGCTCCATTGAACCGCAGGAAGTACGGCATCGGCGCGCCTTCAAAGCGCGTCCCGCTTGGAGCGGAGTCGATCCGCGAGCTGACGCCCCCCCGCACCACGCGCCCCTGTCGGTCCACGAAGTTCCCATAGAGATTCGAGCGGTGATCGATATGCTTCTGGGTCACCTTGTAGCGGCCCGTCGGAGTCATCCCCGCGCGTTTTCCGCTGGAAATCGGCGTCTCCACCGCCACTTCGCCATCCAGCAGCAGGTAGGCCCGCTGACGGCTCAGCACGATGAGGATGCTGGAGTTGTCCTGCGTCACCTGATTGAGCACCCGCTGATTAATTCGTGCTGTCGGTTGACGATTGAACGATTGCGTCGCAGGTTTGACGCGTGACCTCCGTTGCTGCGCTTGCGCCTCACCGGGGGTGAATGCCAGCGCGAACCCGATGGCCAGCAGGAGGAGGGAGAGAGGCGATAATCTGGGGATCGGGAATCTCATTGCACTTGGTGGACAAACTGTTTCTTAATAATGGTTTCCTTGACGATCAACCGAAAACATCCCCAGCGCAATGTCTCTTCTCTCCGCACCCGGCGTGCCGGAATCCTTCCGGCCCTGTTGTTATGCGGGCTGGCGCTCGTTTTTGCCCTTCCGAAGGCATCGGGCGAACTGGTGATCCCGGAATTGCCGAAAAAGAAGAAAAAGGACAAGTCCGAGGTGGAGCTTCCCCCGCTGGCCGTCCCGGTGGAGGTGCAGATCACCCCCGGAGCCGAGGTCACCATCCCGCTGAAAGTTTACGGTTGGCGCGGTCGGAACGTCCGCTTCCTGCTCCGCAGCAAGCCGAAAGCGGGGCAGTTTCAGGTCATCGAAGGGCAGAACGGCGTCTGGAGCCTGCACTACCGGCATAACGGCACGATTCCTCCGGCATCGGGAGCCATTGACCGTTTTTTCTACGCCGCGCAAGACCCCATCGCCACCTCCGCTCCCGCCGAGATCGTGGTGAAGATCGTTGATTTCCCCCCGCGGTTCGAACTGCCCGAGGCTCTCGGCTTTCGCGAACTCTACACCGGCGAGACACAGAAACAGACGCTGACCATCGCCAACCGGGGCGGCGGCACCATCGTCGGCAGGCTTTTCGCCGATGCCCCGTGGAAGCTCTCCACGGAAGCGTTTCAGCTCGGGCGCGGCGAGGAGAAGGAGATCACCGTCACTTTCGCTCCCGAGAGCGAGCAGGCCTATCGCGGACGGATCACCGTCGCCGGGCACCCTGAGCTGGATGTCACGCTGAAAGGCGCGGCTCGGGACGCCTTCCGGGTGGAACCCGTCGAGCTTGATCTCTTTCCGGCCCCCGGCGGCATCGTCCGGAGCGGCGCATGGCAGCTTGAGAATCGGAGCAAGGAAGAGCGGACGATTACCATTACCGCCGACCCCCGACTCCGTCTGCCCGAAACGCTCACGCTCCCCGCTGGAGAAACCGTCTCCCTCCCTGTGCAGCTCGGCGAAGAGGATCTCACTGCCCTTCGGGGGGCAGTGACTTTCGCAAACGGCAATCTCCGGCAAACCGTCAAGGTCGCCGCCACCGCTATCGGAGCACGACTGGCAGCGGAGAGTCTCGATTTCGGCGCTGTCGTCGACACGCAGGAGACAGAGAAATCGCTGACGGTCGCCAATCGCGGCGGCTCCATCGCGCAGGTCATGGTCACGGCTCCTCCGGGGGTCACCGTCGACCCGATGCGTTTCGATCTGGAGCCGGGGAGTGAGACTGTTCTCAAGGTCACGCTCCGCCCCGGGGGCACCAGCGAACCGGGCGACTATCGGAGCACCCTGCGCCTCCAGACCAGCGCGGAAGTCCACCTCGACCTGCCGATCACCGCCGTGGTACAAACCGCCCCGACGGCCAACGGCAAGCATCTGGCGCTTCCTCATGGTGCAACGGGAGCAGCGCCCGCCGCCTCTCCAAGCGCCAGTCGTGCCGACCTCAACCTCAAGTCGCGCCTCGCGCAGTTGCTCCCGCGAAAGGGCGATCCCTCCGTCCCCATCGTCAAAAAGGTGGAAGCGCGCAGAATCGGACGACAGGCCGTGGAGATCGCATGGGAAGCGCCGGAAGGCGCGCAGAATGTCAGCTACCAACTGGAGAGCCGCCACCTCTACATGGACGCCTTCGGGCAGCTCCAGGTGTCATGGCAGCCGCTTAAGGAAGCCGTCATCCACCGCAACGGCACCCACCTCAACGCAGTCCTCTCCGGTCCCGGGAATGGCAGAAGCGGTGAGGTGCAAGTCATCACCATCTCCGCTGATGGCAAGCTCTCCACCCCTTCCCGCTCCGTCACCTACAACGCCCCGATCAGCCGCCCGATCTTCACC
>JBEBWR010000216.1:0-5514 GCA_040392045.1 Chthoniobacter flavus | reverse complement strand
GTGATGGTGAGGTCTTTGTCGCCGATCATGTCCCAGAGGATGCCGGCTTTGAACTGGCGGCTGCGGCCGGAGTCGCGGAGCTGCTTTGCGTAATGGCGGGAGCCGTAGAGGCCATCGGTCTCGCTGAACTGGGCGACGGCTTCTTCGCCGTCGAAGAAGACCAGCTCGGTCTGCCGGGCGAGTACGGGATCGAGGGAGAGGACGCGCGCGGCTTCGATGAGCGCTCCGGTGCTTGATCCGGCGTCGTTCGCACCGACGAACCGGATGGTGTCGTAGACTTTGGTATCGTAGTGAGAGCAGAGGATGAAGCGCTGGGTGCGGTCGCTGTCGCCGAAGCGACCGATGAGGTTGATGAACCGGACTTTCCCGCGCGGGGTGTCGCTCTCAAACTCCTGTCGCTCGACGACCCAGCCCCATCGCTCCAGCTCGCCGGTGATGAGCTGGCGGGTCTGCTCTGCCGCCGGGGAACCCGCCGGACGCGGGCCGATCTCGACCTGTGTCTTGACCCAGCCGTAGGCGGTGTCGCCGGAGAATTCTTTCCAGATCTCGGGTGGCGGGGGGTGGACGATCTCCTCCAGCTTGTCGCAGCCCGCGACGGCGAGAAGTAGCGCGACGCAGAGGCCGGGGAGGAGGAGTCGCGTGAGGTTCACTGGAAGGGGGCTGTTATTCTTCGTCCAGCCCGAGGAGGGTGATGAGACGCTGGAGGTCGTCGTCGCCGTAGTATTCGATCTCGATCTTCCCACGCTTGGCGCCGTGATGGAGGGCGACATGCGTGGCGAGATGGCGCTGGAGGCGGTTCTGCAAATTCATCATGGAGGGGGTGAGCGCTCCAGGGGCGGCGGGGGCGCGGCCGGAGGTGCGCTCTTTGCCCTGACGGGAGAGGTGCAGGGCGAGCAGCTTCTCGGTGGCGCGGACGGTGAGGTTCTGCCGGAGGATCATGTTTGCGAGCATGGACTGCTCTTCATGGCTCTTGGCTCCGAGGAGGACTTTGGCGTGACCGACGGAGATGCGTCCCTGCGTGAGCCAGCTCTGGACGTCGGGGGCCAGCTCAAGGAGGCGCATGGCGTTGGCGACGGCGGCGCGGCTCTTGCCAACTTTCTGCGCGATGTCTTCCTGCCGGAGGTTGAACTCCCGGGCGAGCCGCTGGTAGGCGGCGGCTTCCTCTATGGGGTTGAGGTCTTCGCGCTGGATGTTCTCGATCAGCGCCAGTTCCAGAACTTCCTGATCCGTGGCTTCGCGGACGATGACGGGGGCGTCTTTGAGCTCCAGCTGGAGGGCGGCGCGCCATCGGCGTTCGCCGGCGATAAGCTCATATTTTTTATTCCGCTGGCGGACGATGAGCGGCTGGATGATGCCGTGCTCCCGGATCGATTCGATCAGCTCCTGAAGGTGTTCGCCCCGAAATTCAGCACGGGGCTGGAAGGGGCTGGGCACGATATCCTTCAACGGAATCGGCTGCACCTTTTCCCCAGCCTCCACCACCGGTTGAGGGGTGGCGACGCGCGGTTTGATGAGCGCGCCGAGACCTTTGCCAAGAGCGACTTTCGACATAGCCGCTGACTCTGCCACGTTTGCCGGACGCTGCCAATACGAAAGCCTGCGATGTTCCACAACACTCTGGATTTTTCCTCAAAAGGGGGTTGTCCGTGCGGGGGGAACGGAGGCAGGATGGGGCGGTGATTTTTGATGAGATCGAGCTGCTGTCGGATGAGATGCCCCGGGGGGCGGCGCTAAATATGGCGATGGATGAGCGGCTGCTGGCTGTGGCAGAGCGTCCGCTGCTACGCGTGTATCGATGGGAGGGGCGGGCGGTGACTTTCGGCTATTTCGAGCCGTGGCAGCCGGTGGCGGCGGCGTATCCGGGGCTGGTCTGCGTACGTCGCTGGACGGGGGGCGGGGTGGTGCCACACGGAGACGGGGTGGACTGGACCTATTCGCTGATGGTGCCGCGCGCTCATCCATTTGCACGGGTGCGGGCGGCGGAGTCGTACCAGTGGGTCCATGAGAAGCTGGCGGAGGCCCTGCTGGCGATCCGGCCGGGGGCGAGGGCGACGCTGACGGGGGAGGATCACGCAAAACTCTCCCGCGCCTGTTTTGAGAATCCGGTGCGCCACGATGTCCTGCTGGACGATCGGAAGATCGCGGGGGCGGCGCAGCGGCGGAGTCGCCATGGGCTGCTGCATCAGGGGAGCGTGCAGTGCGTGCCGATCCCGGAAGGGATGGGGGAGGAACTGGCGGGGCGGTTGGCGCGACGGGTGACGCGGGTTTCGCAGGTTAATGCGGAGGTTCTCCGCTCGGCGGAGGTACTGGCGGCGGAGCGGTATGCTACGGCGGCCTGGAATCAGCGGCAGTAAGTGATGGCGGAGCGGGCGGCGTGAGCACCGGTGACAAAGCAGCCTTGGATGAGGTAACCGCCGGTGGGGGCTTCCCAGTCGAGCATTTCTCCGGCGAGAAAGATGCCGGGAAATTCGCGGAGCATGAGCTCGGGGGTGACGCCCTGCCACGTGACTCCGCCTGCCGAGGAGATGGCTTCGTCGATGGGGCGCGGACGCTGCACGGGGAGGGAGTAGGCCTTGACGGCGGCGATGAGGACGTCTGCCGAGGCGAAGGGGACTCGGAGCTGGAGGAGCGCGTGCGCGGCGGGGCTTAGCCTCCAACGGCGGACGGCTTCGTTGAGCAGGCGATCCGGCGCGGGCGGGGAGCCGAGGCGCGCTTTGAGGCGATCGGCGGTGGTGTCGGGGCGGAGATCGAGGAGGAGGCGGGAGGGGTCGTTGCTGCGCAGGGCGGCTCCGAGCTGGTAGAGCGCTCCGCCTTCCAGCCCGTAGCGGGTGATGAGGAGTTCGCCCCGGGCGGAGACGTCGCCGAGGTGAAGCGCGATGTTCTTGAGCGGCTGGCCTTCGGCTTCACTCAGGAAGGCTTCGGGCCATGACGTTTCCCAGCCGCTGTTGGCGGGGACGAGCGGCGAGACGTTCACGCCCATGGCGCGGAGGGTTTGGACCCATCGGCCATCGGAGCCGGTCGTGGGCCACGACGCGCCGCCGAGCGCGAGGATGACGGCGTCGGCGGTCCGCTCTGTTTCGCGGTCGTCGTCGAGGGCGAATCGGAGGGTCCATGCGCTGCCTCTCCTCTCGCATCCGATCCAACGGTGGCGCATGGCGAATTCCACGCCCTGCTCGCGGAGTCGCGCGACCCAGCGGCGCAGGAGGGGGGCGGCTTTCATTTCGCGGGGGTAGACGCGCCCGGTGGAGGCGGCGAAGGTTTCGATGCCCAGCCCGGCGGCCCACTGGCGGAGGGCGTCGGCGTCAAAGCTTCGGATCAGCGCGGCGAAGAATCCCGGCGGGAGGCTGCCTCCGGAGTAGCGGGTGGCGAAGCGCTCCCACGGCTCATTTTTCGTCAGGTTCAGACCGCCTTTGCCGGCGACGAGGAGCTTACGGCCCACGGAGGGCTTGGCGTCATAGAGGGTGACGCGAGCTCCTTCGGCGCTGGCGATCTCGGCGGCGCGCATTCCGGCGGGGCCGCCGCCTATGACGGCGATGTTCATCGGGGCAGGCTTTCGATGAAGGCGAGGGTGTCTTCGAGCGCTTCGCGCTGCTGCCAGCGGTCGAGGTTGTAGAAAAATCCGTGCTCGGTGCGCGGGTAGGTCTTAATCGTGACAGGCACGCCGAGGAGGGCGGCTTTGACGGCGAAATCCTCAGCGAGCGAAAGGGGAAACATATGCTCGTTCTCCGCATGCTGGGCAAAGACGGGCGGGCTCTCCGGGGAGAGGAGGTGGATCGGCGAAGCGGCGCGGAAGCGCTCGGGGGCGTCGGCGTAGCTTGCGCGGACGGCCTTTTGCATCTCCCGCCAGATGGCGGGGAAGATGTCGGCCCACGGCTCGAAGGTGAATGGGGCCGCTTGTACGGCAATGCCCGCGATGGTGGCGGGGGACGGGGTGGTCCACGGAGAGAGCGCGGTCATCAGGGCGAGATGCGCTCCTGCCGAGGAGCCGATGAGCGCAACCCGCCGGGGTCGCCCGCGCTGCTCCAGATCGTCCGCATAGCGCGAGAGGGCTTCCCGGATGTCGGCGACCTGATCGAAAAGGCTGACCGTGAGCCGGTAGTCGGTGGTGGCGGCTTCGTAGCCCCGGGCGATGCAGGCTTCGATAATGGAGTGAAATCCCGTGCGGCTCCCGCCGTGCCAGCCGCCGCCGTGAATGAAGAAGAGGGCGGTATCGTGCTTTGCCTCCTCCTCCGGGGAAAAAAGATCGAAGATGCGCCCCGTTTGAACCGGGGTATCAAGATAGATCGAGCGGAACTGGAGCATTTCCCCCGGGATATAAGCGCAAGCCTCCGGGGTTGTCAGCGATTTTAAGCGACGGTTTTAGCGGACAACGCCGCATGCGGCGTCGAGCATGCGGTGCACTCCCGGCCCGACTTGCTGGAGGTAGTCAATCGCGATTTCGTTCCAGCGATGTCGCAGGATGTCGAGGTGATCGGCGGGGAGGGGATCGTCGGGGCGCGGCAGGCGGGGATTGTACGGCAGCTCCAGCGTAATCATGGCGGGGCGGATGCCGTCGTCGTACTCCAGCCCGAATCCGGCCCACTGCCCGAGCGAGCCGGGGCAAAAGGGCGGGAGCGGCTGCTCGTACTCCGCGTAGCTTCCGTCCCATACGCGCAGGCGGTAGGGTGCGCGCTGTTCCGGTGAAAGGGCATCCCACATCGCTTCGGCGAGGCGGGTGGATTGCGGGCCGTCGGCGTCGATCTCGGCGAGCGCCCAGTGCAGCGCGACGATCCGCTCGGGGCGGAGCGTGAGGATCAGGTTGGCGAGGGCTTTGCTCTCCAGCTCGGAGAGCGGAGCGGGTCCGGAGGGTTCCTCGCTTGCGGCGTTCCAGCGGTAGGGGAAATTCCGGTTCAGGTCGATGCCGTTGGCGTTATAGCGGCTGTTGCGGATATAGCTGTCGGGGTTCGCCGTGGGGATGACGAGGATCCCTGCGGATGCGGAGCGCGCGGAGGATAGCTCTTCCAGATAGGATTCCAGCAGGAGAACGGTGGCGCGTTCATCGCCGTGAAGGCCGCCGATGAGCAGCGTGCCGCCCCGGAGGTCGCCCCGGGAGTAGAGGGTGAGGTGGCGGCCCTTTACGGATTGGCCGTAGATGCGGGGATGAAGCTGCTGTGATGGCTCGGAAAGAACGGGTCCCTTGGTTTTCATTGGCATCAGAATGCGCGGGTCTTACTATACACCCTCGCAGGGACTTTCGCATCTACCGGAATGAGCGGATGGACCGGATGGACCGGATGGACCGGATGGAACCCGTCGCCATTTCTTTGGAGACAGCCTCTGGATTTTGCGATAGGTTTTTCGACACAACAAAATTCTTTGACAAGGGTGTGGAGCTGTTGTAACGTCGCAACATGTCGAAAGTCACTCAAGCGGATATCGCGAAAGCGCTTGGACTCAGCCCTACTACGGTGGGGCTGGTCGTGGGCGCGGTCGATTCTCCTCTGCGCAAGCGCTTGAGCGAGGAGACGATCCGGA
>JBEBWR010000215.1:0-5532 GCA_040392045.1 Chthoniobacter flavus | reverse complement strand
TGAGAACGGCGACTCCGGCAGAGTCGTAGCCGCGGTATTCCAGACGGCGCAGTCCTTCGAGGAGGACTGGGGTTGCTTCAGTTTGACCGACGTAGCCTACGATTCCGCACATATGATGGCGCACTCTGACAGCTTTATCGCAGCGGCTCAAAAAAAAAGTGGAAGGAAAGAGAGCTTGCAGCCGATTGGGGAGTAGGACAATCTGACCGGGCAGCCAAAGGAAGCAGCAGAAGCAGCGGTCAGTCATCAGGTCCATCCCACCTTTTCTATGAATCCTGCGAATTATTCTTCGCTCTCGTCGGCCACCAATTCCACGCTCGCGATCATCATGGGCGGCGGTGCGGGTTCCCGCCTCTTCCCCCTCACCAAAGACCGTTCCAAGCCCGCCGTCCCGCTCGGGGGAAAATACCGGATCGTCGATATCCCGATCTCGAACTGCATCAACTCCGAGCTGCGGAGCATCTTCGTGCTCACGCAGTTTAACAGCACGTCGCTCCATCGGCATATTGCCAGTTCGTACAACTTCGACCGCTTCTCGCGCTCCTTCGTGGAGATCCTCGCGGCGCAGCAGACGCCCTCAGGCTCGCACTGGTATCAGGGAACGGCGGACGCCGTAAGGCAGAACCTGCACAACTTCCTGAACCGCCCCTACCAATACTTCCTCATCCTGAGCGGCGACCAGCTCTACCGCATGGATTTCCGCGACCTCCTGCGCCAGCATATCCTCGGTCAGGCGGAGATCACCATCGCCACCATCCCCGTCATCCGGGCTGACGCGACCGGATTCGGCATCATGCACACGGACGAGAACCGCCGGATCACCCGCTTCGTAGAGAAGCCCTCCGACCCCGCCGTCCTCGACGAACTGCGGATTCCCGACTCCCTGCTGACCGATCTGGGTCACCCCGCGGGGCAGGAGCTCTATCAGGCCTCCATGGGCATCTACATCTTCAACCGCGAAACGCTGGTGCAGGCGCTCGACAACGATCTGGCCGACTTCGGCAAAGACATCATCCCCCGCGCGATTGAATCGCGAAAGGTCCAGTCGTACATCTTTCAGGGCTACTGGGAGGATATCGGGACGATCCGCGCCTTCTTCGAAGCGAATCTGGCGCTCACCAATCCCCTTCCCCCGTTCTCGTTCTTTGACACCACGCACCCGATCTTTACGCACGCGCGCTTCCTACCCGGCAGCAAAATCAACGGTGCAAACATCAAGCAGGCGATCATCTCCGACGGCTGCGTCATCTCCGACGCCACGATTGAGCGCGCCGTCATCGGCGTCCGCTCGTTCATCAACTCCGGGACCACCATCCGCAACAGCATCCTTCTTGGCTCCGACTTCTACGAAGCCGACATGGCCTACCAGCGCGAGGGCGGCACTCCCCTCGGCATCGGGCACAACTGCGTCATTGATCATGCCATCATCGACAAGAACGCCTGCATCGGGGACAATGTCGTCATCACCCCGGAGAACAAGCCGGACCACTTCGACGGCCCCAACTTCTACGTGCGCGACGGGATCGTGATCATCCCCAAGAACACCACGATCCCCTCCAATACCTGGATTTAATCGCCCTCTTCCTCATCCTCCATCGGGATGCGGGCCGGGTCGAGCTTCGGGCGCATCTTTTGGAGCAGCTTGAGAAATTCCCGTACGGCGGGCGTCCGGGGGCGGTTGCGCTTGAAGAGAATCCCGATCGGGCGGCGTAGCGTCGGCGTCAGCGGGATGGCCTTGAGCGTCCCGCTCTCCACCTCGGAGCGCACGCTCTCCATAGGGACGATGGAGACCCCCTGCTCAATCTCCACCGCGCGCTTGACCGTCTCAATGTTGTCAAACTCCAGCGTATGGCTCAGGTTGATCCCCTGCTCCTTGAAGTAGCGGTCGATATACTGGCGCGTCGGCAGGTCGGGGTCAAAGGCGATGAACTTCTCGTTATGGATCGTATCGGCGTCGAGCGCCTCCCGGATGGCGAAGGGGTGGCCCGGATGGCAGATGAGAACCAATTCATCATCCATGAACGGCTCCACATGAATCCCCTTACGGACTGACGGATAGGCGACAAACCCGAGATGCGCCTCCCCGGCCAGCACCTGCGCATAAACCTGAGCCGAGCGCCGGTAGGCGACATGGGCATTCACCTCCGGGAAAAGAGTGCGAAACGCCTTCAGGTAGGGCGGCAGATCGTGCAGACCGATGGAGTAGACCGCGGCAATGTCGAGATCGCCCGCGACGACATTGGCCAGCTCATTGAAGCGCTCCTCCAGCCCGTCGTAAATTTCGAGCATCTCCCGGGCCGCTTCCAGCAGGACGGCTCCCTCCGGGGTCACGCAGCACTGCCGCCGCCCGCGTTCCAGCAGCGTCCGCCCGAGCTTCTTCTCCAGCGAGAGAATCTGCTGACTGACCGCGCTCTGAGTCATGCCGTTGAGAGCGCCGGCTTTGGAGAAGCTGGCCGTGTCCACCACATCGCAGAAGATCTTGAGTGTCTCGATGTGCATCGATTTCCGGGGAGAGGTCGATTCCATTTGCTTTCGTGTACGTTTTGAGAATTAAATATCCTTATAGCAGCACCAAAACCAACGTCAACTTTTGCTTTTATGAACGGTTCCATTTCCGAAAATCTGGCCGGGATTCAGGCCCGGATCGCAGCGGCAGCCGAGCGCTCGGGGCGCAAGGCGGATGCCATTACGCTGGTAGCGGTCAGCAAGGCCCACAGCCCCGAGACCATTGAAGAGGGGATCGACGCCGGAGCGCTGATCCTTGGAGAAAACCGGGTCCAGGAGGCAAAGGCAAAAAAAGGGCTGCTGCCCTCCAGAGCGCAGTGGCACCTCATCGGCCATCTCCAGAGCAACAAGGTCCGGCAGGCGCTCACGATTTTCGACCGGATTCATAGCGTCGACAGCCTTGATCTGGCGCGGGAGGTCAACCGCGTGGCGGGCGAGCTGGGGCTCTTCCCCAAAGTGATGCTGGAGGTAAATGTCGCCGGAGAGAGCAGCAAGTTTGGCTTCAAGCCCGAGGCACTCATCCGCGACGTGGAGGAAATCGTCGCGCTCGACCGGCTGGCGATCGACGGCCTGATGGCGATCCCTCCGTTCTGCCCGAACGCGGAAGAGAGCCGGAAGTACTTCATCGCGCTGCGGGAATGCCGCGACCGCTTGCAAACGGAGTGCCGCTTTCCGCTGCCGGAGCTGTCAATGGGAATGAGCCACGACTTTGAAGTGGCCATCGAAGAAGGCTCCACCTTCGTCCGCATCGGCACGGCTATCTTCGGCGAGCGCAAAGGCAAGGCGTGGAAGCCCGTGGCGGCGGATGATTAGTCGTATCTACGAATTGAGAGACGAAAATCGGGAGGCGGACCTCCGAAGAAACCGGTTTTGGGGCCAAAAAGCGGTTTTCAGCCGCCGGGAAGTGCAATTCTTTAAGATGATGCCCTTTCAGAGCCCGGAGGCGTCGGGAGGATGCTGTAGCGCCTTTTGCTTTTCCACGGCGGGTTGATACCCCTGATCCACGGCTTTCTGTAGCCAGCGGTCGGCCTCCTCAGGATTGATCTTCACGCCCCTGCCCTCCCGGTAGATCTCCGAGAGGAGAAACTCCGCCCCGGGCCAGCGCAGGGCCGCCGCCTTGAGCAGCCAGACCCGGGCCAGGTAGGGATCGGCGTCCACCTTCTCCCCCTTCAGATAGAGGATTCCCAGCCACGTTTGGGCTTCGGCGTTATCCTGCCCGGCGGCGCGCTCAAGCCAACGCATCCACTCGCTCTCCTGCCGGTCGCCGCCGTCCCGCTCCATGAGGAGCAGCGCGAGCTGGCACTGGCTGTTGCTGAGTCCCGCCTCCGCCGCTTCGCGAACCAGACGCCGGGCCTCGTTGAGGTCCTGCGGGATGCCCTGACCACGGAGCAGGCAAAGCGCGAAGTTGTGTTTTGCATGAACGGACCCGGCCTCCACCCCCTTGCGATACCAGCGGGCGGCCTCCTCGTGGTCGATCGCCACGCCGCTCCCTGCCTGATAGATCATGCCGATGGCCGCAAAGGCGTCGATGCACTGTTGCCCGGCGGCGAGCTTGAACCATTTGAGCGCTTCGACGTGGTCCTGCGGCACGTGCACACCGTCGCGATAAAAGAGGCCCAGATTATATTGCGCCTTTGCATACCCCATCTCCGCGGCGCGGCGGAAAAGGTCGTAGGCGGCGGGAAACGCTTCTGCTTTCCACTTCTCAAGCCCCTGTTCATTGAGCGCGACGGCGAGGACTTTCTGCGGATCGCCATGAGCCTCATCGCGGATCATCCGGAAAATCCGTCCTATCTGCGCGCCAGCCTGCTCAAGCGCACGCCGTTGGTTCTCCGGAGTGGGGAGCGACTCCAGGAACGTGCGGGCCTCCTCCTCTCCGCCTTCGGCGGCTTTCCGCAGCCAGCCATGAGCCGCCTCCGAATCTGCGCTCACCCCCGGCTTCCCGTTAAGAAGCAGCAGCCCGAGGCGGTACTGTGCGCTGCTATGCCCCTCGTCGGCGGCTTTCTGGAGCCACTCCACCGCCTGCGGGTAATCCGGCGGGTGTTCCTCATCCGAAGCGATCAGCCCCAGCAGATAAAAGGAGTTCACAAAGCCCTGATCGGCGGCTTCGCGAAACCAGCGCCGGGCTTCACCGATATCCTTCTCCACCCCTTCGCCCCGATAGTAGCAGAAGCCGATCCCGTGCTTCGCTTCCCGCAACCCCTGATCCGCCGCCTGGCGGTACAGCGCCAGCGCCTTCGCGGGATCACGCTCCACTCCAAACCCGTTCAGGTAAAGCAGCCCCAGATTATTGCAAGCATAGCTGTGGTTCTGATCCACGGCCCGCTGATACCATCGGAGCGCGTCCGTATAGCTCTGCCGGACACCTCTCCCCCGGGCATAGGCCAGCCCAAGGTTATACTCCGCATTTGCCGTACCCTGAGCCGCGCTGAGCCGATACCAGCGGAGCGCCTCCGCGTAGTCCTGCGGTACCCCTTCCCCCTCGGAATACAAAGTCCCCAGCGTATTTTGCGATTCCGCGTCCCCCAGCTCCGCCGCTTTGCGCAGCCATTTACGGTAAACCGCTTCGTCGGCCTCCGGCCCGTTGCCCTCTTCGTAAGCATCCGACAGCTGTACCGCCGCTTGCGTGACCTTCATCTCCGCGGCGCGGACAAAGTAAGCTTCCGCCTTTGCCCAGTCCGCCTTCACGCCCCAACCCCGCTGATGGAGATAGCCGACCGCATAAACCGCACCGGCGTGCTCCTGCTCCGCCGCCTTTTGAAACCATTCCAGCGCTTTCCCGTAATCCTCGGGAACCCCTTCGCCATCAAGGTAAAGGCAGCCGAGGTTATACTGGGCGCTGGCATGCCCCTGAGCTGCCGCCATCCGATACCACTTGGCTGCACCAGTGAAGTAATGAATATCGCCCCCCTGATTGTAGTAAATCAGGCCAAGCCTAAACTGCGCGTCCCTATCCCCGCTTTTGGCCAACCGCTCCGTCTCCTCAAACGGCTCGTCCTCGGATTTCCCCACCGCGGATTTGCCAAA
>JBEBWR010000214.1:0-5553 GCA_040392045.1 Chthoniobacter flavus | reverse complement strand
GGCGGCAGCTATGTCCACCGCTCCCAGCAGGAGGGCGAGGGCTTTGCGGGGATGTTCCGGCTGTGGGGGATGACGGCGTTTGTCTGCAACTACCGCGTCGGTTCACGCGGGCATCGGCATCCTTCCATGCTGGAGGATGCGGCGCGGGCGATGCGGATCATCCGTTCCCGGGCGGCGGAGTTTGAGATTGCGCCCGACCGGATTCTCGCCATCGGCTCCTCCGCAGGCGGGCACCTCGCGGCGACCCTGCTGACGCGGTGGGATTGCGGTGATCCGGATCACGCCGATCCCGTGGAGCGCGTCTCCTCACGTCCCGACCTTGGGGCGCTCTGCTATCCCGTGATTTCGATGAAGGAATTTGTCCACGCCGGATCGCGCAAGATGCTGCTCGGGGAAAATCCGACAGATGCGCAACTGGAGGAGGCTTCCCCGGACCTTCACGTATCGGCGCAGACTCCGCCGACTTTCCTCTGGCATACCGTAGCGGACGCCGGGGTGCCGGTGGAGAACAGCTTCCTTTTCGCGTCGGCGCTGCGACGCTCGGGAGTTCCCTTTGAGATGCACCTCTACCAGGATGGGGCGCACGGGTTGGGGATGAAGAACGGCCAGAGCTGGCCGGATGACCTCCGGCGCTGGATCGGGAATTGGTGGTTTCAATAATGCGGCTCGATCAATGGCTATGGGCCGTGCGGCTCTTCAAAACGCGACCGCTCGCGGTGGAGGCGATTCGCGGCGGACGCGTGAAGGTCGACGGAGCGGCGATCAAGCCTGCGCGGGAGGTGAAGCCAAGCGAAACGATCACGGTCTCGACGGGGAGCGCGCAGAAGATCGTCCGCGTCATCGGCGCGCCGACCTCGCGCATTGGCGCAAAGCTGGTCGCGCAATACTACGACGATCTCACGCCACCGCCCGACCCCGCCGCAGAGCAGGTGGCGCAGCGGGAGCGCGGCACGGGCCGACCGACCAAACGCGAACGCCGACAGCTAGACGCGTTCGACGGCCTTGACGCCTATCTGGACGACTGACCAGCGTTCCGCTGGACCTTTTTCGCGCTGCCGCTCCTTACTGACGATACGGAGTTCGTATTTACTCACGCCTGCCCCGCGATCCGAAGCTCTTCGGCGAATACGGCGAGGTGCTTTTCCTCCTCTCGGCCTGTACGGTAGGCGGCGGCAATGGGGAGGATCTTCGGAGTGCTCGTGAGGGCTTTGAGCCGTACCTTTTTCGGGAGGAAATCCGCGGCGGTCGTGGTGACCACGGCCACGCCCAGCCCCGCCCCCACGGCGGCAAGAAGACTGTTGACCCCGTCATGCTCGCCCCCGATGGAGGGCATCTGGCCTTCCTCGCGCATCCATGCCGTGATCAGCCCCCAGTACTCCGGGTAATCGCGCAGGTTGTAGACTTGCATCGGCTCCTTCGCAATCTCGGCGGCGGAGACTTTGGAGAGCCGGGCGAGCGGGTGCTCATGGTGCACTGCGAGCCGCCACGTGATCTCCGTGAGCGGATACCAGTGCAGCCCCCGCGTTTCCCGCTCAGGGGCCACCGTGATGGCAATATCGATCTCGCCATTCTGCAATTGCTCCAGCATCTCCTGACTGGAGAGATCGCGCAGCTCCACGCGCACATTCGCATGCTTCTGCACGAAGCTCTCCACGGCGTACGAAAGCAGCCCGCTCGCCAGCGATGGCGCGTAGCCGATGCGGAGCCGCACACTCTGCGCACAGCTGCGGACCCGCTCCAGCGCCTCGTCCGCATGCTTCAGGAGATCGCGCGCTTCCGCCAGCAGCGCGTTCCCCGTGGGGGTCAGCCGGATGGAATGCGCCTGACGCTCCAGAAGCTGATGGCCGATTTCATCCTCCAACGTTTTGATCTGGCGGCTGAGGGCCGGCTGCGTAAGGAAGATTTTCTCCGCCGCTTTGCTGATGTTGCCACACTCGGCTACGGCGACGAAGTAGCGCAATCGTCGGAGATCCATAGGCGCGAGGTATACGGAAAGGGTTGGCTGAGGTCAACTTCTTAGCATTGGCCCAAATCGGCGTGGAGGAGCATACTGCTCTCATGAAAACCACGCAAACCCGTTGGACACTCCGCAAGGCGGACGATCGTGGTCGCGCCGATCTCGGCTGGCTCGATTCCCGCCACACCTTTTCCTTTGCCGACTACTACGACCCCGCGCAGATGGGATTCCGCTCGCTGCGCGTAATCAACGAAGACCGCGTAGCCCCCGGCATGGGCTTCGGCGCGCATCCGCACCGCGACATGGAGATCTTCAGCTATGTCCTGAGCGGAGCGCTCAAGCACGGCGATAACATCGGCAACAGCCGGGAACTTACGCCGGGACAGCTTCAGCTCATGAGCGCAGGGCGCGGCGTAACGCACAGCGAATTTAACGGCAGCCGGTCCGAGCCGGTGCACTTCCTGCAAATCTGGATTCAGCCGCGCGAACGCGGGCTCGACCCGAGCTACACGGAGTGGCACCCGAAGCCGGAGCACGAAGCGGCGTCGAAGGTGCTTGTCATCTCCCCCGATGGCCGCGACGGCTCCGCGCTCATCCGGCAGGACGCCGATGTCTACCGCCTGCGGTTGCAGCCAGGCGAGTCCGTCCCGCATGAATTGCGCGAGGGACGCGGCCTCTGGATTCAGATCGCCAGCGGAGCGCTTGAGTCTGATGACACGCAGCTCCAAAGCGGCGACGGCGCTTCCGCCGAAATCCCGGGGCTCTACACCTTCACCGCCAGCGAACCGACCGAAGCCCTTCTCTTTGACCTCGAATAAACCATCTCCAATCACCATCAAAACCATGTCCAAACTCCTCGTCCTCTACTACTCCACCTACGGTCACGTCGAAACCCTCGCCAACGCCATTGCGGAAGGCGCACGCTCCGTGAGCGGTACCGAAGTCACGCTCAAGCGCGTTTCCGAAACGATGCCGCCCGAGGTAGCGGCCAAGGCGGGTGCAAAGCTCGACCAGTCGGCTCCCGTGGCAGACCCCAAGGAACTCGGCGATTATGACGCGATCATCTTCGGTACGCCGACCCGCTTTGGCAACATGGCCGCCCAGATGCGCAACTTCCTCGACCAGACCGGCGGCCTGTGGGTACAGGGCGCGCTGATCGGCAAGGTCGGCAGCGTCTTCACCAGCACCGGCACCGGCGGCGGGAACGAAAGCACCATCATGAGCTTTGTGAACACGCTGATCCATCACGGCATGATCTACGCCGGTCTCCCTTATAGCTGCCCGGAACTCGCAGACATCAGCGAGCTGAAAGGCGGCTCTCCATGGGGCGCCGGAACCATCGCCGGAGCCGACGGCTCGCGCACGCCGTCCGAGAAAGAGCTGGCCATGGCGAAGTTTCAGGGAGCGCACGTCGCTGGCATTGCCGCAAAGCTGACGAAGTAAGCGCTTGGAGCGGTTAAAGTAAAAGTATGGAATTACTTTCACCGCTCTAAAGATGATTCATTGTTCAGGGCCCAAGCCTCAGGCAAGGGCCCTGAATGCTGTTTCTGCTGAACTCATACTGATTAATCGGCCGCATTGGGAACCACGCCGGCTCCGATTCACGATCTGTTTCAGGGAGGAATATCCAAGTGGGTATAACCGACCATTACATCATTGACCAACAATCAACACGATAACTCCATGAGCGTGCAAGTCTACGGCTGCAATCATGTCGCCATTGAGGTTGGCGATATCAGGGAGGCCGTTGCATTTTATACGGATGTATTCGGTCTGGAAAAACTCGACCAGGGCGAAGGCGATGCGTTCTTCAGACTTGGTGAACACCAGTTTCTGGCGATGTTTGAGCGCCCGGGGATGCAACCGGATCAGAGTGATCGCCACTTCGGCATCATGGTACGTGACGAAGCGCAGATCGCAGAGGTGCGTGACAAACTTGTCCGGGTATACGGGTTGGAGTTAATCAAAGGCTTTCGCTGTGACTTCCGCGATCCCTGGGGCAATCGCATTCAAGTGGTTGACCTTCACGACGAATCACTGATCTGGCTGCTGCCATATCGTGAAGTGCAGAAAGCAGGAGTGAAATTTGAGAAGTAAAGACGTTGAGAAGATCAGTCGCTTGGCGCGGGAGATGGATTGAAATCCGAAAGCACCCACAGTTTTGCCCTATTAGTCGGGTGATTCAACCAAGCGCCAGCCGTTCCCATGCTCCCGCATGCGCCTGACCGCGGCAGGCGTGGATTTCGCCGGCTTCAGGGCTCATAATCACGCAGGCGTTCGTGCTGATATCCGTTGGCGGGAAGCGATGACGACAGATGCCGAGTTCACCCCCTTCGTGGTCGGAAAGGAAACGCTTCAAATCCCCGACCCCGATCCGGCCCGGATATTCGTCGATCAGGGCTGTCAGGCGCTGCTGGCGAAAGCAGGTTGAATCGCCCCGAGGCAGCGGCTCCGATTTTTGGAGGTCCGGGTCAAAGGGATGATTGCAGCGGACGAGGCGGCCTTGCTCGGGAATAAACCGGCGCGCGACCCGCGCGGAGCATTCCAGTCCGATCCCCTCGCCGCTTGCATCGGCAAAGTAGTAATAGTGCGCCGCCATGCGGGGGGCCCGCTCTGCGACGGTCGCCGCCTCCTCTGCGCTACGGCATCGCAGAAGCCGGTGAATCAGCTGGAGATAATGAATACCGGCTTTCGTATCCGGCAGGACGAAGTTGGTCGTGCCGACCGCCAAGCCTTCGCTATTGATTCCGATGAGGCTCAGGCATCCGGCAAGGGTGAGGCTGGCGGTTTCGGGTCCGTTGTCCGGGCGTCGTCGGACCAGAACGACATACTCCATATTCGACGTTTGGAGATCCCAATTCTGACCCGCGAGAATCCGCCCGCCTTCCGCGCGTTCCCGACGGAGGATAAACGATGAACAGCCCTCTGCTTCCGCCTTTGGATGGAACGCCAGATGGTCGCGAATATCCGTCAGCCCTTGCATGATGAACAACGCCTCCGGCGAAAGGTTTGCGCCGTGCGCGATGCCGAGAAATTCGTCGTGCGTTTCCCTGTCCCATGCTTCCGCAATCGGGAGAGAAGCGGCTGCCCACTCCAGAACCGCCTCTTCAGACCACTGACGTCCCGACCGTTCCATGCTGAACCGTTGTGCCGCCTCCAGACGAATGGCCGCAAGGTGTTGAATGCTTTCCCTGCATTGCTCTCCAAACGCCTCCCCCATCTGCCGGGGCGAACCTTGAAGGGAGATCACGGGAAGCTGAAGTAACGTTGGCCCGATGCTCATAGGAGCCCCCATCGTACCCCGGTGAGCGCAAAAAGCAATTCCATGAAAAAGAGGTTCTCTATCACCATTTCTTGCTCCTCAAATCGGTCATAAAGCTTCGCTCGCGCTATGGATGCAGTACGAGAATGGTGATTATCGGGAAGCAGAATCCGCTCCTGCTCATCGCCACCAAGGAGCTGTGCCGGTCTCCTCCATAAGATCATCTGACACTTTTCGCTTTGTACTTTCTCCCTCCATGTAAGATTGACGGTTGCTCGACATTTCATTCCCGCATGTCACATTTCCCCGATGCTTCCCCTCAGCGAAGAATCCC
>JBEBWR010000213.1:0-5567 GCA_040392045.1 Chthoniobacter flavus | reverse complement strand
TTGTTGGATTGCAGCAGGAGATCACCCGGAGAGCGTCTCTGGAGTGGAAAACAGGAAACCCGGGTGATCTCCCCGCCGCAATGAAAGTTCAGGAGAGGGGGCGCTACTCCCGGAGGATCGCCACGTCATCCGGCGCGATGCTGATCACCCGCTCGCGCTCCCCTTCGCCCACCAGCGGGCGGGGATTGATCTCCAGCATCCGTACGGTGCCGAGCGGCGTTTCCAGCGTATGCTGCGCCAGTTCTCCGAGATAAACCGTGTCGGTGATCGTCGCCTTGAGCGTGTTCATCTCGCTGCCGGAGGCCCCGGGGGAGAAACGCCACGCCTCAGGCCGGATGGAAAAGGTGACCTGATCGCCCGCAGCGCAGGCGGGAGGATCGAGCGGAGGTGTCGCGGCGCGAAAGCGGCGTCCGGCGATGGTGCCGACAATGGCTCCCCGCCGGGCATCCACGACCTCCGCATCGAAAAAATTGGTCTCGCCCATGAATCCGGCGACGAACTTCGACACCGGCTTGCGGTAGATCTCCTCCGGAGCGCCGATCTGGCGGATCTTGCCCCCTTCCATCACGGCGATGCGGTCGGCGATGGAGAGCGCCTCCTTCTGGTCGTGCGTCACGTAGATCGCCGTCAACCCCGCCTCCTTGCAGATCCGCCGGATCTCCGTGCGCATCTCCAGTCGCAGCTTTGCGTCGAGATTCGAGAGCGGCTCATCCAGCAGCAGGCACCGGGGACGGATCACCAGCGCCCGCGCCAGCGCCACGCGCTGCTGCTGCCCGCCGGAAAGCTCGTGAATACGCCGACCCGCATAAGCTGTCATCCGGACGGCTTCCAGCGCCTCTGCGACCCGCTGGGCCACTTCTTCGCGCGAGAGCTTCCGTTCCTCCAACCCAAAGGCCACATTCTCCGCCACCGACTTGTGCGGCCAGAGCGCGTAGTTTTGAAATACCATCCCCGTCTGCCGTTCATGGGCGGGAAGCCGGGTCACCTCCTCGTCGCCGAAGCGGATCACGCCTTCGCATGGCTCGTTGAACCCGGCGATACTCCGGAGCAGCGTCGTCTTGCCACAACCGCTCGGCCCGAGCAGGAAAAAAATTTCTCCCGCCGCGATTTGCAGGTCGATCCCGTCGAGCGCCACGGTCGTGCCAAAGCGCATGGAAAGCCGTTCGATGGAGATGCTGATCACGCCGCCGACGATGCCTGATCAGGGGCTTGAGGACAATCCTTCTTTCCTGCGAGGCGAATTTGCGCTATCGTATTCCCAACGGCATGATCCAGCGCGACTATCTTATTATCGGCGCGGGCATCGGTGGTGCCACCGTGTGCGAAGCCCTGCGGGAATACGACCGGAAAGGCAGTGTCACTCTGGTCGGCAACGAATCTGCTCTGCCCTATCACCGCCCCAAGCTGCTGGGGGCCGTACTCGCGGCGAAAAAGGCCGATGTGGCAAAGGCGACCCACCTTTCGCAGAAGTGGTACGAGGACAACCAGATCGAACTGCGGCTGGAAACCCTCGTCACCCAGCTCAATCTGGAGCGACGCCTCGCCGTACTCAATACCGGGCAGGTCATCGAGTTTCGCAAAGCCTGCCTCGCCATGGGCAGTCGCCCGCAAAAACTCAACGTAGCCGGAGCCGCATTGGGAAACATCCTCTATCTCAGGAAGTTGCGCGACGTTCTCGCCCTGCGGGAGATGGTCGCTTCCGGGAAGCCGAGCATCATCGTCGGCGGGGGGCTTGTCGCCACCGAGGCCGCCAGTACGCTCCGGCGCATGGGGCAGAACGTGCAGATTCTCTGTCGGCACGCCACGCTCTGGCATCGCTGGCTCGACGCCGATACCGCGCGCTGGTTTACCGACTTTGTCGCGTCCCAGGGCGTACCCGTGCACTTCGAGATCGTCAACGGCTTTGAGGGGAAGACCGTCCTGCGGAACATTCAGACCAAGAGCGGCAACCGCTTTCCCGCCGGTCAGGTCATTATCGCCGGGGGCGTGGAGCCCAATCTCGGGCTCGTCGCCAATACCCCGCTCGGCGCGCCCAACGGCGTGCCGGTCAATGAACTGATGGAGACCGACGAAAAGGGGATTTACGCCGTTGGCGACATCGCGCTCTACCCCGACCTCATCTGCGGCGGCGTCCGCCGGATGGAGCACTGGGAGAGCACTATCGCCCAGGCAAGAATCGCCGGAGCCAACATTACCGGCAAGAAGCGGCAGCGCTTCAAAATGGTCCCGCATTATCACACCGAAGCCTTTGGCTTGCGCTTCGACTTCGTGGGCGACTTCCGCGAGACGCCGGTCCGCTTTGAGCTGGAAGGGGAACTCGGGAAGCCTCCTTTCACCGTCCGCTATCCTCACGGCGGGCGAACCGCCGGAGTCCTCCTCTGCAATGCTTCGGCCGAGGCATTGGAGGCTGCTAAAGCCGAGATTACGGCGGGGAAATAAGCCTTTTTGGAAATCGGAAAAGAAGGCGATTGATATTTCGACACGCGTCGAACAAATTGAGTTCGCATTCGACGCGTGTCGAAGTTGTCTATTCCCATGTCCGCCCCTACCCAAGCCACAATTGCCAAAGAGCTGGGAATCTCCCGCGCCACCGTCGCGGAGATCCTCGGCGGACGGAATGCGCACCGGTATAACGAGGAAACCCGCCGGCGCGTCGTCGAAGTAGCCACGGCCCGGGGCTATCGCCCGAACCGGAATGCCCGTCTGCTCACGGGGGTCCGCAGTGGGGTGGTCGGTATCATCAAGAGCATCAGTACCCATCAGCGAAACGCCGAAGTTGTTCTCCATGCCGCCGAAGCCATCGGCGAGCAGGGCTACGAAGTGATGTCCGGCGATATCTACTGGCATGGCGACGGGCTGGAGCGCGCTGTCAGTTCCCTGCTCGACTCGCGGACAGAGGGCGTTGTGCTGGCCCACCTTGCCCCGGCGATCCTCCGTCATCCCGCCATCCGTCGGCTGGTCAAGGCCGGGATTCCGATGGTGGCTCCCGCAGGCGATCCCGTCGAAGGCATCCCGTACATTACCTCGGACTATTTTCAGGCTGCGGAACTGGTCGTGAAGCATTTCGCCGAGTGCGGCTACGACAGGGTCGCCATGCTGGCCCGGCGCAACTGGGAGAGCGAAGGGACCCGGGGCTATCCGGGGGACTGCGCTGCCAGAGGCTTTTTACAGACGGCGAAACAGATGGGCTACCCCGACGACAAGGTTGACGTGCTCACCCTCGAAACCAGCGGCGGTGAAAGTCGTCCGTATCCCGACGCGATGGGCTTTGTCGAAGAGATCCGTCGCCGCAAGGGCCGCGCTTCCTGCGGCATGGTTTTTCATACCGATCATCAGGCCATGGTGGCGATCCAGATGTGTCATCGGATGGGGCTCAATATCCCGAAAGAAGTCGGCATCGTGAGTTTCGACGGCGGCAGTATCGGCGGCTACACGTGGCCGCCGCTCACGGTCATCAAGCACCCGACGCGAGAGGTCGCCCGGCGGGCCGTTGATATCCTGTTTCAGAAAATGCGAGGGGAAGCTCTGGAGAGCAACCTCTTTACCCATCTTTGCGAGTTAATCGTGCGGGACTCCACAGGTCCCGTCGCCGGATAAATAGTTATGCATCAGACCCTCCCCATCGGATTTCCTCTTCGCCTCGCGGCCTACGGCCTCGTCGGCCTGTTCAGTACGCTTGGTCACGCCGAGCAGGTTCAGATCGCCAAGGGCGGCGAAGCCAGGCTTGCGCTATCGGTATCTCAGACTTCCGCCGAAGAACTGGAGTCGAGCGTGAGCCGTTTGGGTGGAAAGCTCTCGGAAATTACCGGAGCGAGTTTCAGCGCCGATGGTGGCGCCGCGACAGGCCGGATCATTCTGGGTCTGCGCAGCGAGTATCCGGAGCTTCTGCCGGAGGTGGAAAGGGACGAGACCTCCACATGGAAAGAGCGCTACCGCCTTCTGAGCAAGGAGGGGAACCTCTATATCATCGGCGAGACCAGCCTCGCTGTCGCGCATGGCGTCGCTGATCTTCTGCATCGGCTGGGGTATCGCTACCTCCTTCCACCGAAAGCATGGGAGATTGTCCCTTCCCGACCGGATCTGAGCATCGATGTCGACGTCACCGAGCAGCCCCGATATGCCACCCGCGTTCTTTTCATGGGGAGCACGACGGATAAAGCGCTCAACCGCGCGGCAAAGTACAATATCGTCGAGAGCAACTTCGGCGCATGGCGGCGGCATATGCGCGCCTTTTCTGCCTTCCGTATCCGGACGGGGCATGCGTGGGTGCAGATGGCCCGGCGCAATGAGGAAGCTTTTCTGAAACATCCGGAATGGGTCGTTGAGGGCAGCCCCGACTTCCGCGACCCGGGAGCTGACCGCAATTTCAAGTTTAACCTTGAGCACGACGAGCTGATCAAAGTCTTGCAGGCGGACTCCGTGGCGTGGCTCCGCGACAATCCGGCTTCGGATACCGTATCCGTCGACCCGAGCGACGGGGGGAACTGGGCGGAGCGCTCGCCTATCGGCACGCCGTCGGATCAGGTTGTCTACCTGGCCAATGCGGTATCCAAAGCCATCCGCGAAGAGTTCCCGGAGAAGAAAGTCGCCTTCT
Source organism: Chthoniobacter flavus (assembly GCA_040392045.1). Lineage (GTDB taxonomy): Bacteria > Verrucomicrobiota > Verrucomicrobiia > Chthoniobacterales > Chthoniobacteraceae > DATMFV01. The sequence continues at coordinate 973 of JBEBWR010000213.1, read as the reverse complement.
ACGCGTATCACCTCCATTCTCCGCCTCCCGCGCTGGAGTTGGAAAAGCGAGTGATCGTTAACGTGGCAACAGGCTTCATCCGGGGCGGCTATACGGTGGATGAACTGATGAAGCAGTGGCGCGCCAAGGGGGCGGAGCTTGGGATTCGGGATTATACAAACGTCTTCTTTGGCAGTTGGGACCTGCCCGGCGGCAACTACCACGCCTTCTCGCCGAAGAAGACACAGGAGAATCTGCGCCGCTACTATCAGAACGGCGCGCGGTACTGGATCAGCGAAACGGATAACGCCTGGGGCGCCATCGGTCTCGGCGCCTATGTCGGCTTCCACACGCTCTGGAACCCCGTGGACGGCCCGAGCGCGGAGGAATTGGTCAATGACTTTATCGAAAAGGGCTTTGGCAAGGGCGCGGACGCCATGCGCCGGTACTTCCGGGCCGTGGAACCGGAGTCGCACCCGATCGTCTCCGAAGATCTCGCCGCGCGGATGTACGGAGCGCTCAACGATGCGCTCAAGGCGGAGCTTACCCCGGCGGAGCGGACCCGCGTGCTGCATCTGGTCTCCTACACCCGCTTTGTCGAGCTGATGCATACTTTCCGCAATGCGGAGCCGGGCAAGGCCGAGGCGGACGCCTATCGCGCCTTGTGCGAGTGGGCTTACAATTGCCGCGATTTCCAGATGTTCTCCTCCCGAGGGGTGTTTCTCAGCTGCCCCAAAAAGGATACAGCGCTCCAGGCCATTCGCGATGAAGTCATTCAGAAGCCCGTTGAAGTGCCAACGGAGGACGACCTCACGGCGTTGCTACAGGCGCGGCTCAAGGAGGTGAAGCCAATCGCTTTCCAGCCTGTCACATGGTCCGAAAAGCTGGTGCCGATCGGCAAGGGTATCGCGGAGCCAAAGGTATCAGAGGTAAAGGACTTTGCGTTCTCGCAGGCAAAGCGGCTGATCTGGCAGGCAGGCAAGGATGGCGAAAC
>JBEBWR010000212.1:0-5640 GCA_040392045.1 Chthoniobacter flavus | reverse complement strand
CGAAGAGCAAGACCGTGCGCGAAGTGACCACGCACCACGATCTCCGGAGCAAGACGATCTACCTCCGCTCCGACAACCGCGAACATCGCCTGTAGCCCCTCTCTCACGCGGCGCTGACGCCTCGCCGTCGGCGCCGTTTTTCCTTCCGGAGCCCCACCCCGAGGGAGACAAAAAAAAGCGCGCATCTGGCAAGACACGTGCTTGATTCACTTCATCGCTCGCCTGCGTTATTTTATGACCGCCCCTGCGTTCAACACCATCTCCATCATCGGCCTCGGATACATCGGCCTGCCCGCTGCTGCCACGCTGGCGAGCCGGGGCGTCACGGTACTGGGTGTGGACATCAACGAACGCGCCGTCGCGCTGATCAACTCCGGCGCAGCGCATATCGTCGAGCCGGGGCTCGACGCGCTCCTTCAAAACGCCGTGGCGTCCGGACAGCTTCGCGCCTTTACCACGCCCCAAAAGGCCGAGGCGTATATCATCGCTGTCCCCACCCCTTTTCATAGCGAGACGCATCAGCCCGATATCTCCTACGTCCTCGCCGCGGCGCGCTCCATCGCGCCCGTGCTCCAGCCGGGGAATCTGGTCATTGTGGAATCCACCGTCCCCGTCGGTACGACGCGGCAGGTCTCCGAGGTGATCGGAGAATTGCGCCCCGATCTCGCCCTGCCACACGTCGCGGGGGACGAGAGCACCATCGACATCGCCTACTGCCCCGAGCGGATTCTCCCCGGACAGGTCCTGCGCGAGCTGGTGGAGAACAACCGCGCCATCGGCGGTCTCAACTCCCGCTCCGCCGAACGCGCCGCCGCGCTCTACCGCATCTTCGTCAAAGGCGACATCCGGCTGGGGAGCGCCCCCGAGGTCGAGTTCGTCAAGCTTGCGGAGAACGCTTTCCGCGATGTGAACATCGCCTTTGCCAACGAGATCTCCATGATCTGCGACAAGCTCGGGCTCAACGTCTGGAACGTCATCGGCATGGCGAACCTGCACCCCCGGGTCAACATCCTCAACCCCGGCCCCGGCGTCGGCGGGCATTGCATCGCCGTTGACCCGTGGTTCATCGTCTCCGCCGCTCCGGAGACCGCGCGGCTCATCCGCGCCGCCCGGGAGGTGAACGACTCCAAGCCGTGCTTTGTCCTGCAAAAAGTGGAGGCCGCCGTCGCCCGCCATCCGGAGGCGGTCATCGCCTGTCTCGGCCTCTCCTTCAAACCCGACATTGACGACCTTCGGGAAAGCCCCGCGCTGTCGATCACCCACGAGCTAAGCCGCCGCTTCCCCGGACGTGTCGTCGCCGTGGAGCCCAATATCCAGACGCCACCTGCCGGGGCTGCGTTTGAGCTGGTCACGCTTGATACGGCCCTGGAGCGTGCAAAGGTTTTTGTCGTTCTGGTCTCCCACCGGGAGTTTTCCGGCCTCACCGTTCCCGAAGAGAGTGAAATTGTCGACACCACCGGGCTGTTTCGACCGCCCCGGTAGCCTTCCCCCACGATGTTCTCCCCCGCACAGTTCTTTACCCGCCTTCTCGCATTGCGAGAACGGAGAACTGCACGGAGAGAGTCACAGCTCCGGCTCAACGCGCTGCGTTCCCGCCTCCCGGAGCTGAAACGGGAAGCCGCCGATCTGGCCGCCCGCTACCTTGAGGGCGCATGTAGCGAGGTCTACTCAGCGCTGGAGGCGCTTGTAGCGGAATGCGATCATCCAGGGCTGGCAGCCCGGTACCCCGGGTTCATTCAAAGCATGCGGCGAACGCTGGAGCGCGTGCAGGACGACTGCGCCCTGTTGCGTGACGGATTCCCGCTGCCACCGTCCCGCCCGATGCCTGTCTACCGCCCGAATGCGTGCACGGTCCTCTTCGTCCTCCATAGCTGTCTGCCGATCCAGACGAATGGCTACGCCACCCGAAGCCATCAGATCCTCAAAGCCGTACGCGCCAATGGCTGGAATGCCATCGGCATCGCTCGGGCAGGCTACCCGCTCAGCGACTCGGCGTGGCGGAAGCGGATCGCGGCAGAAGGGCTGGAGGTTGTCATGCGCGAGTTGCCGGAGCCGCCCGCTTTCCTGCACGACGGAGTTCCTTACCGCTACTCACCGGAGCCGTTGTCCTCCCATACCGTTACAAAATCAGTACAGATCCGCGCCACCGCGGAGTGGGTCATCCAACAGGCACGGGAGCTTCGCCCGGCCATCCTCCACGCCGCCTCCGACTTCACCAACGGCCTCGCCGCCCTGCTGGCGGGACGGGAACTGGGCATCCCGGTTGTCTACACCATCCGGGGTCTCTGGGAGTTGACCCACGCCTTTGGTCGTCCGGGCTTTGAGCAAACCGAGCAGTTCGCCTTGCGGGCGGCGCTCGAAGCGCAAACCGCGCGGGCGGCGAACGCCGTTTTTGCCATCACACAGGGCATCGCTGACACCATCGCAGCCCGGGGTGTCCCACGTGAGCGGATCGGCCTCCTCCCAAACGCCGTCGATCCCTCCTTCTTCACTCCCCGCCCCCGCGATCGCGAGTTGGAGAGCCGCTACGGACTCGCCGGAAAGATCGTCATCGGCTTTGCCGGAAGCCTCACCGCCTATGAAGGGCTCGACCTGCTGCTGGAAGCGGTAAGCGCGATGCCCGAAGTAATCCGGCGACAGATCCATCTCCTGATCATCGGTGACGGACCGCATTTCGATGCTCTCCGGATGCAGGCCACCGCCCTGCGCGATCGACTGGAGATCACCTTTACCGGACGAGTCCCGTTTGAAACGGTGACGGCGTACTATTCCCTCTTCGACATCGCGCCGCTGCCTCGAAAGCGATGCCCACTGACTGACACCGTCTCGCCCCTCAAGCCATTCGAACTGATGGCCATGGGGAAAGCACTCATCGTCTCCGATGTGAAGGCGCAGGCGGAGATCGTCGCGCACGAAGAAACCGGGCTGCTTCACGAAGCCGACCACGTCGACGCCCTGCGCGCCGGGCTGGAACGGCTCATCCGCGACAGCGACCTGCGGAAGCGGCTCGGAGCCGCTGCCCGCCAATGGGTCGTCGCCGAGCGGAGCTGGAGCCGCATGGCCGAGCGCCTCGGAGCCACCTACCAATGCCTGCTGCATCGCTGAGCACTTCCTGACGCCCCGCTCCGAAGCGCCGGGCTCCGCCTCGACCCGCGCGAGTCTAGCGAAACGCTGGCGCCGGAATTTGGTTTGCAGCGTTGTGTAGTCGTGGCATAGTTAAAGATTCTATGACTTTGACCGAAAAGATCCTTGCCCGCGCGAGCGGAAAGGCGCACGTGCAGCCCGGCGACAACGTCTGGGTGAACGTAGACGTCCTCATGACCCACGACGTCTGCGGCCCCGGCACCATTGGCGTATTCAAGCGTGAATTTGGCAAAAACGCCAAAGTATGGGATCGCAAGAAAGTCGTCATCATCCCGGACCACTACATCTTCACCGCCGACTCCATGTCGAACCGGAACGTGGACATCCTCCGCGAGTTCGTCAAGGAACAGGGGCTGGAGTACTTCTACGACGTTATCGACGACCCGGACGGCCACTGGCACTTTGACGCCTCCAAAGGCCAGCTCGCCCGCCAGTACGGCAGCAAATACACCGGCGTCTGCCACACCACCCTCCCGTGGAAAGGCCACACGCGCCCCGGCGAAATCCTTTTCGGCACCGACTCGCACACCTGCACGGCGGGCGCCTTCAACCAGTTCGCCACCGGCATCGGCAACACCGACGCAGGCTTCATCCTCGGCACGGGCAAACTGCTCATCAAAGTCCCCGAGACCATGCGCTTCTACCTTGAAGGAGCCATGCTCCCCGGCGTCATGGCCAAAGACGTCATCCTGCACGTCATCGGCGAGATCGGCTTTGACGGCGCCACCTACCGCGCCATGCAGTGGGAAGGCTCCGGCGTCAACGCCATGGACATGGACGACCGCATGACCATCGCCAACATGGCCATCGAAGCCGGCGGCAAGAACGGCATCTTCCCCTGCGACCAGAAGACCATCGACTACGTCAACGAGCGCGTCCGCGAGAACGGGACCAAGAGCACCTTTGACCCCGTCGAAGTCGATTGCGACCAGAAATTCATCTACGACAAGGTGTTCGACCTCTCCAAGCTCGAACCCACCGTCGCCTGTCACCCCGACCCGGGCAACCGCAAGCTCGCCAAAGAGATGGAGAAAGTCTCCCTCGACCGCGCCTACATCGGCTCCTGCACCGGGGGTAAAACCAGCGACTTCCTCGCCTTTGCCGAAGTCGTCAAGGGCAAGAGCGTCAAGATCGACACCTTCGGCGTCCCTGCCACCACCAAGGTCGTACAGGAACTGAAAGAAACCGTCTGGGGCGACCAGAGCGTCTGGTCCATCCTCGAAAGCGCTGGCGTACGAATGACAGAGAACGCCTCCTGCGCCGCCTGCCTTGGCGGACCGGTGGACACGTTCGGTCGGATGAACACCCCGATGAAGTGCATCAGCGCCACGAACCGGAACTTCCCGGGCCGCATGGGCAGCAAGGAGTCTCAGGTCTTCCTCGCCAGCCCCTACACCGTGGCTGCCTCCGCGCTCACCGGGCACATCACCGACCCGCGCGAGTTTATCAGCTAACCCACTCATCATGCGAACCGGACTCCTCCTTCCTGCCGCCGCTCTCCTTTGCCTCGCCGCTTGTTCGACCCCTCAGCAGGGCGACAGCGCCGGGGCGGATGGCGACGACGGATGGGTGGAGGTAGCGCCCGAGAGCATCCGGGCGATCTCCGCTCCTCATACCCCGCTCTACCGGTATGGCCCTTCGCAGGCCACCGGCCCGGACGCCCTGCTCAAGAAGGACGCCCTTGTATCGGTGGTCAAAAAGGAGTTCGGATTCAGCCGGGTCCGCACCGAGGATAACGTCGAGGGCTACGTGGCCAATGACCGCCTGACCAAAGCGCCGGAGGATCACCCTCCCTTTGGAATGAGCGCCATGAGCGCTATGGGCCTGCCGGAGTTCCGCACCGACACGACCGGCACCCCCGAGTGGCTGGAGGTCGGCACCGTAGATCAGATGCTCATCGAGAATCCTCCGGGCGAACTTCTCATGCCCGAAGGAGTGGACGAACCGCCAGTCGAGCCAACGCCCACACCGGACGCGACCCCGGCCACAGAACCCGCCGCCCCTTCCTCATCCACCACTCCCAACTCCAATGGCTAAAACGATCACCAGCAAAATTTTCGTCGTCCGCGATAACATCGACACGGACCAGATCATCCCCGCGCAGTACCTCACGCTCGTCCCGACCATCGCGGAAGAGTACGAGAAACTCGGCAGCTACGCCCTCATCGGCCTGCCCAACGACCTTTACCCCACGCCGTTTGTCCCCGAAGGGGCGATGAAGACGGAGTACAAGATCGTCATCGCCGGGCGCAACTTCGGCTGCGGCTCCTCGCGTGAGCACGCCCCGATCGCTCTCGGCGCTGCCGGGGTGGAAGCCGTGGTCGCCGAATCGTTTGCCCGTATTTTCTTCCGGAACTGCGTAGCCACCGGCGAGCTTTACCCCTACGACGCGCCCCTGCGCCTCTGCGACATCGTCAAGACCGGCGACGAAGCGACGCTCGACTTCGACAACGACACGCTGACGGTGAACGGCACGACCTACAACCTCAAGCCGCT
>JBEBWR010000211.1:0-5644 GCA_040392045.1 Chthoniobacter flavus | reverse complement strand
TAGACATCGTCGCGAATGACCGGGATATGAAGCCTCGTATCGCCAAAGACGGTGACAGCGGGAATTCTGGCCGCCGCAAGCGCCTCTGCATGACAAAGCTGAAAGCTCTTGCTGATATGCGCGACGATGACGCCCTCCACCCGTGCATTCACCATCTCCTGCACCATGCGCTCCATCCGCTCGCTATACCACCGCAGATCAACAACGAGCGGCTCATATCCCGCCGCTCGGATCAGATCCGGCAGACGATCGGCAACCTTCCCGGAGATCTCCAGCTTTGACGCGAAATGGAGCACGCCGATGACATTGCTTCGCCCCCGCTGAACCGCCTGCGCCGAGCGGTTTGGCCGATAACCCAGCCGCTCCGCCGTGGAGAGAACCGCTTTCTTCGTCTCCTCTTTATACTTCGGCGTCGCCGCGCCGCGCAGTATATTTGCTACCGTCGATTGGGAAAGACCGAGAAGGTCGGCGATTTGCTTTTGTGTCACCATGAGGAAAATAGGGAACCGTGAGGTCGCTTACTAAATACGTATTTAGCACCTCGCTCCACATGGCGCAACCAAAATAATCCGGGTTCTTATTTCTCCGGAAGTTCGACGGTAAAGATAAGCGTCTCCTTCTCCTTGTCGCCGGTCGTGACGGTGATCTTCTTGTTCTGAGTCCCCTTGCGCTTGCCGACGTCGAAGAAAGCGACAACCTCTCCCTTCTCGCCAGGCTGGTAGACGGTTTTGTCGAGCTTGATAGTGGTACAGCCGCAGGAGGGCTTTACCTTCTCAATCGTTACCGGCGCGCTTCCCTTGTTTTCAAAGGGATAATGGATGGTGATGACTTTCTCGCCCGGCTTCGCGTCGAGCGCGACGACCTTCTTCTCCCATGACAACCCGGCCCACACAGGGGTTCCCGCCAGCAGGAAAGCGACAGCGCCTTGGATCAATAGCTTCATAGTGCTGATTGAGCCAAAGCGCTGACCCGCAAACAAGGCTTTCCCATTGAGGGTTTCCCTGTCCGTTTAGAAGGGATTCACCCCTAAGGCCAGGGAACCGTGGATGCGCTGGGTGCGCGGCGTACGGCTGAGAGCGTCGAACTGCTTGGCCCAATCGTTGATCGCCGCACGGGCATGGCCGTAGGCGGTAAAGTCGCGGAAGGAGAAGGGCGTGAGCTTATCGCGGGCGCTATCGGTAAACTGTACGAGCAGTTCGCCGGTCTCGCCATTACGCAGTTTCCCCTCAATGGCGATGCGCCCTTTGGTAAACACCCCTCCGGCAACGCCTGAGCCGGGGACGACGACGGACGCTCCAGTGCGGACGACGTTCCCGGCGATGTTCGTCGGGTTCATCTCGATCAAAGCGAGTTCGAGGACGAGTGTGTCCGGACCGTTACCCCGGACAACCGTGTAAGCCCCGGAGCGGGCGAGCCGGTTCTCAAACTGCGTCTGGGTATAGGCCGCGAGCCGGATAGCTTCCTCCTCGGTGCGGCCATTCCGCGCAAAGGTGTCGGAGCGGTCGCGCAAGTAGGAGATTTTTACCGGAGCGACGGTCATTTTGTCGAAGCCCTCCACGCGATTCCACGCGGCGGAAGAAGGATTCCGCCAGTAGGTATGGAATGGGACGCGTCGGTGATACTCCGTAGTCATCTGGTCGGGCTGCTCGATGAACTCCGAGACCGGCGCGGGCGCGGCCCTGAAAAGATCAGCCTTCACGGGGAATGCAACGGCGGTAAGCGCCAGCGCGGTGAGCGCGAACCCACGCAAGCCGGCAACGGTAGGAAGAGAATGCGGTATGGATCTCATACCGGTTCTTTCGGTGGGGTTGGCAGCCCTGCGTTTGTTTCCGCCCTGACGCCGCCCCCCGATGCGCATCTAGCGCTTTGCCGGTCGTCGGGCTTTGCCCTTGGGGACAGGGGTGGACGGCCCCGGCTTCGCCAATCCCATTTCGCGGAGGAACGGCGCGGTGCGGCTGGCGCGGCTGGCGGCGACCTCTTCCGGAGTGCCAAAGGCGACGAGTTCGCCGCCATGAGGTCCGGCCTCGGGGCCGATATCGACGAGGTAGTCGGCGTCGGCGATGAGGCTGAGATTGTGCTCGATGACGATGACGGTATGGCCGTCGTCGACGAGCCGGTGAAGCACGTCAAGCAGCCGCTCCACGTCGGCCATATGCAGGCCGATGGTGGGCTCCTCCAGCAGGTAGACGGTCGACTTCGGCTGGCGCTGACGCCGCACGCGGTCGTTGACCGCCCGGGTAACGCCCCGGATCAGTTCGCTAACGAGCTTGAGCCGCTGCGCTTCGCCGCCGCTGAGCGTCGGGCTGGGCTGGCCGAGCCGCAGGTAGCCGAGGCCGGTGTCGCAAAGGAGCTGGAGCGGTCGGGCGATCTTCGGGCTGCTGGCAAAGAATGCGGCAGCCTGCTCCAGCGACATCTCCATGACATCGCCGATGCTTGCCCCGTTATAGAGCACCTCCAGCGTGGCGGCGTTGTACCGCTTGCCGTGACACTCTTCGCACGGAATATAGCTGGAGGGAAGAAAGTTCATCTCAACCTTCACCACGCCCTGCCCGCCACAGGCCTCGCAGCGGCCGCCCGCCGTGTTAAACGAAAAGCGCGACGGCGTATAGCCCCGCATCCTCGCCAGTGGCACCTGCGCATAGAGCCGCCGCACTTCGTCAAAAACCTTGATATATGTCGCGGGAGTCGAGCGCGACGTCTTGCCGATGGGCGACTGATCGACTTCATAGACCGTCTCGATCCCCTCCGTTCCCGAGATCGATCCCCAACCCGCGTCCTTCCGCTTCGGATCGGTCAGCGCAGGCTTCAGCACGCCGCGCATCAGCGTACTCTTGCCGGAACCGGAGATGCCGGTGATCACACTGAATCGCCCCACGGGGAAGCGGACATCGACCGACTTGAGATTGTTCGCGCTGGCTCCCTTGAGTTCAATCCAGTGAGGCGCTTCCGGTCCGTCGAGCGGACGACGCGCGCCACGCGAGGGATGCTGGAGCGGTTCGCGCAGGCAGCGCCCCGTTTCGGAGCGAGGGTTCCTGCGGATCTCGTCGAGCTTGCCGACGCCGATGATCTCGCCGCCGTTCACGCCTGCGGCGGGACCGAGATCGATAATGGTATCGGCGCGCTGCATCGTCTCTTCGTCGTGCTCCACGATGACCAGCGAATTACCTTTGGCGCGGAGCGCTTCCAGCGTGTCGAGCAGGAAGACGTTGTCGCGCGGATGCAGGCCGATCGTCGGCTCGTCGAGAACGTAGAGCACGCCACGCAGGTTGGACCCGAGCTGTGCCGCCAGCCGGATGCGCTGCGATTCGCCGCCGCTGAGCGTTTTCGCCGAGCGATCCAGCGAGAGGTAGCCAAGGCCGACTTTACCCATGAACTCCAGCCGCTGCCGGATCTCGGGGAGAATGTCGGTGGCGATGGTCTTCTCCCTGCCGGTGAATTTGAGAGCGCTCATGCTCCGGATCGCATCGCCCACCGGAAGGCTCACAAGATCCCCGATGGTGGTACCGCCCAAGCGGACGTTTCGCGCAATCTCGTTGATCCGCGCTCCGTGACACGCTTCGCACGGGCGCGCTTCGCCCTCCTCCAGCCATTCATGGCGACGCTCCTCCTGTAGCTCCGCCTCCAGCGCCGATTCCGCGTCATCCGCCGCAGGGGCATCCCATACCTCGCCAAAACCGTGACACTCCTCGCACCAGCCGTGCGGCGAGTTGAAGGAGAACATGCGCGGATCAAGCTCCTCGAACGATTCGCCACACCCGGGGCACGACATCTGCGCGCTCAGAACGGTGATCTTCCCCTTACGGTCGAGCAGACGCGCCGAGCCGTTCCCGATCTCCAGCGCGCGCTTGAGCACCTGCTCCAGCCGACCGGCGTTATGCCGTTCGCCGACGACCACATCAATCGTATGCTCGCGGAAGCGCTCCAGCCGCCGGAAATCCGCCACCGCCACAAGCTTCCCGTCCACCAGCAATTCCTCAAAGCCCTCCTTCGCCGCCCAGCGCGCCACTTCGGTATGAAAGCCTTTCCGCGCTTTGACCAGCGGCGCGAGTACGCGGACGCTGCCGCTCTTTTTCACCACCGCTTCAGCCTTCTTCAGCAGCGACCCGAAGCCCTGCGTCTCCACCGGCACCTGACAGGCAGGGCAATACTGCGTCCCGAGCTTCGAGAAAAGCAGACGCAGGAAATGGTAGACTTCCGTAACAGTCGCCACGGTCGATTTCCCCCCGCCCCGCGTAACGCGCTGCTCAATGGCAACGGTCGGCGGCAGGCCGGTGACAAGATCGACATCGGGCTTCTCCAACTGCTGCACGAACTGCCGCGCGTAGGGCGACATGCTATCGAGGAAGCGCCGCTGCCCCTCCGCAAAAAGGATATCAAACGCCAAAGTGCTCTTCCCCGAGCCGCTCAGGCCGGTGATGACCACCATCTCGTCGCGGGGAATCTCGACGGTGAAATTCTTGAGGTTATGCTCCCTCGCACCGTGCACGCCGATCCCCGGCAGTGCGGCGACCGGCTTGCGCACATCGGGCTTGGGCTTCGCCGTGGTGCGGCGCTTTTTGAGCGCGCCGACGAGATAGGCCCCTGTATGCGAACCGCTCTTGCCCGCTCCGGCGGCAACCTCCTCGGGAGTGCCGGTCGCGATCACGAGCCCGCCCTCCGTTCCCGCCTCCGGGCCGAGGTCGATCACGTAGTCCGCGCTCTTGATAACTTCAAGGTTATGCTCAATGACGATGAGCGAATTTCCCTGCTCCACCAGCCGCTGAAACAGGCGCAGCAGCGTGGCCACATCGTCGAAGTGCAGGCCGGTGGTCGGCTCGTCGAGGATGAAGAGCGTATGCGCTCCCGCCTTTTGCTCGGCGAGATGCCTTACCAGCTTGAGCCGCTGCGATTCGCCGCCGCTCAGAACGTTCAGCGGCTGCCCGAGGCGCAGGTAACCGAGGCCCACCTCCTCCAGCAGACGCAGCGTGGCGAGCAGATGCGTGATCGCTCCCCGCGATGCCTCTCCGGCGGGAGGCGTAAAAAAGGCGATGGCTTCCGAAACGCTCAGCTCCAGCACGTCATAGATCGACCGCCCCCGCAGCTTCACCCGCAGGACATGCTCGTGAAAGCGCTTTCCGTTGCACTCCGGACAGCGGACAAAGAGATCGCTGAGAAACTGCATCTCGATCTTCTCAAAGCCCATGCCGGAGCAGCGTTCGCAGCGCCCGTTACCGGTATTGAACGAGTATGACCCCGCCGTCAGCCCGGCGGCCATCGAGTCCGGCAGCATGGCAAACTCCTCCCGAATAGCATCGAATACCCCAAGGTAAACCGCGGGGCTGGAGCGCGGAGTACGCGCCAGCGGCGACTGATCGACCATGATCACCTCCCCCGCCTTCTCCGCTCCGATGATCCGGCGGCAGACCCCCGCCGCTTCTTCGCTGTCGGTGGCGGCCACCAGATTCCGGTAGAGCACATCGTGCACCAGCGTACTCTTTCCCGAGCCGGAGACACCCGTCACCGCGGCAAAGATATGCAGGGGAAAATCGACATCCACTCCCCGGAGATTGTGATGACGGGCGCCCTCCACACGGAGCCACTCCTTCGGCTCGCGACGCGACTTCGGCACGGGGATCGCCTTGCGCCCCGTGAGGTAATCCGCCGT
>JBEBWR010000210.1:0-5721 GCA_040392045.1 Chthoniobacter flavus | reverse complement strand
CATGCTCTCGCCAATCCCACGCGATTGCATGCGCTCACGCTGTTGGCGCAGGGGCCGTGGTCCGTCGGTCAGTTGGCGGAGGAACTGGATGAAAGCGTGGCCACCGTGAGCGCGCACTTGAAGGTTCTTCGCGCGGCCCATCTCATCTCCATGACAAAACAGGGGAGGGAAGTCTGGAGCCGCCTCTCCTCTCCGGAGGTTCTCAAGACACTGGCGACGATCCAGCAGGCGGTAGAGTTCATCCTGCCTGAGCTTCGCGAAGCGGTCCTCGAAGCCGGAAAAGATCCCTTTCTCAACAGTGACAACGATCTTTCCCGGTTGGCCGCCGAAGTCGAGCGCGAGCGCCTGATGTTGATCGATCTTCGCCCCGAAGCGGAATACCGCGAAGGCCATCTCCCCCATGCTTTCTCCTATCCCTATCAGACGCTCCCTTCGGCCAATCTCGGCGCTTTGATGAGCGAAGACCGGCAAATCCTCGGATATTGTCGTGGCCCGTGGTGCAAGCGGGCGATTGAAGGCGTTCGTCTCCTGAACGAACACGGCATCCCCGCCCGCCGCCTGCGCGCTGGCGTCATTGAATGGCAGGCTGCCGGTTTCGCGCTTGAGCGGTAAATCTTCCCTTTCTCTACAGTTTTATTTTACCTATGGAAACGACATCATCCTCCTGTTCCCGCCGGAGCTTTCTGCGCCTCTCCAGCGCATTGGGCCTCGGCTACGCGTTCATCGCCTCCACCTCCAGCGTGGTTCGAGCCGCCAGCGGAAAAATTGCCCACGCCGTCGGCAATATTCCCGGCCTCCTTCTGGAAACATTTGAAGCAGGCGGCATCGCGCATTACTCCTACTTCATCGGCGATGGAGTTAACGGTACCGCAGTAATCATCGACCCCAAGCGCGATATCGACGACTACCTCGCGCTCGCAACAAAGCATCGGCTGAAAATCACGCATGTCGTGGAAACGCACATTCACGCCGACTTCGTTTCCGGCTCCCGCGAGATCGCTGCCAGAACCGGGGCCACAATCTGCGCCAGCGTGAAAGGCGGTGCCGAGTATGGATTTGCCATCCGGCCTCTGAGAAACGGCGATCTCATCACGAGCGGAAACATCCGCCTTCAGGCCATTTTCACCCCGGGGCACACGCCCGAGCATATGTCTTATTTGGCCTCATCACAGTCGAAGCCAAACGAATACTGGGGTCTGTTCACCGGAGACTTCCTGTTCGTCGGTGCAGTAGGGCGGCCCGATCTGCTGGGGGTTGCGAACACCGGCAACCTCTCCCAACAGCTCTGGACTTCGATGCAGGAAGCCTTCCGGCATCTCCCCGCTGAACTGCCGATCTATCCGGCGCACGGTCCCGGCTCTCCCTGTGGGGCAGGGATCACGGCGCGCGAAGGCATCCCCACCCTCGGCGGGGAAAGGGAAAGCAACCCGGCCCTCCAGTTCAAAGACCCGGGTCGCTTTATTGCTGATCTGCTCAAGTCGCAGCCACCTATCCCCACCTACTGGCCCCGCATGAAGAAGATCAACGCCGAAGGGCCGGAAGTGCTCGGCAGCATTCCAGACCCCCAGAAGCTTTCCCCGAAGGAGTTCCGGACGGCGATTCAGGCCCGGGAGATTCAGCTTTTGGATACGCGGGATATGCTGGGATTTGGAGGAGGCCATATTGCGGAAGCTTTGAATATCGGATACTCCCCTTCCATCTCCATGTGGGGAGGCTGGCTGCTCGACCCCGATCGGCCCGTGGCAATCGTTACCCCGGGGCAGGGAAAGGCAAGCGAAGTAGCGCGCTGGCTGATCCGGATCGGCGTCACCCGGTTTGCCGGAGCCCTGGAAGGAGGCATGAGCGAGTGGACCAAGGCGGCGGGAGAGTTTCGGACCATCGGGCAGCTTTCCGTGCAGGAGCTGCATTCGCGGATGGGCGATCGTTCGCTTCAGATTGTCGACGTCCGCTCTCCCGGTGAGTGGGACCACGGTCATCTGCCTCACGCCCGGTACCTCTTTCTGCCGGAGATTCCCAAGCGCCTTGGCGAGCTGGATCGCTCCCGACCCGTGGCGGTTTATTGCGGTACCGGCTATCGCGCCAGTATCGCGGCCAGCCTTCTCAAGCGCGAAGGCTTTGATGTCCGAAACATCCCCGGCTCGTTCGACGCGTGGCTGTCAGCGGGTTACGAAGTCGTCGTTCCGGACGCCCGCGGCAAAGCCTCAGACACCCGCCGCAGCAGCCAGTCTCCGTCGATCCTATGAAATCTTTCGTGGTAAAATCAGGCATCGCCACACTAGCGCTTGCCATCTCCGCAGCCTTGAGCTTTGCAGAGTCAGGGGAGAAAACGCGCAATGTCTCCCTAGTCTATGTGAACGATATCCATGCACAACTGGAGCCTCATCCGGAGCTATTCTGGTCGGGGCCCAAGGAGGAGTATGTGAGGGATGTCGGCGGTTTGAGCCGAATGGCGGCAGTCTTCAAGGACCTCCGCACCCAGCAGCCCGGAGAACTCGTTTTCATTGATGGCGGCGATACGATTCAGGGCTCCGGCCCGGCGGCATGGTCAAAGGGTGAAGTAGTCGTCGCTCCCATGAACGCGTTGGAGCTGGACTTCGCGATCCCGGGAAACTGGGAGGTGGTCTATGGAGCCGAAGCCCTGCGCCAGCGCGCGCAGGAGTTCAGCTACCCGATGATCGCCGCCAATGTGAACGATGAGAAGACAGGGGAGCGCCTCTTCGAGCCTTATCTGATTAAGGAAATCAACGGCATCAGAATCGGCTTTATCGGCTTCACCGAACCCGCGATCAAAACGCGTCAGCCGCCCTTTATGAGCGACGGCTTGAAGTTCCCGGAGCGGGAGGTGTTGCAGCCGCTGATCAATGAGCTTCGGCACGAGAAGCAGGTCGATCTGGTGGTTCTTGTCACCCACATCGGCCTTGCCAAAGCCGCCGCGCTGGCTGACGAACTGGACGGTGAGGACATCATCCTCTCCGCAGACACGCATGAGCGCACCTATAAACCGATCATCCGCGGCGAAACATGGATCGTGGAGGCGGGAGCGTTCGCCTCCTTCGTTGGCAAACTCGACCTGACGTTCAACGCGGAAAAGAAGCTGGTGCATCGCGCCTGGCGGCTGATTGAGCTTCGTCCGGAGCTTTTCCCGGAATATCCGGCCATGAAGTCGGTCGTCAATGCCTCTCTCGCCCCCTACCGCGAGCGGATGAATCAGGTGATCGGTCACACCAATACCTGGCTCGCCCGCTACGCGGTATTGAACACGACCATGGATGAGGTGATTACCGACGCCATCGCCTACGTAACCGGCGCCGATGTAGCGATTAGCAACGGCTTCCGGTTCGCTCCCCCTACCGCTCCCGGCGCCATCACCGAGGCCGACCTCTGGACGTGGCTGCCGATTGATATGGAGTTAAAAACCGGACTCGCTACCGGACGGCAGCTCCTCAATTACTGGGAGACTGAGCTGGAAAACGTCTTCTCACGGCGACCGGACCGGCTCTTCGGCGGCTGGCTGCCCCGTATCTCCGGAATGGAGGTGGAATTTGTCAGAAAAGCTCCCGAAGGCAACCGGGTGAAATCGGCCCGGATCGGATCGGAGATGCTGGTCCCCAAACGGCACTACTCGCTGGCAGCCGGTGAACCGGTTGGCGCGCCCAAAGCGAGCGTGCATCGCGTAAGCGGATGCCAATTCGTCCGCACTTCTTCCCTCACAACCCATGACGCTGTCCGGCGTTATCTGGCCGAGCATCCGTCCGGAGGCCGCGTTCTCCTGCCCCGGCTCCGCTGCGCAGATTGCCCGGGAGAAATCCGCTCCCAATTTCTCTCTCACGAACCTGCCACACCTCAATCAAAGTAACCGATGAAAACCGAATTCTTTCACCTCATTCTCACCGCTCTCGTCGGACTTGCGACGATCTCTCCTCTGGCCCATGCCGGGTCCGCAGATCCCCGCCCCACCTTGGGTATCCAGCAAAAGCAAAACATCAAAGTGGTTTTTCAGATTACCTCCGCTGACCTCAAAGAGGGGGTCAACAAAGACCTGCTTGCGTTGAAAAAAACGCACAGAGGCTACCTTGACAATGGGGTATCCGCCTCGGAAGTTCATCTGCACGCGGTGATCCACGGAAATGCCGCAGATCACCTGCTGACCGATGAAGCCTGGAAGCGACTGGGAAAGGGAAGCGGGAGTAACCCGAATGTCGCCCTGATTGAGGAATTAATCTCCCGGGGAGTGAAGGTCGAGCTTTGTGATTCCCGCCGTGTCCAGAATGGCTGGGAGAAGTCCGATGTTCACCCCGGCGTCGCGCTGGTGGGCAACGCCTATCACCGTCTGGCCGACCTCCAGCTTCAGGGTTACGCCTACATCCGTCTGTAAAAATGCTATTTCCTATGAGAATTTTTCAACCTGCTTTACTTCGTACCCTCCTCCTTTGCGCATCCATTACCGGAGCCCTCATGGCCGGCAGCATCTTTGCCAAAGCCGATACCGGCGTCCGGTGGAGGACCGATGGGCCCGCGCTTCTGGAATCGACGCAGGACCGCCCGATGCTGCTTCGGTTCACTGCCAGCTGGTGCGGCCCCTGTCGGGTAATGAACGCCAACGTCTGGCCCGACCCCCGGGTAGCCCGGACGGTCAATGAGCATTTCATTCCGGTCGAGCTCGATATTGACCGCCCGGAAGTTCAGGCCATCGCCCGGAAATTCCGGATCGTCGGCGTGCCAACCCTCGTGCTCCTTGATCGGAGCGGTCAGGAACTGGATCGGGCCAACTTCATGAGCGTCGGGCAGACTGTGCAGTTCCTCGAAAGAGCCATTGCGAAGTAATGTGATGCCTCTACGGGCGTTCCGGCACGCGGATCTTCACCACCCGGGCGTGATCGATGCCCCATGAGGCGGTCACGGTCAGCCGGATCGCCTTTGCCTCCATCGGCTCATCAAGCCGGTGGACCGCGCGGCGTTGCCAGTTTTCGCGGACCTCCGCCGTGGTCCTCCAGTCACCGTTCGTGGTTTGTGCCTCCAGCATGTAGGCGCGCACCAGCTCTGGTTGACCGGTACCCCAGCAGAGCGTGCGGTGATAGACATCGGAATGACTCAGGGTCAACCGGCGGTGCAGGCCGCTGTCAAAAACCAGCTCCACCTCGTGCAGTGAGATCGGCGCTTCCCAGCGGAGTTCGATCCATGCCGGTCCGCCGGGTTGACTGATCCACCGATGGCTGCCCGGAGTCGTGCGCTCCCCGGGAAGATCGCAGGTGTCATACATCGCCCGATTCTGACCGGAGACAACATTCGCCGCCGCGCCATCGGGCGTTTCGCTGGAAGCGGAGATGCGGGCGGTAGCGGCATGGTCCTTCGTCGGCTCTTCCTGAAGGCCGATAAGAAAACCATCCTGCCGCAGAATGGCCTGCTGGATGCCGCGTAATACCTCCGGTTGCTGTGTGATCGCCGCGGGGGCAATCTCCTCGCGGACCGCATGCGCCGCTGCGATGCCGACCGCTTCGCCCACCGTGGAGCAGGTAGCCATAATCCGCGTTGAGGCGAAGGCAACGTGGGTCGCCGAGAGATTACGCCCTGCGAACATCAGGTTCTCAATATTCCGCGAGACGGCCGCCCGGAGAGGAATGTCATAGAGCTGCGGTACCGGAATCTGGACACACGGCGGTTCATCGGGGCGGTCAACCCCTTCCGGCGGGTGAAGGTCAATCGCCCAGCCCCCGTAGGCAA
>JBEBWR010000209.1:0-5735 GCA_040392045.1 Chthoniobacter flavus | reverse complement strand
CCCTTCTGGTGAAGCTGCCTGATCCGGTCAGCGATGATCACCAGTTCACGCTCGCTCATATCGATCTTTCCGACTCCGTCCGTTTCAGCATTCCGATTACCGCGATCGCGATGGAGGACGGTCTGGCCCGAATCACGCTCGCGCATCCCGTGGGCTTCCGGCGGGAGGGGAACGCCAGCGTGATGACGCAATTCCCCGGCTGGAGAGTGGCGGGACCGGCCATTGTCCATCTTCAATAACCTTTCTATGTCATCCATCACCCGTATTACCCTGCGCCTTTGCAACGTTGAACTGATCAAAAAGGGGCGCTACTCCAGCGGCAACTGCGATCCTGATATCTTCTCCATCATCGTCGGGATTTCCGCAAATGGAGTCACCGGATGGGGCGAATGGCTGCCGACCAGCCTGATCTATCAGCCGGGGCATATCGGGCGCTCCGGCATTGATGAATGGGAGGTAGCGAAAGAGACCGCGCAGCGCCTGATCGGTCGCGATGTACGCCAGCTCCGGCAGTGGATCTTCGAGGATCTCCGCAGCGGCGATGCCAACAGCCTGGTCGATGGCTTTGACTTCGCGCTGCATGATGCCGCCGCGCGGAGCATCGGCTGGAGCGTGCAGCAACTCTGCGGCGGGGGACGCCCGTGGGTCTGGGGCATGCCGGTGATTCACCTCGATGAACCCGACGCCACGGCGGAGCATTGCGCCCGGCACTTTGCCGAAGGCGGCTACCGCTTTTACAAGCTGAAGCCCTCCTGCGACATGGAGCGGGATCGGGAAACGCTCGTGAAAATCCAAGAGCGGATTCCGGTCAAGGTAGCGTTCTATATTGATCCGAACTACTGCCTGCCGGCGGATGCCGACGCGGTGGTGGCCTACCTCAATACCTTGCAGAAGGAAGGCCTGACGGTCTGCGAAGATCCCGTCCGCTTTGACCCGACGCTCTACCGGGAGATTCAGCAGCGCACGAGCGTCCGCCTGATGGTCGACGAGAAAGCGCGGACGCTGGAGCAGGTCCGGAAAGTCGGAGAGACGGGGTGCGCGCGGATGATCAATATTCATGCGAACTGGGCGTCCGGATTTCACCGGGGATTGCAGCGGGCAGAGCTCGCCGCCGCCTACGGGATGGAGACGATGATCGGCTCTGTGCGCTACCTTGGTATCGGTACCGCCGCGTATCAGACGCTCTCCAGCCTTTTGCCGACGGAGACGCCGTGTGAGCAGGTCAATGATGCGATGTACGTCCGCGATTCCGTGATCCGCGCTCCCTACCGAACCGCCGAAGGGCGCATTCATATCCCGGATACTCCGGGGCTGGGGGTGGAGCCGGACCCCGCCGCGCTGGAGCGTCTCACGATTCGCAGCTTTGAAGCCTAGACCGATGCACATAACGTATCGCAAGCCGCTCTCCACCGCCGTGGCCGGGATCGGCGGTTTTGGCACCACGCACCACCGCGCCCTTCTTGAACTGGAGCGTCAGGGACGCGTCCGCGTCGTGGGCACGTGCGACCCGGCGCTCCCCCGGCTGGAGGAAACCATCGGGGCGCTGGAATTGACCCGGCGCGGCGTGGCGCTCTACGAAGGCTTTGAGCCGATGCTCGACCGGCATGGCGCGGAGCTGCAATGGCTAACGGTCGCCGCCCCGATCGGATGTCATGCGCCGATGCATCGCGCCTGCGTGGAACGGGGCATCGCCTGCTATCTGGAAAAACCGCCCACGCTCGATCCCGACGAGTTGGAGGAGATGATCCGCCGGGACGCCACCGCGCGCTACGCCACACAGGTCGGCTTTAACTATATCTACCAGCCGTTCCGCCATGCGCTCAAGCAACGCATCATGAGCGGCGAATTCGGTCGCCTCCTGCGGGTCGGCTACCTCGGACTCTGGAAGCGCCCCCTCTCCTACTACGCCCGCAACGCATGGGCGGGGCGCCTGATGCTGGAGGACGGCTATATCCTGCTCGACTCCTGCTGCGGTAACGCCATGGCGCATCACCTGCATAACATTCTCTTCTTCGCCGGGAGCGAAGGGCTGCACTCGTGGGCTCTCCCAGCCCGAATCGAAGCCGAGCTTTACCGGGCCAACGCCATTGAGGGCGCGGACACCGTCTTCGCCCGGGGTGTGCTGGAGAACGGCGTGGAAATTTGCCTCTCGACGACGCACGCATGCGATCCCGACTACCGGAATGAAGAGATCCTCACCTGCGAGGAAGCCGAGATCCATATCAACCCGTGGGGCGAAAGCTTCATCCTGCGGAACGGAAAAGTCGTGGAATCTTTTTCCTCTCCGTGCGAGACACCGGCCATGCTGGCGGATAACTTCTCCCTCTATGCCGACTACCTTCATGGCGATCAGGAGCGCCCGCAGACCCGACTGGAGGATTGCCGCGCTTTCGTCCGGCTCAACGCCCTTCTCTATCTCGCCGCCCCGCGCATCCAGCCAATTTCCACGGCGGAGCGGGTCCGCTTCGGCCACGACCCGACCGACACCATCTGCGTTCCCGGGATCACCGCCATCTGCGAACGCGCCATCCGCGAAGGAGCCTTCCCGTCCGAGCAGGGCGTCCCGTGGGCGCGCGCGGGCGGCTGCGCATCGGTAGAAGAGTTGCCAAACCTTCGCGCCGTACTTGGCGAACGCCATTTATCCTCATGATCACCTTACACCCGCACCACGATTTGGGAGAGCTGCGCCGTATCCACGGCGTCAATGGCGCTCCGGTCGACCGCAATTGGTATAACGACCAGCGCTCATGGTTCCGCCATTGGGAGATTCCCTCCGTACGGATTCACGACTGCGCGCACCGCATTTTCGACACCGTCGACCTCCATCACCTCTTTCCCGATCCCAACGCCGATCCCGAAGACCCTGCCAGCTATCGCTTCACGCTCACCGACGACCTGCTCAAGGCGATTCGCGACACGGGAGCCGACATCTATTTCCGGCTGGGAGAATCGATTGAGCATCAGCCAACGATGATGTGGGGCCGCCCCGAGCGCTGGACTCCCGCGCGGATGGCGGCGGTCTGTCGAAACATCGTGCGGCATTATAACCACGGCTGGGCTGGGGGCCATGAGTGGGGCATCCACTACTGGGAATTCTGGAATGAACCGAACGGGCCTCGCTCATGGAGCGGGACTCCGGAGCAGTTCTTCGCTCTGTACCGGGCCGTCGCCGTGGAGCTTAAGGCGCTCGATCCCTCCCTCGCCATCGGGCTGGCGGGTTTCAGTAACTTTGACCTCGAAGAGGTGCAAGGCGACGGCGATCTCTTCCGTCCGTGGCGGGAAGGGATTCGCCAATGCGCGGCCGACGGTATCCCGGTCGACTTCGTCTCATGGCACCGCTACCTTACCTCGTGGAGCGGCCTCGCGGCCTACGCCAGCGAGATCCGCGGCTTCCTGCGTGAGATCGGATTGCCGAACGCCGAAAGTCATCTCACCGAGTGGGCCTATCGCCCGATCATTGAGATGGATGGCCAGAAAATCTCGATCTTCAAAGCGCGCAACCTCAAGCGCAACGATCTGATGAACTGGATCGTACAAAAGCAGGAAGGGCCGGAATGCGCCGCGCTGATCCTCGGTACGCTCGCCGTGCTTCAGGATGCCGATATCGATCTCGCGCACTACTACCTCGCCGTTGATTCTCAGGCGTGGGGGCTCTTCGGCAGCTTCGGCGTCCCGGCCATGCGGGCGACCGCCTATGAGGTCTTTGCCGAGTTCCTGCGAGGCGCGGCGCCCCAGCGCCGGATTCACGCTGAGATTGAGGGAGAAGAGCTGGCTGTCATCGCCACGCGGGAGGGCGACACGCTCCGCGTTGCCATTGCCAACCTCGGCGAGCGGCTGGAAATCGCCGTACGCCTTCCCCCGACCGACTGGCGGGTCACGCGGCTGCGGGTTCTCGACCGCATCAACGAATGGCATGAACAGCCCGCGCCCGCCATCACCGGGAGCGTTCTGCGAATCCCCATCGTCGGAGCGGGAATCATCGCCCTTGAGCTGAAGCCGGGAACCGCCATTGAGCACTCGGCGGAGAGCACAAGCTTGCGCGACACCGCTGAAGGCGACTGGTAGGAATGCCCGCCGTTTTTCACGAAAAATTCACAGAGGCTTGATCATTCCTTCCCGGGCGGCGGGTAGACCGGAGGAATGATTACCCCGACCCCGATCGTGTTGTTGCGTGGAAAGCTGGGCTGCCCGGTGCTGGCGATGGACCGGAGCGGCATCCCAAGGGTATTGGCATGGATTCCCGCAGAGAAAGTCGATGCTCTCCTTTGCGCGTTGAAAATCCCCCGTGAAGATGAAGAAATCTCCTTTGACGCCTTTCGCGCAGAGCTGCTGAAGTAGAGGGGAAATCCATTGCGGGTTGAAAAGGAAGCCGCTACGCTCCTCCCCTGCTATGAATCCTCTGGTACAGGGCGGCATCGAAAAGTTCAGACCGGGCAGCGCGGTACCAGCGGCACCCCGGAAGGGCTAATGGAGCACGGCCTCTTTATATGGGTGGACCTGTTCGGCACCTTCGCGTTCGCCATCAGCGGCGCTCTCGCGGCGGAGCAGAAACGCCTCGACCTGTTTGGGGTCTTTGTCATCAGCTATATGACGGCCTGCGGCGGCGGCATCCTTCGCGATCTCTGCCTTGGCTCAGTGCCGCCGGTCGGTATTTCCGACTGGCGTTATCTCGCCGTTTCGGCGTTCGTCTCGGCGCTGGCCATCTGGGCGCGTCCCATCGTCGACCGTATCCAGCACCCGGTGGTATTCTTCGATGCGCTGGGGCTTGGCTTCTTCACCGTCTTTGGCGCTTATAAGGCGTTCTCGCTGACCGGTGACGTTGAGACGGCCATCGTCCTCGGGGTGGTGACCGCAGTGGGAGGCGGCGCGCTCCGGGATATCGCTCTCAACCGCGTGCCGATCATCATGCGGAAGGAAATCTATGCGCTGGCGGCGCTGGTGGGAGCCGCCGTACAGGTATTGGGACAATCGATGCAATGGAGCATGGCCCTCACGCCGTGGCTGGCGGTCGCCGTCTGTCTGGTCATTCGCCTGCTGGCGCTTCACTACTCATGGAGCCTCCCGGTGATCCGCAGGGGGCGCGTTTAGGGCAGGTATTTGCCGAATTGCGGAGAGCGGGTTTCCTGCTATGCTTCCATCGTACTTTATGCCATCACCGTCATCCAAGCCGATTTATCCCGGGGTCTCCATCGGGCATGTGCATTTGAAGGTCGCCGATCTCGATCGCGCTCTTCGCTTTTATTGCGATGTGCTCGGCTTTGAAATCACGATGCGCTTCGGCCCGGAAGCCGTCTTCCTTTCAGCAGGTGGCTACCATCACCATATCGGTCTCAATACCTGGGAAAGCCTCGGCGGTCCGCCGCCTGCTCCGGGGTCGACCGGCCTCTACCATCTCGCCATCCTGTACCCGACCCGCGCGGAGCTGGCCGACGCGCTTTTGCGGCTGAGGAACGCGGGCATTCCGCTGGATGGCGCGTCGGACCACGGCGTGAGCGAGGCACTTTACCTCAGAGACCCGGATGGCAACGGCGTGGAGCTTTACTGGGATCGCCCAAAGGAGCAGTGGCCTCAGACACCGGATGGCAAGCTCTCCATGTATACCCGTCCGCTCAATCTGGAAAATCTGGCGGCAGAGGCGGATCGCTAGTCATCCCAACCCCAAAAAACCATGTCGATACAAGATCGCGCAGCAGGCGCCGTGATGGGCGCATTGATCGGAGATGCTCTGGGCCTCG
>JBEBWR010000208.1:0-5748 GCA_040392045.1 Chthoniobacter flavus | reverse complement strand
CCGAGCTGGTCTCACGCCTGATCCTGCATATGCCCACGGGCGGAGTCCAGTGGGGGCGCGCCCGTCTGAGGCGCGGCATCCGGATGGCGGCCCACTGGCCCCTGCTGCAACGCTTTCTTTACCGGAACTACCAGTCCACCGCCCGGGCCGTCCGTACATGGCTGGCCGTCGGAGGATTCGTCGACCCGGCACTGGTCACGGACGAGAACGTCCGGATCGTCACCACGCTTGCCCAGCAGGGCGGCGCGGAGTACGCCATCCGCAATCTGCACTCCGGGCGGCTGAATCTCGACATTGAGGACCGCTTGCGCAGCGTGACCCAGCCCGTCACCTTCCTTTGGGGTACCGAGGGCGGAACACCCACGCTCGACACCGGGCGGCGATATCAGTCGCTCCTGCCCAACAGTCGGCTGATGGAGCTTCCCGGCGTGGGTGCATTGGCGGCGATGGAGGCTCCCGACCAGATGATCGAAGCGCTGCGCGAGGAGCTCGACAACGGGCTGCGGGTGGTGGACTGACGGGACTGATACTTTTTTGAATTTATGTGGAAAGGACGTTTTAAAACCGACACCGCCGCTCTGCTGCAAAGCTTCAGCGAATCGATCTCCTTTGACTGGCGGCTTTACCGTCACGACATCGCCGGGTCCATTGCCCACGCCACCGCCCTCAAGGCGGCGGGCCTCATCACGGGGGAGGAGCTGGAAACGATCCGCACGGGCCTCCTCGGCATCCGCGACGAGATCGACCGGGGCGAATTTCAGTGGAAGACCGAGCTGGAAGATGTCCACATGAACATCGAAGCCGAGCTGACCCGCCGGATCGGCGACGCCGGAGCGAAGCTCCACACCGCGCGCAGCCGGAACGATCAGGTCGCCCTCGATATCCGCCTCTACCTCCGCGACGAAACCGACGCGCTCGATGAACTGCTTGCCGACCTCCAGCGCAGCCTCGTCGAGCTGGGTGCACGCTTCCCGGAGGCCGTAATCCCCGGTTATACGCACCTCCAGCGGGCGCAGCCGGTCTTCTTCGCGCATCATCTGCTCGCCTACGTGGAGATGCTCGACCGCGACCGTGGCCGCATCGCCGACACCCGCAAGCGCCTCAATATCCTGCCGCTCGGCTCCGGAGCCATCGCGGGATCGACGATCAACCTTGATCGCGAACTGATCGCACGCGAGCTGAACTTCCCCGCCATCACACAGAACAGCATGGACGCCGTGAGCGACCGCGACTTCGTCGTCGAGCTGCTTTCCGCACTGGCGCTCGTTGGCATTCACCTCTCCCGACTGAGCGAAGATCTCATCCTCTGGGCCTCCGCCGAGTTTGGCTACGTCACCATCTCCGACGCCTACACCACCGGCTCGTCGCTGATGCCACAAAAGAAGAACCCCGACGTTGCCGAACTGACCCGCGGCAAGAGCGGGCGGCTTGTCGGCAATCTCGTGGCCCTGCTGACCACGCTCAAAGGCCTGCCGATGACCTACAACCGCGACATGCAGGAGGACAAGGAGCCGCTTTTCGACTCCCTCGATACCGCCAGGGCCGCGCTCCAGATCTTCGCCGCGATGATGCGCGAAGTCACGGTGAACCACGCCCCGGCAGCTGCCGCCGTGAGCGACTGGAATCTCCTCGCCACTGACGTGGCCGACTACCTTGTGCTCCACGGCGTGCCCTTCCGCAAAGCGCATGAGATCGTTGGCAAAAGCGTGGCGCTCTGCCTGGAGCGGAAGTGCGGCCTCGCGGATCTCTCCATGGAGGATTACAAGGCGCTTTCTCCGGCTTTCGAGGACGACATCTACAGCATCCTCAATGTCAAGCGCTCGCTGGAAGCCCGGACGAACCCCGGCGCGCCATCGCCCACGAATGTCCGCGCCCGACTCGACCACTGGAAAGCTACCCTTGCGTAATCACCATGCTCAAAGTCATCGCCCAACATTACATCCGCCCCGAGTGCCTTGATCAGGCACGCCCGCTGCTTGCGGAACTGGTCGAGAAAAGCCGCGCCGAAGCGCTCTGCATCGGCTACGACCTCTTTACGAATCAGGCCGACCCTTGTCACTTCGTCTTCGTCGAGGAATGGCCCGACCGCGCCGCGCTCGATCTCCACGCGCAGACGGAGCATTTCACGCGCATCGTCCCGCAGCTCAAAGACCTGACCAGCAGGGAAGGCAGCCTGCTGCTGATGGATGCGTTCGCGTGATTACTGAGCGCTGGCGAACTCACGCGTCCGGCCTTGCAGGTGCGTGAGCAGGTCGCCAAGCAGGAAGAGAGACCCCGTGGCGAGAATCGGGCGACCGTACGCCACGGCGAGCCGCAGCGCGTCCGGAATGTCCGCCGCCGGGGTGACCGGCTGATCGCTCTTCGCAAGCGGACGCAGGAAATCGGCGAGATCGGCGGCACTTCGGGTCCGGGGATTGGCAACAGCGGTCGTAATGATCGGTCCGGCAATTTCCAGTAGCGCGTGAGCCACGGTGGAGAAGTCTTTGTCCGCCAGCGAGCCGATCAGCAAGGTGGGGCGCAGGTCGCCATGCACTGCCTGCCAGGTATTCACCAGAACGGCGGCGGAGGCCTCGTTGTGCGCGCCATCGAGGGTCAGCTCCAGCCCTCCGAACTCTTCGGGCAGCGTCATCCGCTGGAAGCGCCCCGGCCATGAGACTTGAGCCAGCCCTTTACGGATAGCGGCTTCGGAGACGGAGACGCCTGAAGTTTGCAATAACGCGACAGCCAGCGCGGCATTCGCCCGCTGGTGTTCCCCCGGGAGATTGACAGGGTAGGGGAGCGGCTCGGTGATCCATGTGAGCGGAATGCCGAGCGCGGCGGCCCGCTGCTCGAGTACGCCAGCGGCCTCCGGCACTTGCGCGGAGGAGAGCGCAGGCACGCCTGCTTTGAAAATTCCCGCCTTTTCCCCGGCAATCGCGGCCAGGGTATTACCGAGATACTGCGTGTGATCGATGCTGATCGGCGTGATCGCCGTGGCCGCCGGGGTGATGGCATTGGTGGAATCAAGCCGCCCGCCGAGACCGGTTTCGAGGACGATCACTTTCACCTTCTCGCGTTGAAACCAGCGGAAGGCGAGCGCCGTCGTATACTCAAAAAAGGTCGGCTGATGCTCCCAGTCGGCGGTAAGATCGCGCAGGAGCGTCAGCCCCTCGGCGACCTCCTCTTCGGGAATCATTTCACCGTCGATCCGGATACGCTCGCGGTAGGTCACGAGGTGAGGGGAGGTGAAGAGGCCGGTGCGTAGCCCTTCGGCGCGACAGATAGCGTCCGCCATGGCACAGACGGAGCCTTTACCGTTCGTTCCCGCGACATGCAGGATACGGGGCGAAGCCACCGGGCCGACTGGGATACCCAAGCGCTCCAGCAGGCGCGTGATATTCTCCAGCTTCAGCTTGATGCCGCTGACCTGCGTCCCGTAGAGCCACCCGAGGGCGTCACGATAATTCATGGCTTTTGGGTAAGCCGGCGCAAATCTACGGCTGAACGTAGGTCAGAATGTCCGCCAGCGTTTCGCGCATCTTCCGGCGATCGACAATACGGTCGATCAGGCCGTGACTATCGAGAAATTCAGCCGTCTGGAATCCCGACGGGAGATCCTGATGAGTCGTCTCGCGGATGACGCGCGGTCCGGCAAACCCGACCATCGCCTTCGGCTCCGCAAGGTTCACGTCGCCTACCGTGGCAAAGCTGGCACTGACGCCGCCAGTGGTTGGATGCGTCATTACGGAGATATACGGCAGCCCGGCTTCGCGATGGAGCGCGAGAGCGCCGCAGGTCTTGGCCATTTGCATCAGCGAGAGAACGCCCTCGTACATGCGCGCGCCTCCCGAGGCGGAGAAGATGATCACCGCGGTTTTCTCCCGCGTCGCCGTCTCAATGAGGCGGGTGATTTTTTCTCCGACGACGGAGCCCATCGTAGCGGCGAGGAAGCGGAAATCCATCACGCCCACGGCCACGCGACGACCCTCAATGCTACCGAGTCCACCGACAAAGGCGTCGAGCATCCCGGTCTTCTGCTGATAGGTCTTGAGGCGATCGGTGTAGGAGGCCATCCCCTTGAATTTCAGGGTGTCCACCGAGATCATGTCGGCGTCGTGCTCCTCAAAGGAACCGGCGTCGAGCAGCTTGGCAAGGCGGTCGTGCGCGCCGACGGTGAAGTGATAGCTGCACCGGGGGCAGACGTGGTGATTCTCGCTCAGTTCAATGCTGGAGATCACCTCTGTGCAGGCTGGGCACTTTTCCCAGATGCCCTGCGGGATCTCCAGTTTCTTTTTGCTTTTGGAAATGAACGTCGGTCGTTGAAAGATACCCATGGAATCGATAAGTAAGGAAAAAAGTGAAAGCTCAGCCGTGCAGCACGGCGGCAGCGCGAACGGAGGCCGCGCCCGCTGCCCGGAGAAGGCGGGCACAGGCGCTCAGAGTGGAGCCGGTGGTCAAAACGTCGTCGATCAAAATGAGGTGGTGGTCCCTAAGGTCGGCATTTTGACGCAAGGCGAAGGCATTACGCAAGTTTTCCATGCGCGCCGAGCGGTCCAATCGTGTCTGAGAGAGGGTAAATCGTACTCTTTCGAGCGGAAAAAGGAGCGGAATGCCCATTTTCCGCGCCGCAATCCGCGCCACCTCCACGGATTGATTAAAGCCGCGCTTCCGTTCCCGGACACGGTGAAGCGGTACGGCCACGAGCGCCGTCGGCGGAGGTAGTTGCAGCCGGGGATCGTGCAGCGCCTCCAGCAGCCATGCCGCCAGATGATGTCGCAGATAGGTTTGCTTCCCGTACTTGAAGCGATGGAGCAGCTCCCGCGCCGGTCCGCGACTTAGCCGAAGCGCCACGGCGCAATCAAACCCCGGCGGCTCATGATGACACTCCGCGCAGATCAGCGCCGTATTCCCGGCGATCATCCCTTCGAACGGGCGCGAACAGATCCCGCATCGGGGCGGCTCAATCACCGGCACCTGCGCCAGACATTGCTCGCAGACGTGCACATCCGCCCGCGTCTCCACCCGGCAGAGCACACAGTGCGGCGGCAGGATCAGGTCGAGCAGCCGGGCGGTACCGATGCCGAGAAGGTTAGCCGTTCGCCGAAGAAGCGTCATGAAGCGTCGTTTCAGGGGCTTTGCGCCAGCGGGTGATCCAGAGCCAGATGAGCAGGCCGGTCAGCGCGACCATCACCACGGAGACGAGCCCAATCGTAATATCCTCGCCGAGCCAGGGAAGCGTGTCCTTGATCCGGCGACGCGCGATCTTCCCCAGCCCCATCTTGCCGAGAATCCAGCCCGAGTGCAGCCCGATGGCCATCCAGAGCGAGTTCGTCCGCAGACGGGTCCAGCCGAGAATCCAGCCGACCAGAAAGAGCGTCGTGAACCCGCCGAGGACAAGCTGCCACTCCGCGAACGGCTCAAAAGAGCGCGCGATCTCTCCAAAACCCGAGAGCCAGTTCAGCCCCGCGTCGCCCGTGGGGTTCTCCGGAGGTTTCAGGAAGTGCACAATCGAGTAGAGCGCTGAAACGCCGAAGAGCGCGACATAGCGACCGGCCCCCGAAGTTTTTCCATACGCCCCAAGCGCCTGAAGCGCCAGCCCGAGGAGGAACCCGCGAAAGAGCGCCTCCTCCAGCAGCGACACCGTAATCGACGACACGCAAACCTTTCCGAGCCCTACCCACTGGATCGTCCCGCGAATCCGGTAAATCTCCATTGCCAGCAGGATTGCCGCCAGCAGCGCCATAACGAGAAAGGAGCCAAGAAAGCCGA
>JBEBWR010000207.1:0-5771 GCA_040392045.1 Chthoniobacter flavus | reverse complement strand
CCCTCTCCGGCGGGTACCAGCTTGTCGCCCTGAAGGCTGAATACGGAGACATCGCCAAACGCCCCACACTTCACGCCGTGGGCAGCGGCTCCATGGGCATGCGAAGCGTCTTCTACGATGGCCAGCCCGTGCTCCTTTGCCAGCGCGGCCAGTTCCTCCATCTTTGCGGGTAGTCCCCAGAGATGCACGACGACCAGCGCTTTCGTGCGCGGAGTGATCCGACGACGCGCATCGTCCGGGCAAAGGCCGAGGGTCTCCGGTTCGCTCTCGCAAAATACAGGGACAAGTCCGCACCAGATCATCGGAAGCACTGATGCCCAGAAGGTTGCGGTCGGTACAAGCACTTCGTCCCCCGGCTGAAGCCCGAGCGAAAAGAACGCGGCGAGCAAGCCCGCTGTACCGTTGCAATGCGCCAGCGCGTACCGCCGCCCGCTCCACTTGGCAAATGCCGTTTCCAGCTCCTGAATGACCGGGTTGGTGGAGACCTTCCCGTCGCGCAGGACCCGCAGCACGGCGGCCTCCTCCTCCGGCCCGAAGCTGGGCCATTTCAAAACCTCATCCTGCGGCCCGGTAATCTGGAAGGGGGGTATCATAGCACGGAGTGAAACAGATCGGCCTCTCTTTGGCAAACCTCCCGCTCCAGCGCTGACACCGCCGCCTCCGCCCCGGCGTCGCTTTCGCTGAAAACCCGCGCCCACTCCGTCAGCAGCGGGCGATATTCACCGTTGCAGCCCAGTCCGCCCCGCTTCACCCATTGCGCAATCGGGGTTCGCCGACGCAGGTAGTCCACGAGCGTGGCGCACTGCTCCTGATCGCGCGCCCACTCAGGGTGCACGACGGGCTGCTCAAAGGCGGGATGTCGCAGTCGCACGATCTCCGGCAAACCCCGCTGCATCGTCAAAAAGCGTGGCTCCATCCATCGCCGCACCATCGCTAATACCTCTTCCCCCAATGCACGGCTCCCCGTCAACTTCCCACCGTAAATCGCTAGTGACGGTTTCTCCGCATCGCACGCCAGATAATGTCGCCGTGAAATCGCCAAACTCTCCCCCCGCACCCGCACTCCACGGCGCACGGCCAGCGGTCGCACGCCACAGCGTAGCGATATCACCTCCGGCAGATCCGCTCCCCGGAGCTTCCGTGCGCTCTCCATCAGGTAGCGGACATCCTCCGCCTCGGGAATAAATCCGGCCTCCAGATCCGACACCGGCGTCTCCGTCGGGCCCCACATGGTTACCGGTCCCCACGGTACGGCGGTGAGTACGTCGCTCGCTCCCGGCATCGGATAGATCTCCGCATGCGTCCCGGCGTCGCGGCGGCAAAAATTGAGATAGACGCCTTTGCTCAATACATGACGATAAGGCGACGCGATCCCGAGCTGTTCATTGAGCGCATCGGTCCAGCCCCCGGCAGCATTGATCAGCATCCGGCACTTTACCTCCATCTCCGCGCCGGTGAACCGATCCCGAAGCGTCACTCTCCAGAGCCGCTCCGCCGCATCGTACCGGCCTGCGATGACTTCCCGATGATTCTGCGCGATGGCATGCCCGCTCCGATGCTCCATCAGCATTCGCAGCACGAGCCGGCAATCGGACTCCTCCAACATCGCCTCCTCATAGGCAACGGCTTCCTCCTCCGTCCCCGCACTCAGCAGCTCCGGCGCACGCAACGCCCGATCCCCGAGCATCCAGTAACCCCATAATCCCGCACGTAAGGCCCACGTTGGTATGGCGCCGGCGTAGGCGGTACGGTAGCGGAACTGTAACGGACGCACTCCCGGCTCGCGCAGCAGGGCATTGCGCGCGAGGCAGAGCTTCCGCACGGTTCGCAGATCGCCATGCTTAAGATAAAGCAGACCGCCCCAGATCAGCATCCCCGAGGCCTGACTTGTCCCGGAAGCAAAGTCCCCCCGGTCGACCAGCCCTACCCGGTATCCGGCTCCGGCCAGCGCAGAGAAAACCGGCGCGCCGCTGATGCCGCCGCCGATGATGAGCAGATCCAGCGGCTCCGCGAGCAACGCGTCATCACGCTGCCGCCGCGCCGTCCGGATGCCCGGAAAGCTCACCCCCGCAGCGCCTCCGCCGAAGAGTTATATACCGGGAAAAGATCGAGCACTCCGGAGACGAGAAAGAGCGTACGCACTTCGCGGTTCAGCGCCGCCAGCACGACCCGACCGCCGCGTGACTTCAACTCCTTTGCCGGAATAAACAGCGCGCGAATCCCCATACTGGCCACAAAAGTGGTCTGCGCGAAATCAACCACCAGCAGGGAAACCC
Source organism: Chthoniobacter flavus (assembly GCA_040392045.1). Lineage (GTDB taxonomy): Bacteria > Verrucomicrobiota > Verrucomicrobiia > Chthoniobacterales > Chthoniobacteraceae > DATMFV01. The sequence continues at coordinate 3,495 of JBEBWR010000207.1, read as the reverse complement.
CCTCGCTGATCCGCTTTAATGCCAACTCGCGAAACTCGTCCGAAGCCACATTATCCAGCTTGCCCTCAATGGAGAGCACGAGAGATTCGCCGTCGCGGTGTTCCTGAATGGTCATAAGAAGAGCGGGGAAAGTAACCCGGAAAGCAGCACGGAGAAAAGCAAATTACTCCCGCAGCCGCCGCTCCACGCGCACGCGGTTCTTCCCGTCCTCGCGCCGGTACTCCACGCGGTCCATCAGCTGACGCACCAGATGGACCCCGAGCCCGCCGATCTCCCGCTCTTCCAATGGCAGCGTCAGGTCCGGAGCGGCGGCCTGTAGCGGATCAAACGGCGCGCCGCCATCCTCCACCTCCAGCGCGAACCGCTCGTCGTCCGCGCTCAGCCGCACTTCCAGCCAGCAGGGTGCTTCTCCCGGGTAGGAGTATTTGATGACATTCGTTCCCAGTTCCTCCAGCGCCACTCTCGCAGCGTACACCGGCAGGGTCTCCGCTCCGCGAGCTTCCAGCAATGCGGCAATCTCATCCCCTGCGGCATTAAGCTCCGCAAGCTCGGCTCCGAGCCGGAATGTCTTTAACAGCTCCATCAGGCAAGAAAGTCGAGCTGCACAATGGAGAAATCGTCGTCAAGCGCTCCCGGCCCGTTCAACCCGCGAATCCACTGCTCCAGCCGGTCCGGAAAATTATCCTCGCGCCCGTGCTGCTCGAAGAATGCGCGAAACTCCTCGTATGCCAGCATCCCTCCGGGTTCATCGGGGAGGCGGATCTCGTAGGTCCCATCGCTCATCATCCAGAGCCGCGCTCCCGGTTTGAGCATGACCTCGCCGCTCTGATAGCGCACGCCGGGCATCACGCCTACCACCAGCCCCGGCTCGCGCAGCTCCACGATCCCCTCCCCCTCCAGAAGAAACGCCGGAGGGTGCCCGCCACTGGCATGCCGCAGCCGACCCGTCGGCCGATGATAAACGCCGTACCAGATCGTGAAGTACATCTGATTATGCTGCTCCATGGGGAAGGCTTCGTTGAGCATCGTCAGCACCGCGGCGGGATCGCGATAGTCCACGCCACCGGAGTTCACCATCCGCAGCCGGTTCGCCGCCGCGACGGAGAGCAACGCCGCGCCCACGCCATGCCCGCAGACATCGAGGAGATAAATCGCAAAGTGCTCATCATCCAGCCAGTGGTAGCCAAAGGAATCGCCCCCCAGCTCCGTCGATGGCTCAAAGCGCCAGGTCGCCTTCACGCCCCGGGCCTCCACCGGCGGCGGCAGAATGGAGCGGACGTAGTTCGCCGCTTCCTCCAGTTCCTTGCCCAGTCGCCGCTGGGTCTGCTCAATGGTTTGCAGGTAGTGCTGCTCCTGATCCCGCAAATGCTTCTTCTCCAGACTGGCCCCGATCCGCGCCCGCAGCAGCGTCGGCTCAAACGGCTTGGGAAGATAATCCTCCGCACCCGCCTCAATGCAGCTCACGAGGCTCTCCAGCTCATCAAGCGCCGAGATCATGATCACAGGGATGGAGCGCAGCGCGCGGTCCCGCTTCATCGTGCGGAGCACTTCAGTGCCGTCAATACCGGGCATCATCACATCGAGGAGTACCAAGTCGTATGACTCCGAGCGCAACCGCTCCAGCGCCGCGGCGCCGTCGGCCGCCTGCGCCGTCGTATGCCCCTGCCGGTCCAGCCGTCGGGAAAGCATTTCGCGGTTCTCCCGGTTATCATCAACAACGAGGATCTTCCCGGTAACCGGAGCGGGCGAATCATCGCAGTCCGGGATGGCGGGTCCGGATTTCTTTCCTGCGGGGAGCTGCCCTGCCTCCCCGGCGAGGAGCGCGCGCACGCCTTCATCGGAAAGATTCGCATTGATCATCCGCAGGAGCGTCTGCGCGGCGTCGCGCACCTTGCGCAAATCCGAGACATGCGCCGTAGCGCCTTCGTCCTCCAGCTCCTCGCCGATCAGCTCTGCGTAGCCGAGAATGTGGTTGATCGGTGTACGCAGATCGTGCCGCAGACGCGAGAGCGCATTCTTTTCCTGGGGAGAAGCGGAATCCATTAGCCAAGAGCCTTTCCTACCCGCGTGAGTTGCCCTTCGATCTTGCCGAGCAGGCGAGGAAGCTCGACCGGCTTGGTATCATAGTCGTCGCACCCCGCCGCCCGCGCCTGCTCCTGATCGCCGGCCATGGCGTGGGCCGTGAGGGCGATTACGGGGATGGCCGCAGTGGCGGCGTCGGCCTTGATCCGGCGGGTGGCCTCCCAGCCATCAATCACCGGCAGGCTCATATCCATCAGGATCACGTCGGGCTGCTCCGAGCGCGCCATCTCCACGCCTTGCGCTCCGTCCTCCGCGATCACGACCTCGAAGCCGCGACGGGTCAATCGGCGGCTCAGCATGTCGCGGTTCATCTCATTGTCCTCTACAAGCAGAATTTTCATAGTGTCCTGATCAATGTGGTTACTTCCCGCAGCAGATGCTCGCGATTGAGCGCTCCTTTCTGGAAAATATTCCGTACACTGCCGCTCAGCCGCGCCCGGTCCTCCGGCGAAAGCTCTTTGGCCGTAACGACAACCACCGGGATCGTCCGCGTCGCCTCGTTGGCCCGCAGGCGCACGAGGAAATCAAAGCCGTCCATCACCGGCATCATCAGATCGAGCATCACGAGTTGCGGCGTCTCCTGCGCGACGGCGTCGAGCCCTTCCTGCCCGTTCTCCGCTTCGCGCGTGGCGATCCCCTCCTTCTCCAGCAGCCGCCGGAGCATCTCGCGACTCGCGGGATCGTCCTCGACAATGAGAACGTGTCCTTCACAACTGCTCACCAGCCGGGAGAGCACGCTGCGCAGCCTCGTCTGATCAATCGGCTTGCTGATAAAATCCGATGCCCCAAGGGCGAACCCCAGCGGGCGATCCTCCATCATCGTCGCCATAATCACGGGGATATGCGCGAGCGCGGCATCGGTCTTGAGCTGGGTTAATACCTGCCAGCCGTCCATGTTCGGCATCATCACATCAAGAGTGATCGCCGCCGGAGCCAGTTCACGCGCGAGGCGCAGGCCGGTGGCTCCATCCGGCGCGATCACTGCGGCGAACCCCGCCTTCTCCAGCGATCGCTTCATCAGATCGGCGGCCATCGGGTCGTCATCGATCACGAGCACGACGCGGCGCGCATTATCCGCTGCCGGGGCCGCTCCGGGCGCGGTCGCCGCCTCCCCTGCGGTACCGATCTCCAGCGGCAGGGTGACCGTAAAGGTGCTCCCCTCGCCGTGGCGGCTGGTGACGGCGATATCGCCGCCCATCATCTGACAGAAACGACGGCTGATCACCAGCCCGAGCCCCGTACCCCCGTACTTCCGGGTCGTGGAGGCGTCGGCCTGCGTGAACGATTGAAAGAGCTTTCCGATCTGCTCTTCGGTCATGCCGATCCCGGTATCAGAAACCGCGAGGATGAGCTGGTCGCCCCGGCGCTCCGCCGACAGCCGGATTTCGCCGTCCTCGGTAAATTTCGTGGCAT
>JBEBWR010000206.1:0-5796 GCA_040392045.1 Chthoniobacter flavus | reverse complement strand
ACAAAGCAGAAGAGGGTGAGCACCACGGCATTGACCCAGAAGATACTGGCTTTGAGGGTGTAGGTCTGTTCGTTGAGCGTAAAGTGCAGGTATTTGTCGGGGCCGAAGAAGACGTTGATCTTTCGCTCGCCCCGGCGGTAGTCGTTCTGCTCGCTCTCGGCTTTGGAGACGAGGTCGTTGACCTTCTGGTTCACGTAAAGCTGCTCGGCAGTGACCCGCTCCTTACCGCGTCCGAGGCGCAATTCGCGCGGGACAAGGGGGCTGCCCTTGATAATCCCGTCGACGCGCTTGAGCCGCTCGGTCATCTCCTTGGAGTTCTGCGCTTCCAGCCCCGAGAGGAGGACGAGCGTGTCCTTGAGGTCATCGAGCCGCTCCAGTTCCTCCTCGGTGAGCTGGCGATCGCGGAAGTCGTCGATCTGCCGCTTGATCTCGTCCTGACGGCGGGTGAGGGGATTGAGCTTGCTCTGCGCCACAACGAGCGCCTCGTAGCTCCAGCGCATCGGGACGAACTCGCAGACGAACGGCACTTGCAGCTCGCTCTCGTTCTTATCCCGTGCGCGCTCAGGGTGCACGCTGAACCAACGGTTCACCGTGTAGATAAAGTCGAGGTTCCGGTTCATCTCCTCGTATTTGATGAGCGCACCGCCGAGGATGATCTGCGGGATCAGGATGAGTGGGACGAGGTTTGCGGCCGTCTTGCCATCAGCCACCAGCGAGGAGATGAAGAGCCCAATGGAGATGCCGGTAAAGGCCGTGATGAAGGTATAGAGAAAGTAGATCCAGAACATCCCCCGGATCTCAAGGATCGCGTTCCCGATCAGCGTGAACATGATGCACTGCACCGCCGCGAAAAGCGCCAGCGTGATCGCTTTTGCCGAGATGTAGTACGGCAGCCGGACGTTGAGATTCCGCTCGCGCTGGAGCACCACGCGGTCGCGGATCACATCATCGGCAGAGTTCGTCAACCCGAGGAACATTGCCACGATGAGCGAGAGGAAGAGGTAAGTCGGGATATGGTAGGCGCTGGCGAAGTCATAGCTGCCCTTCTCGGAGTAAAGCAGCACGCTGGCGATGAGCGCGGCCAGTACGGGCGCTTCCACGATCGTGGTCAGCAGGTTCGCGCGGTTGCGCATCTTGCTGAGAAACGCACGGCGCAGGAGCGTCTGGAACTGGGTCCATTCGTCGCGCCAGCGAATCCGGCTGGTCCGGCTGCTCTCCGCCGCGTCGGGAATCGGCGGGGGCGGGGCGGCCGCGTCGCGCACGGTATGCGGAGCGACATCCTGAAGCAGGCGGTACGATTCGTACTTGTCCCGCCAGTACTCCGGAGAATAACGCCGCGCCGGGACGAGCTGCCCAAGCTGATTCTCCTCGTAGATGATGTCGCCGGAGAGATCGCGCAGCGGGGTCTCCAGTACGTCAAAGATGAACTCGGGGCGCGTCGTACCGCAGGAAGGACAGCCACCGATGTCGGTACCGAAGTGCTGCTGGTGCTCCGCCTCCGCGAAGTACTCCAGCATCTCATGCGGCGTTCCGTAGAAAACCATCCGCCCGCCTTTGTCGAGCAGCATGGCCTTGCTGAACATCTGGAAGATCTTCGACGTCGGCTGGTGAATCGTCACCATGACGATCTTGTTGTGCGACATCGCGCGGATGATCTCGATGACATGCTCCGCGTCCTTCGAGGAGAGGCCGCTGGTCGGCTCGTCGAAGAGGAAGACATCCGCGCCGCCAATCATATCGAGCCCGATATTCAACCGCTTGCGTTCGCCGCCGGAGAGGGTCTTGCGCCCCGGATTGCCGACGATGGAGTTGCGCCGCTCGCTCAGGCCAAGTTCTACCAGCTTGCTGTCGATCCGCCGGAGACGGTCTCGCGCCGAGAGGTGAGGGGAGCGGATGGCTGCGGCAAAGTCGAGGTTCTCAACGATGGTGAGGTGCTCGTCAAAGGCGTCGTCCTGCGGGATGTAGGCGAGGAATTGCTTGAGATAATCGTCCTCGCCGTAGAGCGGATGCCCGTTGAGGTAGACATTTCCCTGCGACGGGCGCATCAATCCGGCGAGCGAACGGAGCAGCGTCGATTTGCCACAGCCGCTCGGCCCCATGACGCAGACGATCTCGCCCCGGGCGACGTTGAAGGAGACGTTATCGAGCCCCATCGCGCCGCCCTCAAAGCGGTGCGTCATATCGCGGGCCTCCAGCGTGGCGACCACGTAGCGCTCCTCTTCGATGATCTGCTCGGAGAAGCTGCACCGGAGGACCTGCCCCGTATCGATGCGGATAACGTCGCCGTCGGCGAGAATCGCCATATTCCGCACGGGGACGTCGCCGACGAGGATCGGGCGGTCCGCCTGTAGTACCTCCAGCGTGCCGACGCGGTTGTCGTAGTCGCACTTGATCCGCAGCAGGATGTCGCCGCCGGACCCCGGCGAGAGCAGAATGTCGTCTTCGCCGATTTTCCCCGCGTCGTTGGAGACGAGGTACTCGCTCTTGTGCGATTTGAGCTGAAAGCGGCTGCCCATCGCCCGGGCCTTGCGCCGGAGATCGGAGAGCGTCAGCGCGGTTTCATTGCGAAAGATGATGCGATCCTCCAGCATCCCCTCCGCAGTGACGCCCGCCTTGAGCTCCACGCCATTGAGCGACGCCTGCACGGTCCGCAGCGCTTTCACGCGCACCTTCAGCCCGAATGAGACCTCCAGACACGACTCCCGCGAGCGGCTCTTCTCCAGCAGCACCTCGTTGTCGTCGTCAATCGAGACGTAGAAATTCGAAGCGACGATGTTCTTCTTCGCGTTGAAGAACCAGCCGATATCCTCCTGCGTGAGTACCTGCTCACCCACGACGATGCGCTGATTGGCGTAAATCCGGCAGAAATCGCCCGGCGGCAGCGGGCGCCCATGAACCACTACCGGGCGCTGCGTCTGATTCTTGAGCAGCATCAGATTGTGATAGCGGAACGCCATCAACCGCTCCTCGGGGGCCAGCCCCTTGAGCGCAATGTCGCACTCCTCGCCATGCCCGAAGCAGAGCGCCTCCAGCGGGGAGGCCCCTTTCTGGTAGATCGACGGGTCGGCATCCTGCGAGGCGTTGAGCTGGTAAACGATGTCGATCGCCTGCGCCCCCATGCCGAGGGTCGACATAAACGCATAGAAATTGGCGAACTGCGTGGTGTTATCGAGATCCGAGCGGGCAATCAGATCGTAGAGCTGCACGCCGAGCATGATCTTGCGCTCGTCAGAGAGCTGGACCGCCAGCTTCTCCGCCATGGCATTCATATCCTGCTGCTGCTGAAGGGCTTGCCGGAAAAGATTGCGCAGCTCGGAGTAGACCGCTTCGGGGTAATCGTAGCGCAGAAAGCCGAGCGAAGAGTCGATCTCCTCTTCCAGCACCTTGCCGTCCGCCTTGGAGAATGCCGCGAGCACCTGAATGAGCAGCGGGAGGAGATTCGGCCCCTCCGTAACCGTGCGCGGCTTGCCCATGGCGCGCCTAAAAAGCTTCCGCCCCGTACTATAGAGGCGGTGAAACGTCGGCGTTACCGAAGGCACCAGCGCGGAGAGGCGGCTGCCCACTTTATCTGCAAGGTCACTCATCTGTTGAATCTGATTCTTACCATGTCACGATTCCCCACAGGCTGGAATTGGTTTTTTTAAGGGGTGACGTCAATAAGTAAGTTGACCAATCGCGGGGAACGCCTAAGTTTGCCGCCATACTTCATTGCGGTAAAATCATCTTCCCGGAGGTAACTTTTTTTATCATGTCAGAGCACGATCCACGACAGTCCAAAGATCGCCCCCCCCGGCAGGGCGGCAACGGCGCTGGGCCCGACCCGAATTTCAACTGGCGCAGCCTCATCCTCATCGGCGGGGCCATCCTTCTCATTGGCTACGTCGTCATGATGCCCCGCAGCAACATGCGCGAGGAGGAAATCACGTGGCACCGCTTCACCGAGCTGCTTCAGACCAAGCAGATCGACGAAACGCGCGACGTCGAGGTGGTCATTGAGGACGGCAAGGCGCTACGCACCATCCGGGGCTTCTACTTCCCGAAAGCCGAGCAGCGGAGCAAGACGGACGCACAGGCCTTTCAGGTACTCGTTGACCCGCAGGTGGTCCAGAACCTTGAGGAGCGTCTCACCGGCGCGGGGCTCAAGACGGATTACGTCTCCGGCTCCAGCGTGCTGCTCAATACGATCCTCGCTTTCCTGCCGATCGCCCTTTTCCTGCTGATCCTCTACTTCCTCTTCCGTCAGCAGCTCAAGATGGCGGGCAAGGGCGCACTGACCTTCGGCAAGAGCAAGGCCAAGATGCTCTCGCGGGATAAGAACAAGATCACCTTCAAGGATGTCGCCGGCGTTGAAGAGGCGAAGGACGAAGTGCACGAGATCGTCGAGTTCCTCAAAGACCCGAAGAAGTTCCAGAAGCTCGGCGGCCGGATTCCCAAGGGCGTCCTGCTGGTCGGCCCTCCGGGAACCGGTAAGACCCTGCTCGCCCGCGCCATCGCGGGGGAGGCGGACGTCCCGTTCTTCTCCATCAGCGGCTCGGACTTCGTAGAGATGTTCGTCGGCGTCGGCGCGAGCCGCGTGCGCGACATGTTCGATCAGGGCAAGAAGAGCGCCCCGTGCATCATCTTCATCGACGAAATCGACGCCGTCGGGCGTCACCGTGGCCACGGCCTCGGCGGCGGTCACGACGAGCGCGAGCAGACGCTTAACGCCCTGCTCGTTGAGATGGACGGCTTTGACACGCAGGAAGGCGTCATCATCATCGCGGCCACGAACCGCGCCGATGTCCTCGACCCAGCGCTGCTGCGTCCGGGCCGGTTTGATCGTCAGGTCACCGTAAACCTCCCGGACGTCAAAGGCCGCGAACAGATCCTTAAAGTACACGCCAAGCGCGTGAAGATTGAGGCCGACGTGGATTTCGGTATCATCGCGCGGGGAACCCCCGGTTACTCCGGCGCCGAGCTGGCCAATGTCATCAACGAATCCGCCCTGATGGCCGCGCGCCGGAACGCCAAGGCGATCTCCATGCGCGATCTGGAGGAGGCCCGCGATAAGGTCGGCTGGGGCCCCGAGCGTCGCAGCCTCGCCATGAGCGACAAGGAGAAGGAAAACACCGCCTATCACGAAGCTGGTCACGCCCTCCTCTGCGAACTGCTGGAGCACTCCGATCCGCTGCACAAGGTGACGATCATTCCGCGCGGTCCCGCGCTGGGACTTACCATGTACCTGCCCGCCGGAGACAAGCACACCCATCGGAAGAACGAACTGCTCGACCGTCTCGTGATGATCATGGGCGGTCGCGTGGCCGAAGAGTTGGTCTTTGGCGATGTCACCAACGGTGCCAGCGGAGACATCCGTCAGGCGACCGCCATCGCCCGCAAGATGATCTGTGAGTGGGGGATGAGCGAGAAACTCGGCATGATTGAGTATGGCGCACAGGATGAGCCTGTCTTTCTGGGTCGCGACCTGAGCAAATCGCGAGGCTACTCCGAAGCCACGGCGCAGGAGATCGACCGCGAAGTGCGCATCCTCTGTGATTCCGCCTACGAGCGGGCCACGGAGCTGCTCACCACCCATCGCGACAAGATGGAGCTGATCGCCAAGGCGCTGCTCGAATACGAGACGCTCGACGCCGATCAGATCCGCGACCTCATCCAGTGCGGCGAGATGCGCAACCCGCCGCCACCTCCACCGGCTCCGAAGGAGGAAGCGGCCCGGCCTGAACCGCCCCCGCATCCGAATGAAGATGCAGCGCCGGACATTCCGCACGGACTCTCGGAATCAACGGCTTAGGCCGAAAC
>JBEBWR010000205.1:0-5805 GCA_040392045.1 Chthoniobacter flavus | reverse complement strand
GACGGGGGGTGACACCGCATTGCCGCCGGAATAGGCGGTGAAAATGCTCCACGGATTCGAACCCGCAGTCGTACGCCACCTCCAGCAGCGGCTTGTCGGAAGTAGCCAGCAGTTCGCAGGCGCGCTGAATGCGTAGCCGCTGAAGCGTGCCCACAATGGTCTGGCCCGTCTCCCGCCGGAAGAGCCGGGCCAGATGCGCCGGGCTGACGTGCACGGCGGCCGCCACTTCCGCCAGCCCGATCCGCTCGGCGAAATGCTCCTCCATATAAGCGAATACCCGGGCAAGCGCTGGGTGCGGTGTCCGCCGACCCGCGAGGAGCGGGAGCAGCTCCGAGACGATCCGCTCCGGTAACTGACCGAGCTTTGGCAGCGAGTGCTCCTGATAGATGGTCCGGATGAGCGAGTAGCTGATGTAGGCGATATTCGCGTCGTTTCCGCGGGTCAGGGCGGTGAGGAACTCCACCCATCGGAGACGGACGGCGTTGATCTGCCCGTGATGGCGGCGCAGGACGATCCGGCTCCAGACGGAGACGGCTTCTCCGTCCGCGCCACGCAGGGCTTCCTGTACGGCCATGGCGAACGCTTCCATCTCCTCCTGATGGGTGAAGCTGCGGGGAGGGCTGTCGTCAAGCGCCTCCAGGTCATGGCGGCGCTGCTCCAGAATCGCCGCCTGCATGGTGATGATCAGACGCTCGGTGCGATCGAGACAGAGTCGCCGGTCGTTCAGCGCTTCGGTCAGCGGCAGGAACCAGAAGCTGCCCGCAGGGGGAAGATGGAGAGCCCGACGCCGCATCCCCGAAGCCGCTACGCCGCCTGCCTCGCGAAGGCGCTCGGCGGCGAGAGCGGTTGTGAGCGGCTCTCCGTGGGGTAGGGCCACTACCAGCGATGGTATCGGGAGCTTCGCATCGGCGATCCACCAGGCCAGCTCGGCCAGCGAAAGCTTCGGTCCTCCAAAGACAGAATCGTAGAGGGAGGCTTCTGAAAGGCGGAAATTCATCAATATCGATCAATAAACGAGCTTAATCCGGCAGGAAATTGAATGATTTTGATATAAAATGCTCCCTATGCAAACACAAAACCATCCTTCCCCGGCGCTTACGGACGAACAGGTAGCGGCTTACCATCGCGATGGCTACCTGATCCTCCGGCAGTGCTTTACTCCAAATGAGATCGAAACGTTTCAGGCGGAGGCCGATCGGCTCTACCACAGCGATCTGGTCGATCCGATGAATCTCCGCACCCCCACGCGCCTCCTGGGCGGCGGGGAGAAAGAGACGGAGCGGGTGGACCCGGTGATCGATGTCTCCGATGTGTTCTACCGCGCGGTGACTGATGAGCGCATCACGGAGCCGCTTCGCCAGATCTTCGGGGAGCCGGCGCATCTCTTCAAAGACAAGCTGATCTTCAAGCATCCGGGCATGAGCGGCTATCAAATGCATCAGGACTATGCGTGGTGGCAGCCGCAGGGTACGGAAAGCCATCTACCGAGCATTGCGCCGGAGAAGATCCTCTCGGTGATGATCGCCATTGATGCCGCCGATGCGCTGAACGGGGCGATTGAACTTTTCCCCGGCTACCACGACCGCCTGCTCACGCCTCCGGGCAAGCTGACGAACTTCCGGGAGGAAGAGAATCGGCTGATCGACCGCTCCAAGGGACTTCTCGGGGTGACGGCTCCGGGCGATGTGGTGATCTTCCACTCGCTGACGCCGCATTGCAGCGAGTCGAACCGCTCCACGGGCAGTCGCCGACAGCTTTATATGACCTACAACGCGGCCTCCGCCGGGAATGTCTACGATGCCCAGCAGGAGCACTACCGGGCCTACAGCCTCGCCAGCCGCAAGGCAAAGGGGGAGACGGATTACTTCTTCCGATAGGCTATGCCAGCCCCAGCAGGGGGCACATCACCCGGAGACCGACCCAGATGACTCCGAAGCCGAGGATGTCAAAGAGGAAGCCCGCCCGAACCATGGCGGGGAGCGTGACCAGTCCGGAGCCGTAGACAATGGCGTTCGGGGGTGTCGATACCGGCAGCATGAAGCCCATGCTGGCGCCGAGGCACGCCCCGAGCGTCGGGGGGATGGGGCTGACTTCCATTGCGGCGGCCAGCGCGATCACTACGGGGCAGAGCATGGTGGCCGATGAGGTGTTGGAGGTTGTCTCGGAGAGGAAGATGCCGACGAGGATGGCCAGCGCCGTGAGGGTCCAGAGCCCGGCCTCGGGACCGAAGAGGCCCGCTGCCGCGCCGCCCATGGCGTCGGCGACGCCACTCTTGAACATCAGCGACCCGAGGGAAAGTCCGCCGCCGAAGAGGAGGATGATCCCCCAGTCGATCCGCACGGCTTCCTCCCATGTCAGCGCTGCCTGTCCGCGCTTGCCGGGAAGGAAGAAGAGAAGGGTGGCGGCGAGCATTGCGATGATGGCTTCGGGGAAGTGATGGTTGAAGGCGTGCAGCCCTTCGTGATCCGCGCCGAGGAGCAACTGCCCGAAGCCGGGGATTAACCAGAGGACGATGGCGACGGCGAAGGCGATCGCGGTGCTGATCTGCCCGCGCGTCCAGCCGCCAAGCTCGGCTTTCTGCCGGGCGATGAAGCCGCTGAGATTGCCCGCGCGCGAGGCGATCTCCCGGCTGGGCCGATGCAGCAGGTAGAGCATTCCCCAGAGGGCGAGGAACATGACGATGAAGATGGGCGCGCAGACAAGCACCCATGTGAGGAAACCGATCTCGACTCCGGCGAGCTTCTCCAACTGCCCCAGGGCGATCAGGTTCGGGGGCGATCCGACGGGGGTGATGATCCCGCCGATGGAAGCGCCGTAGGCGAGCATCAGCATGATCCCGGTGGCGTAGCTTTCGCCTCGCATTTTCTCCGGGTCGATGAGGCTGCCGAGAATTCCGAGGGCAATCGGCAGGAAGATGGCGGCGGTGGCGGTATTGCTCACCCACATCGATACGGGGGCGACGACAAGCCCCATTGCCAGAAGAATTCGCGCGGGGCTTTTGCTGACGCCGGGGATGGAGAGCACACCGAGGGCAATCCGGCGGTCCAACCCGTGCAGGATCATCGCCTTGGAGAGCATGAACCCGCCGATGAAGAGAAAGATGATGGGGTCGGCAAAGGGGGCGAGCACCGTTCGCGCATCGGCTACTCCGAGCACGATATTCAGCACGGCTCCGAGCACTGCCGTGATCGGCAGCGGGATCGACTCGGTCACCCAGAAGAGCACCATCAGGACGAGCACGGCGCTCAACCGGCTTGCTTCCGGGGGGAGGTTTCCCGCGGTCGCCCACCAGGTGAGCACGAAGCCGATGGGGGCGAGGAAAAAGCCCGCTTTCCGGCGGAACGCTTCGAAGCGCTCCTCCGCTTCGCTGATCCGTTCGTGTGCGCCAGCATCCATGGCGAAAACGCTTCCTACGGTTATCGGATCAGTTCTTCGAGCGCCTTGTCCGGCTCGGCGCCGAGGGCGATGGCTTTTTTGTAGTGTTTCCGCGCGTTTTCCTTGTCCGGCGGCTCGGCGGTGGCGAGGACGACGGCGAGGTTGAAGTGGGCGTCGGCGTAATCCGGGTTGATCTGGATGGCGGTCCCGATGTACTTCTTCGCGGCGTCTTTCCACCCCTTCTGCGCGGCGGCGACGCCGAGGTAGTTGTGCGCGGTGGCGTTCTTCGGATTGATCGCGAGCGAGCGGGTCAGGGATTCGACAGCTGCGTCGTATTGATTCTGCTTGTAGTAGATGATGCCGAGCGTGGCGTGGGAGAAGGCGTCGTTCGGCGCGATCTTCACGACTTTCTGGAAGGTCTCGACGGCTTCGGGCAGCTTGCCGTTCCGGTAGCGGGCGGTGGCGAGGTTCGTAAGGGCGAAGACGTTATCGGGGGCTTTGGCGACGAGGGCTTCGAAGCTGCGCTCGGCTCCGTTGAAGTCGCCGTCGTCGAATTTCGCACGGCCTTCGCGGGCGAGATCGCGGAGCGGTTCCGGGAGGTCAATGCGCTTAAGGGCGTCTTCGGAGAGGCGCGCGGTGCTGGTCTTGACGACGCCGCTATCGGGTGCCGCGTCGGCTCCGGCGTCTCCGCCGCTGACCTGCGGGGCGATGATGGAGATGGAGAGGGCGTTGCTCTGGTTATCGACGATCTCCAGCTGCGGTCCCTTGAAGAGGGCGCGCTCCTGCTCGGTGAGGGGCTGGACGGGGCTGCTGAGCAGCTCGACCTGTTCGTTGATGGCGTGAGAGCGGACCTGGAGGCGGCCAAGCTCTTCCATGATCGTTTTCCGGGCTTTGTCCCGCTTGGTCTGCTCCTCGCGGTCGCGCAGGATGATCCCGCGCAGCAGTTCGTTCTCTTCGGCGAGCTTTTTGTCGTCTCCCGTACCCTCGGCGGCGGTGGCGGTCTTGAGCTTCTCTTCCAGATCGGTGAGCGCGGCGCGGTGCTTCTCGTTCTCCGCCTCGGCGTTGAGCAGCTTGCCTTCCACGTCGGCGATCTTTGTCTGAAGCTCCTGAATCTCTTTCTCCTTTGCGGGATCGGCTTTGGCGCGCGATTCCTCAAGCTGCTGGATGAGGGTCCGGTTATCGGCGACGAGCTTCTCAAGCTCCTCTTTGCCCTTCGTGGCGGCGGTAAGCTCTTCGGTCAGCTCGGCTTTTTCCTTGGCGGCGGCGACGAGCTTCTGCTCGGCTTCGGTGAGTTCGGCGGTCTTGCCTTCCAGCGCTTTCTCTACGCCGCCGAGCTTGGCGACGAGCTCTTTCTCGCGGGCGAGCGCTTCGTCGCGCTCTTCGGTCATTTTCTTTCCGCTGGTTTCGAGGGCCTCGATCTGTACCTGAGCGTCCGCGAGCTGGCGGGCGATGGCTTCGTTTGCCGCTTCCATCTCTTTGGCGCGGGCCTGCGCCTTGCGGATCTCTTCGGAGGCTCCGGCTCCTCCGGAGACTTCCTTGAGGCGGCGGGTCATCAGTTCGTTCTGCTCCTCGGCGACTTCGCGGTCGGCCCGGGCGTCGTCGAGAGCGCGGCGAAGCGCGGCGATCTGCGCGGCGGCGTCGGGATCGGTGGAAATTTCTGCGGCGGAAAGCTGGTCTTCCAGCGTGCCTTCGGCGGTACGGGCGCGGGCGAGCTGGGACTGGGCTTCCCGGGCGCTTGCGCGGGCTTGGGCCAGTTCGGCGCGCAGCTTGCGGATTTCGTCGGCTTCGCTGCCCGGCTCTACGGGGGTGCCGCTGCCCTGTGCTTCGAGCTGGGCGACGGCGGCTTCGAGCTGGGCGCGGGTTTTCGCCTGTTCGTGTCGGGCGTTCTCAAGCTGGACCTGAGCGTTGCGAAGCTGGGTCTGGAGGCCTTCCATCTGTCGGCGGATCTCCTGCGCGGCCTGATCGATGAGGTCGGCAGGCCCGCCGCCACCGCGACGGGGCAGGGCGTTCGGGTCACTGCCTCCGGGGACGACGGGGGTCTGAGCGGCGGGCTCTTCCAGCGCGATCCATTTCTCCAGCTTGGCGATGGCTTCGGCGGTTTTCTTCCGGCGGAAGGCGACGATGAGCTTCTGCCATTCGGGGTCGCGCTGGTTCAACTGATCAAGGAGGCTCCCGGCGTAGCGGTACTTGGAGAGGGCGGCGCGGTAGTTTCCGGCGTTCTCCAGCTTCTCTGCTTGCTGGACGTTCATATACGCATCCAGAAAGACTTCGGACGAGTCCGGGGCCGCCTGAGCAAACGCCATGGGTGCCGACGCCGCGATGCAGGCAACTGGGAGGAAGAGATGTGAGTACCGCATAGACAGAACAGGGGACGGTAGAGGAAAACCTGACACCTTGCAACTGCCTGCTTGCGTACCGTTCGTAAAAAGG
>JBEBWR010000204.1:0-5829 GCA_040392045.1 Chthoniobacter flavus | reverse complement strand
GATGAACCCCACGAAGTGGGCAAATTGACGCACCTTGGTGGTCGCGCTTTCCGTGGGGTGCGCCGCCTGCTACACTACCGGGATGCACCTGATGCCTGATGTATCCGCGAACCGTTCGCTGGAGGAGACGCTGCCTTGGCTGCGGCGGCTCCGCTGGACCGCCATCGCCGGGCAGGTATTGACCATCCTCTTTGTCATCTACGTCCTCAAAACGCCCCTGCCCATCCGGCCGCTCGCCGCGATCCTGCTCATCACCGCCATGTCCAATGGAGTCCTCTACGACTTCTCCGGACGCGCCGGATTCAGCGGACGCGGACTCTTCACCGCCATCATGGGGCTCGACGCCATCCTGCTCACCGCCATGCTCTACTGGACCGGCGGCGTGCATAACCCCTTCACCTCCTTCTACCTCGTCCACATCGCCCTCGCCGCGATGGTCCTGGAGCGGCGAAGCCTCCTCGCCCTCGTCCTCCTTTGCCTCGGTTGCTTCGGCTTCCTCTACTTCCACTACCACCCCCTGAACTGCGGCATGGAAGGCATGGAACACGCCGGACACGAAGACGGCCACGGAGGCATGAGCTTCCAGTTGCACCTCCAGGGCATGGCCGCCGCGTTTCTCGTCACCAGCGGCTGCATCGCCTACTTCGTCGGCCGAATGCAGGAATCCCTGCGGAGCCGCGAAGCCGAATTGGCCGAAGCCCAGCTGCGCGCCACGCGGCATGAGCAGCTCTCCGCGTTGGCATCCCTCTCAGCAGGCGTCGCGCACGAGCTCGGCTCGCCCCTCGGAACCATCGCCGTCGTCAGCCGGGAACTGGAGCGAACCCTCGAAAAAGGGAACGCCGACACCGGCGCGCTGGAAGACGCGCAACTCATCCGCGCCGAAGTCGACCGCTGCCGCGCCATCCTTGAGCGGCTCAACCACGGATCGACACAGGGCGTCGGCGACGCCTTCCACGGCTTCACCCTCGACACTCTTCTGGCGGAAGTGCGCACCAGCCTCGGGCCGCGCAGCGTCGAGCGGCTCACCGTCGATGCCCGGGAGCACCGCAGCGACTTTTTCCTCCCTCTCGCCCCGCTGGCGCAGGCGCTCGGCGTCCTCATCCAGAACGCCTGCGACGCCGATGCGAAAGGCGGAGCCGTCGAGCTCGTCATCGCGCGGGGAGCGGCGCAGACCAGCTTTGAAGTCCGCGACCGCGGCCCCGGACTCTCCGAAAAAGCGCGACAGCGCGCCGGGGAACCCTTCTTCTCCACCAAAGCCCCCGGGCAGGGCATGGGGCTGGGCCTCTTCCTCGTGCGCACCCTCGCCTCGCGCCTTGGCGGAGAGCTCAAGCTGACCCCCCGGGACGGCGGCGGCACCATCGCCCGGCTCCTTCTCCCCATCCCCGTCCACTCATGAGCGCCCCCGTCCTGAACACCCTCCTGCTGGTCGACGACGATGCCACCCTGCGCGAGCGGCTGGCGCGCGCCCTGCGCGAGCGGGGATACGAAGTCGCCACCGCCGGAGGCGCGTATGCCGCTTATGAACTTGCGCAGGCAACGCCGCCCGACGCCATCGTGCTCGACCTGAAAATGCCCGACATCTCCGGGATCGAAGCGCTACGGGAGCTGTTGCAGATCGCCCCGAAAGCGCGTGTCCTCATGGTCACCGGCTACGGCAGCATCGCCACCGCGCTGGAGGCCGTGCGGATGGGCGCGTGGGACTACATGACCAAGCCCGTCGATGCCGACCAGATCGTCGCCGCGCTCCTGCGCGATCCGCACGCGGTGGAGGCGAAGGACGCCCCCGTCGAGCAGGACCCGCATTCGCTGGAGTGGATGGAGTGGGAGCATATCCAGCGCGTCCTGACCGAGTGCGACGGCAACATCAGCAAAGCCGCGCAAGTGCTTGGGCTGCACCGCCGCTCCCTCCAGCGGAAATTGCAGAAGTACCCGCCCCAGCGGTGATGCGACATTATGCCACATTCCGGGATAGCGCCGGATGTGATGTAATGGCACGCAGATGAAAACGACACTGCTTGCTACTCTGGGGGCTGTAATGATGGCGGGAGCTTCCCATGCAGCCTTGATTACCTCGCTTCCCGGTCCGGACGATCAGGGAGGGATGTATATGCCGATGGTGACCATTGTGGATGCGGATGATCTCGATAACCCTACTAGCGGGAAGATTCATATCGAGCCGGACCTGCGGGTGCCGGTGATGAAGTCACTGGAGCAGTGGTGGCCGGGATCGTGGTTGGAAGAGGACGCGGCGTGGCGGCCCGACATCGGCTCTCCCGAAGGGGTAGGCGGTACGCCTGCGCCGAACGCCGGAGCCGGTGCGTTGTTCAATAACCAGTACGGCTTCATGTTCATGGGGGTGCCAATGATGGGAACGGCAAAGATGCCGACAGGAAAGTCGCTGGCGATTCGTCTTGATAGTCTTTCTTCCCCGTTGCTGGAGGCGTTCAATTACGTCAATGCCAGCAATCTTTGGGATCAGATCTGGACAACGGAGGGAGATCAGGTGGTGTGGAACGGTACGATGTGGCACAACTACTTTACACTCCCTTCAGATGCCCCAAACGGCATCTATGAGGCGACCTTTGAAATCTTCATCGTAGACTATGCGTTCACTTCAGGAACGGGGTTTGCCGATTACACACTTGAGGCGTTGACGGCAGAGCGGAATACAAACTTTGAATCGGCCTTTGTCACTTATCAGTTCGAGGTGGCGCAGGCAATTCCCGAGCCGTCCACTTGGATGTTGCTCGGAATGGTGGCGGTAGGGATTTGGGGTTGTCGCCGCTGTAGAATCGGCCAACAGGTGTAACGGTTAACAAAAAAGGGGGGATACTTTTTTGAAACGGAAACAGATAGCGGAGAGGGGCGGTTTCAGTGTGATGGAGTTACTCGTGGCGGCGGTGATTGTCTCGCTGCTGACTGCGGTAGCCATCCCAACACTCAAACGAGTGGCGGTGGAGTCGCGTAAAACGGAATGCTTGAGCCGGATGCGGGCCTTGGGGCAGGCTACGTTGCTCTACACTCAGGATCAGTCGGGCCGTTTTCCTCGAAGCCTGCATAGCGCGGGCGCTCACGGGGAGATGGGCTGGACGGCATCGATCGCTTCGTACTTACAAGTGGATATTCGCGCCGGGGCGGCAGCATGGCAGCAGGCGTTCAATCGGTATTACCGCTGCCCGGAGCATCGGGAGGACCGCGTTAGCTATTATAGCTACGGGTTGAATGTTCATTTTGAACTCACACCCGATGGGGATAGCTATACCGGAAGTCCCGCGACATGGCGCAAGGTGGTGCAGGTACCTCAGCCGAGCCGGACAATCCTGCTGGCCGAGAATCGTCCGGTAGCCTACGGAGACCATCTGATGTGTCATCTCTGGACGGGGGTAAGCGCTGCCCGCAACGCCCTTGCGCATGAGCGGCATGCACAAATGGCGAACTATCTCTTCGTTGACGGACACGTGGAGACGCTATCCGTGGAGAAAACCTTCGACCCCGCGAGCGGGGTCAACCTCTGGAACCCCTCGCTGGCCAGGTAGGGGCATGCGCCCCAGCGGCGGCTTTCGCTGGCGCTTGGAGGCGGGACGTGGCACGATATGACGGGTGGACTGTGAAGCGGTCCATCCGGATCATTTTTCCCACGATCATGCCCTCGGTTCTCCCTCTCCTCCAGCAAGCCCGTCGCCGACTCATGGCTCAGGCGGCGCTGCGCTATGCGGCGGCGGGGTGGCTCATCGGAGCCGTAGCGCTCATCCCGCTGGCAGCGTGGCGACCGGGAAGCACCGGAAGCTTCGCGGCGGGGCTATCCCTGCTGGGAGCGGCGGTGGGAGCGGGCTGCGCTTTTTTCCGACAGAAGCGGCTGGAGGCCATAGCGCTTCGCTTGGACGGGGTAGGAGAGACACGGGATCGCCTGACTACCGCGCTCGCGCTGGAGCGAAGCGGAGCGGAGGGCCCGATGGAGCAGGCCGCGCTGACGGAATGTCATGCGTGGCTGAAAAATGTAAATTTTGACCCTGCAAAATGGCTGCCGTGGCGTTTGCCGCGAAGCCTCTCGTGGATCGTGCTGCCGCTGCTGGCCGTGGCGGGCATCGTATTTTTCAACGGCGACTCCCTACGGCTTCCCTCGGGACCGGCGGACCCGGCGGCGCTCGCCGCCGCTGCAAAGCTGGAGGAGATGGCAAAGAAGCTCACCGAGCAGCCCGGCGCGGACGATCTGAAAAAAGTCGCCGAAGCCCTCAAGCAAAGCGCGGAGAAACTCCGCTCCGAAGCCGAGTCCGGCAGCGCCGAGGCCGCGCAGAAAGCCGTGCTCCGCGAGTTATCCGCCGCCGAGGAAGCGATGAAGAGCGCCCGTCAGCAGGAGGCGATGAGCGCACTGGCCGAGGCCATGGAGCCGATGAAGAGCCAGCCCCACGCCGCAGAGGCCATGGAAGCGCTGCGCAAAGGCAGCGCCGGAGAGGCCGCCCGCCGGATGGAAGAACTGGCCGAAGCCCTCGCCGCCGCGCAGTCCGGCAAAGGACCGGAAAGTCGGGAAGCCCGGATGAAGCAGCTCGAAGAAGCGATGCAAAAGGCAAAGGAGCAGCTCGGCGAAGCATCCCGCATGGGGCAGGCCGCCGCGCAGGCCGCCGAGGCGGCGCAGCGGGGCGATACCCCCGGAGCCGCTCAGGCCATGCGCCAGATGGGGCAGGCGCTGCGCGAATCCCGCGAAGGCGGAGGACAGCAGCAGGGACAGACAGCGGGGCAATCCGGCGATCCCTCCTCCTCCGATGAGATCCGCAAGATGCTCGCTGCGCTCCAGCAGATGAAGCAGGGCGGCTCCCAGCAGTCCGGCGAGGGAGGGGAAGGCGACGCGCAGGGGATGGCCGCCCGACAGCCCGGACAGGGCAATTCCCCTTCCGGCGAAGGCGAGGGGATGCAGGGGCAGGGCGACAGCCCCGGAGGCCGCCCCGGAAGCGAACTTGATTTTGGCACAAAAGCGACCGCCATGGGCAACACCGCCGCCCCGCCGCCGCCCCCCGCCGATCTGCAAACGCAGATTCAGGGGCTGCTGGGCGAAGGCCAGTCGCTCCATACCCTGCTGCCGAGCCGGAGCGGCGATGCTCCCGCGCGCACCGGCTACCGCGAACTCTACGAAGCCGCAGCGCCCGCCGCCGAAGACGCGCTGGAGCGGGAGCAGATCCCGCTGGGAGCGCGGCTGACCATCCGGCGCTATTTTGAATCCATCCGCCCCCAACGTTAACGCTACTTTTTACCCTATGAGCACCTCCGAAGCCGAAGCCGCCCAGTTCCGCGATCTCTTCTGTCGTATCCAGACCGAGCTGCAAAAGCGCGTCGTCGGGCAGGACGCCGTGCTTGAGAGCGTGCTCACGGCCCTGTTCGCCGGAGGCCACGTCCTGCTCGAAGGCGTCCCGGGGCTGGGGAAAACGCTGCTCGTCCGGACGCTGGGCGAGGTCATGGGGCTGAAATTCTCCCGCGTGCAGTTCACGCCCGATCTCATGCCTTCGGACATCGTCGGGACGAACCTCATCGCCGGAGAGACCGACCGCGCCTTCCGGTTTCAGCCCGGCCCGATCTTCGCCAATCTCGTGCTCGCCGACGAGATCAACCGCGCCACGCCCAAGACCCAGAGCGCGCTGCTCGAAGCCATGCAGGAGCATCACGTGACCGTCGGCGGCGTGCAGCACACGCTGGAAGAGCCCTTCCTCGTCCTTGCCACGCAGAACCCGCTGGAGATGGAGGGGACCTACCCGCTCCCCGAAGCGCAGCTCGACCGCTTTCTTTTCAAGCTCAAAGTGGCTTTCCCGAACGCCGACGAGCTTCACTCCATCCTCGACC
>JBEBWR010000203.1:0-5848 GCA_040392045.1 Chthoniobacter flavus | reverse complement strand
GCAAATCACAGGGCCGGAGCGGGCTGACGCTCATTGAGGTGATGGTCGCTCTCGGGGTGCTGGTCATTCTGGTGAGCGGGATCTTCATGGTGGTGCAGACCGCGTTGAAAACCGTGCTGTTGATCGACCGCCGCGCCAGCCGGGAGGATGAGGTCACCAATCTGACCGATATTCTGCGGAGCGGTTTTCGGAGCCTCCCCACTCATGCGCGGCTGACGGCAGGGCCGGTCTCTCCGAAGGAATACCTCTTTGTCGTACAGAATGCGCCGGGGTTTCTGACGTGGCTTTCGGCGCCGGGAAGCGATCACGAAGTGGTTCTCCTTTCCCTGCGGCAGGATGGGGCGAATGAGCGCTGGCGGATTTGCCTCAAGCGGTTTGAGCCGTCGGCTTCGCTGGTGGAGCAGGGGGTGACCGCACAGACGGCGCTCAAGGCGGGTGCGCAAGTGCCGTGGCTTGAGCTGGTGGGCGATTTTGAACGGACGGGAGTTCGCTTCTATGACAGCGCAGACCAGCGGTGGCTGGACCAGTGGAAGAATACGCAGGCCCGTCCCGCGCTGATCGAGTTGACGCTGGTCTATGAGCATACCAAAGATGCGCGGAGCGCGGCGGCGATCTTCTGGGTGCCGCCGGTGAAGGGAGGGAAGCGATGAGAAGCCGTTTTCATCCGCGCGGTCTGGCGCTGCTTCTGGTGATGTGGGCGCTCTTTATCATGAGCTTCGCCATTCTGGGGCTGATCTCTCTCCTGAAGATCGATATCGGGAACGCCTCCGGGATGGAGCGCGTGGCGCTGGCTTCTTCGCTGGCGCTTTCCGGAGTGACCATCGGGCGGAATATCGACTTTCCAGCAAACGGCCGGTCGGAACAGTTGAATTTTCCGGACGGCGGTAAGATCGAGGTCAGCGCGGTAAGCGAGAATGGAAAGCTCAACGTCAATACCCTGCTCGGTAGCGGGGATCGGGACGTACTTCGGGCGCTATTCCGGATCTGGGGTCTGAGCGATGTCGAGGCGGATACCGTGCTCGACTGCCTGCTGGACTATGTGGAGCCGGGCGGGAATCGGCGACTAAACGGAGCAAAAGCCTTGCAGTACAAAGCGGCAGGGCGGCCCGCGCCTCCGGGGCGGCTATTTCGCTCCCTTGATGAGATGACCCGCGTTCTGAATTTCGATCTGGTCACCCGCCATCATCCGGACTGGCGGGAGGCTCTGACGATCTACGGCGACGGGACGCTGGATCTCCGCGCTGCATCGCCGGAGGTGATTCGCGCCTATTGCCGGGTCGGGGATGCCAGCGCACGAGCGATTCATCAGGGGGGAGATGGGCTAAGCGATATGGCCGCGATCCGGATGGCGCTGGGGCTGACGAACGGGGAATTTGACGAACTGCAGGGGCGACTGTCGCTCGGCGGCAAGGTGCGGCGGGTTCGCTCCAAGGGTACGTTCGCTCAGGCTACGCGGACCATCGAAGCGATTTATCAGGTAAACGAGACCTCTTCGGTCATTTTGGAATGGAGGGAATGGTGAACGCCAAACAGGAGTCCGAAAAAGGGAGATGGCTGGTCCCCGGGGAAGCGCATTGGGAGGTGCGGGAGTGGGAGAGCGGGCAGGATTTCCCGGTGCGCGAAACGCTGGAGGAGATGGAGGCGGAGGCTCCGGCGGGGATTCGCTTCGTGGCCCTGCCGTCGCAGTTGGTGATCTGTCAGCTCTTCTGGCTCGATACGACGGATGAGAAGACGGTCGCCGACCTGCTCGCCATGCAGTGCGAGCGGCGGTCACTGCTGCGGCAGGGGGAGGTATGGCAGTATCGGATCGTACGCCGGGAAGCCGACCGCATGCTGGCGCAGGTCCTGATCTTGCGGAATACCTTGCCGCGTGGATTGGAGGTCGAGGGAGACGCCCGCTTTGAGGCGCTGCCCCGGTGCGTGGAACTTCCCCCGCGCTCCGTCTGTCTTTGGCGTACGCTTGGAATGATGGTTCTGGCGCTGACGGACGACACCGGAGTGCTCTACTTTCAATCGCTGCCGCATCGGGCGCTGACGCCGGAGTGCTGCCGCGATATTCAGTCCGTAATCTGGATCGCGGGCGGGCAGGGCTGGGCGGGGGCGCTGGAGTCTCTCGTCCTGCTGGGCGAATGGGAGGAGCCCGGCCATCTGGCGTCGCTGGGATTAAAGGTGCAGCGCTGTGCCGCGCCCCGGTTGACCCATCCGGCAGAGCCGATGGAGCTGGTGCCCAAAAGTGTGCGGCAGCTTCGCAGGATTCGCTACCGCAGACGACAGGTGCGGCGGGTTGCCGCTGTGGCGGGAGCGCTCTATCTGGTCTTTCTGATGGCCCAGATCGCGCTTGCGGTTACGGGGAATCTTCGCCACCGCCGGTTGCAGGCGGAGTTTCAGCGCATTCAGCCGGAGATGACGGAGCACCAGAATACCGCTCGCCGGATCGACGCGCTGAACCCGGCGCTCGATACGCGGACGTACCCGATTGAAGTGCTCCATCGCCTGATGGCGCTTCTACCGGAAGGCGGCGTACGGCTGACACGGTTTGAGATTGTCGGAGGACGCGTGGAGGTCGGGGGCGAGTCGTCGACCGCGCGCGAGGCGTTTGACTTTCTTCACGCGGTGCAGTCGGCGGATGCCCTGCGCCATGTGGAGTGGGAGGAGCCGCCGCAGCCGGTGCCGCTGCCCAATGATACAACGCGTTTCTCGATTCAGGGAAAGCTGACCGGAGCCTATCACGATGCTGAAGAACTTTAACTCCCGCGAACAAACTCTGGCGCTGGGCCTCGGGGTGGTGATCTTCCTGATGCTCAACCTGCTCTTTCTGCCGAAGCTGATTGCGTTCAATAAAGCCAGCCGTCAGAAGAACGCCGAGCTACAGGCGCAGGTTACTGCCGCGCAGACATGGCTGGCCAAACGCGACTACTGGAATGAGCGAAAGGCATGGATGGAGAAGACCGAGCCCACGCTTCATGCCGCCCGCGAGGATAGCGCCACGCAGTTGGAGAGTCTTCAGCAATCCGCGCGCGAGCTGGGTCTGACGATTGCCGAAGTGGAGCTGCTGCAACTCCCCGCGACGGAGTTTTACCAGCCCATCGGGGCGCGGCTGACGGTGAAAGGACCGTGGTCGGGACTCGTCGCGTTCGTCAGCGGGTTGCAGAATCCTGATCGCTTTAATGTCATCCCGCGCTTTAGCGTAAAAAGCGATGATCCCCCGCCGAATGTGCAGTGCGATCTGGAGGTGCAGCGCTGGTTTCTCGTTCCGAAGGAGGTAGCGCCATGAAGCGGCTGATCGCCATCACGATTCTCGCATCATTGTCAGGCTACCTTTGGGCAGAGGAAGACGCGGAGGTCTTTCCGCCGGAGCTGATTCCGCCGGATCGCTATGAAGTGATGCGGAAGCGTTCCCCTTTTGTTCTCCCCACACAGGAGGAGCCACAGGTGACCGCGACATGGAGCAGCGATTTTCAGATTGTGAGTATCCTGAAAAGCGGCGATGAATGGGTGGTCCTCGCCAAGAGTGTCAGCACCGGCGAGCGGATGCCGATCCGCACTCAGGCCAATGCTCAGGGAATTCGCCTGCTGAGCCTCCAGATGTCAGCTGATCCCCGGGAAGTATCCGCCCTCATTGCCCTGGGCGACGTCGAAGGAACGATCGCTTACGACCCCGCCCTTCTCTCCTCCATTCCCAGCCCCTCCGCCGCGGGTAACCCTGCCTTGAAGTCCGAATGAAACGTCTCCTATCGCCCACGCTCCCTCTCGTCGCTGCCCTGATGGGCGGACCGCTTGCCGCCCAGACCGAACGCTCCGACACGCTGATCCAGCTGGTGAACAACCCGGTCAGCGACGTGCTTGCCACCTATGAACAGCTCACCGGCAAGCAGGTGATCAAGGAAGGTTCGCTACCCGAAGCCACGATCCATATCAACGTCACGGAACCGGTAACGCGGGAGGAGGCCGTGGAGCTGCTGGAGTCGTCCCTGCTGCTGAACGGGTTCGTCATGCTTCCCGGGCCGGGCAATAGCGTGAAGGTGGTGAGCATCAGCGGGGGAAAAAATCCGCGCAGTCAGGGGGTCAAGGTCTTTACCGACGAAGCGGCGCTGCCGGGCGGCGAACAACTCGTGAGCTACATCATGAAGCTCGACTTCCTGAGCGCGCAGGAGACCGCGCCAATCTTTAATCAGCATTTCGCGCCGACGCCTCCGTTTGGAAGCGTGGTGGCGGTACCGAGTTCCAACATGCTGCTCATTACGGAGAGCGCCGCCGTGGTGCGCGAGATGATCCGGATGCAGAAGCTTATCGACGTTCCGCCGGAGGAGGTGGTGGCGCATTTTGTCCCGATGCTTCGCGCCAATGCGGATCGCGTGGTGGAGACGATCAACAAAGTGATGGGTGAGTCGTCGAAAGGCGGTTCGTCCGGATCATCAGACGGCAGTGGAAAGGGGAATCGGCTGCTCTTCAACTTCGGACACGGGAACCCGGTGGAGTTCGCAGCCGACGCACGGACCAACCGCGTGATCGTCATTTGCAATCCTCTGGCCTTCGAATACTTCGAGACGTTTGTGCGGAGCTTTGACGTTCCTTCGGATCAGGCCCCTTCCGAGGAGTTCAAGCTACGCTACGTCTCGGTGGGTGAAGTGTTGCCCGCGATAGCCAGCATGCTCAAGGAAGGACGGAAGGAGAGCGAAGAGCACGAGACGCAGACGGATCAGCCGCAGTCCATCTCGCGGCAGGACCAGTTCTCCACCTCCATGGAATCATCAACCACGGGGAGCGGGGGAGCGACAAACGTACTCGGGAGCGTACAGGAGAATGGAAACAAGGTGCTGCCCCTGACGGTGACCGTGGGCAATAGCCGACTGATCGCAGACCAGCGTAATAATACGATCATCGCCATCGCGCCGCCGGAGAGCCTGGACCGCATTCAGTCCGTGATTGAAAAGCTCGATAAACCGGCGATACAGGTCTACCTCTCCATTGTCATCATGGAGCTGGATGTCAGCAAGGGATTCGATCTCGGTGTCGATTTCTACCGGAAAGGCTCCAACGCGAATATCGCCAGCAATCAGCGCATCGGCAATGTGCCAAGCATCCAGACGCTGCTGAATCCCGAAACCGCCGCGGACTTCCTTGCAGCCTCGCAGAACACCCCGGGGCTCGCGCTTTTTGGAACCTTCGGAACGACCGCCGACATTCTCGTGACCGCGCTGGAGTCCACGGGGCGCACAAAAGTGCTGGGGCGTCCGACGGTTTATACTTCGAATAATAAGAAAGCCGTGATCTCCGTGGGCGAGCAGATCCCGGTCCCGCAAAGCACGGTGAGCACGGTGAACCCGAACCAGAATAACAGCACGGCGCTGACCTCCACGATCGACTACAAGGATGTCCTGCTCCAGCTTGAAGTCGTGCCGCTCATTAACAATGACAACGAGGTGACTCTCGAAATCGCGCAGAAGAACGATACCCTCGGGCAGACCTATCTTATCGCCGGGACGGAAGCACAGAGCGTGCGCACCCAGCAGATCAAGACCTCGGTGACCGTGCCGAACAAGCACACGGTAGTCATCGGAGGGCTGATCAACGACCGGGAAGAGAACGTGGAGCGCAAGGTGCCGATCCTCGGCGATATCCCGCTGGTCGGGCTGGCCTTCAAGGGGGTCACGAAGAAGAAGCAGCGCAAGGAACTGGTACTGCTCATTCAGCCGCAGATCGTGATGGACGACGGCGCGCTCTTTACGACCGACGCCGTGGAGAAGCGCCGCCTCAAGGTGATGCGCGGCTCCGAGGAGTTCATCAACCCTCCGCTGCCGGAAGGTACGGAGGTACCGCCTGAGGCGCAGCTTGTGCCGTTTGAAAT
>JBEBWR010000202.1:0-5855 GCA_040392045.1 Chthoniobacter flavus | reverse complement strand
GACGCCGGGCCAGACAGGCGCGGTCGTACTTGCTCTCCTCGTAGCTCCGCCCGCCGACAAGCGCGCGGATGGCCCCCGAGTCGTTCTCGACGGCCACGAGCGCCGCTTGCAGGTAGTCGGTGCGCTCGGGCTCGCCCGGCTTTGGCAGGCGATGCGCAGAGCGGCGGGGGTGCTTCCACCAGCGGGTTTTCTCCAGCTCGGCAATACGTTTCTCCAGCGCTTTCTCCGCCGCCTCCTGAAGCCTGGGGTCGATGGTGATCGTGATCCGCAGCCCCCCAAGCTCCTGCTGGCGGGGGGTGAGTAGGCTCTGGAGTTCGCGGCGCACCGCGTCGAGCACGTAACCTTCGCTGTTTGGCTGATCGTTGCGCCCCAAGCGTTCCAGCGCCGCTCCTCGCGCGGCCTGCGCCTGCTCGCGCGTGATCATCTGCAGCTCCACCATCCGCTCCAGTACGAGATTGCGCTGCTCCATCGCGGCGGCAAGATCTTTCAGGGGAGAGAGCGAGTTTGGGCTGCGGATCAGGCCGACCAGCGTGGCACTCTCGCCGAGCGTCAGGTCTTGAGCCGGTTTACCGAAGTAATACCGCGCCGCCTGTTGGAGGCCGTAGCAGCCTTCGCCGAAGTAGATGCGATTGAGATAATATTCGAGAATCTGACGCTTGGAGTATTTCTCTTCAATCCGCCGCGCCAGCAGTGCTTCCACCAGCTTGCGGTCGAGCGTCCGTGCCGTGAGGTGGTAAGTATTTCGCGCGAGCTGCTGGGTGATCGTACTGCCGCCCTGTCGGATACGTCCTTCGGAGAGGTTTGTAATCATGGCGCGCGCGATGCCGCTGTAATCGATGCCGTGATGTTCCTGAAAGCGCGAATCTTCCCGGGCGATCAGGCCGAGCAGAAAAAAGAGAGGGACCCGGTGGAGCGGGACGAGGAAGCGATTCTCTCCATGCAGCCAGGCGATCGGTTTGCCCGTGCTGTCATAGACGACGGAGCGCTGGGGAATCGCCGCAACTTCACGCAAATCGTAGCTGGCCGCCCGCCGCTCATAACCGCGCCAGATCGCCCACGCCACGCCCGCTCCCGCCGCCAGCACCAACCCGAGGGTCAGTACCAGAGCGAACGCGTAGGGGAGGACCTGTCGTATTGTCCGGTGTTTCATCCCGTTCCCTCCCCCCTGTTTCGGCTTGTGCCGGAATTTTGACCCCTTAATTTGCCACCGTACCGGGAGCATGCTACGGTGCGGACGCAAAGTGAGGGTTCACCTCCATTCTCTTTTCCATTTTCCGACCCTGCCCCATGCTTCGTACTCTGCTTGCTGTACTTTTTCTCGCTGCATCGCTTCCGATGCATCTCATGGCCGAGGCCGACGATTCCTTCCCCAAGCTGGGATCGCTTCCGGAGGTGCCGGGCCTGCGAAATCTGGCGGCGGAAATGGAGAAACAGCGCGAAGCCCTCGTACGCGCGGAGTTGCTGACCAAACAGAACGCCATCGTGCCGGGCAAGCCGCTGACCGTCGGTTTTCGGATGAAGATGGCCGAGCACTGGCACGTCTACTGGCTCAATCCCGGCGATTCGGGACAGGCTCCAAGCATCATATGGGACCTTCCCGAGGGGTGGAAAGCGGGGCCGATCAAGTGGCCGATTCCTGAATTGCACAAGGAGCCGGGTGACATGGTGATCTACGGGTATGACCATGAGGTAACCCTGCTGGTCGAGTTGACTCCGCCAGCGGATCTTCCCCCGGGGCAGGAAGTGACCCTGAAAGCCCGGCTGGAGTGGCTCGTCTGCAAAGCGATTACTCCCGCCCCGGAAAATAGCGCGGCTAATGACGAGGACGACGGATCGCTCCCCCGCGAGCTGAGCGGTTGCATCCCCGGCGAGGCTGATCTGGCGGTGACGCTGCCCGTCGGTACTGAAGCGGAGCCTGCGAACGCGGAGCTTTTCGCGGCAACGGAGGCAAAGCTTCCCGAGGAAGGCGCCCCTCCTTACGCTCTGCGCTGGGAGCCAAAGGATACCGAAGTCTTTCTGAAAATCGACGGGCTGCCGGAGAAGGCAACCGTGGAGTTCTTCCCCTCAAATTTCCAGCCGACCCGGCCCTCGGTCACCGCTCCGGGAACGATCCGCCTTTTCTACCCGCACCAACCGGACGCGCCCGTGATCAAAGGGATGCTGGTCATTACCGATCCGGTGACGGGCCAGCGCGCGGGGTGGTATGTGGAGCATCGCGGGAACGCCCCGGTTTCCGGCGCGGCGAAGACCTCCAAGTCCTCAAACGCTTCGGGATTTGATGCACAGTCGGTCGCCGCGGCGGGTCAGCTCTCGCTGGGACACGCGCTGATGCTGGGATTTCTCGGCGGCTTTATCCTCAATCTGATGCCGTGTGTGCTGCCGGTCATCGCACTGAAAATCTTCGGCTTCATCTCGCAGGCGGGGGAATCGCGGGCGAAGGTGTTCAAGATGGGCCTCGCCTTTACGGCGGGGGTCTTTGCGTGGTTCCTGATGCTGGCGGCGGTGGTGAGCATTGCGCGGATTTCGGGGAAAGAAGTCTCATGGGCGTTTCAATTTCAGAATCCCATCTTCGTCTACAGCGTGATGATCATGATCTTCGTCTTCTCGCTGAATCTCCTCGGCGTTTTTGAGATCTGGATCCCCGGGACGGGCAAGCTTGTGAATCTCTCCGGCAAGGAGGGGTACGGCGGGGCGTTTGTTCACGGCGCGTTCGCCACGCTGCTCGCGACTCCTTGCACGGGGCCGTTCCTCGGACCGGCGCTTCCCTTTGCCTTTACCCAGCCGGTGCCGGTGACCTTCGGGATGTTTGCCGCCATCGCCGCCGGGATGAGCCTGCCGTATATTCTGCTGACGGCGCAGCCCGCGTGGATGCAGTTCCTGCCGAAGCCGGGCGACTGGATGGTGCGGCTCAAGCAGTTCATGGGCGTGCTGCTGCTCGGGACGGTCGTCTGGCTGCTGGGGGTTTACCAATCCCTCGCCGAGCAGAAGAACGCCGGGATCTCCGCGCTCTGGATGTTACTCGGTATCGGTACGATCTGCTGGATCTTCGGGACGTGGATGCTCCCGGGATCAAAGGCGAAACAGAAGATCTTCGCAGTGGGAGCGATGGTCGCCGTCTTCTTCGTGGCGCGTTTCTTCGCGCAGCCGATGCCGACGGCGCATTGGGAGGAATGGTCGGCGGAGCGCGTCCGCGAGCTTCAGCAGAATGGCAAGCCGGTGTTCGTCGATTTCACGGCCGACTGGTGCCTTACCTGCAAGTACAATGAGCGCACGGTACTCGCCTCGGAGGACGTAAAGCAGGCGCTCGGAGGGTTTGCCACCCTGAAGGCCGACTGGACCCGGCGCGATCCGGAGATCGCCGCGGCGCTCAAGGAACAGGGTCGCAGCGGCGTACCGGTCTACCTCGTCTACCCCGAGGGCGGCGGCAAGCCGCAGATCCTCCCGGAGATTCTGACACAGGGGATCGTGCTTGACGCTCTGAAGCGGGCAAAGGAGTAATACCAGCGACCGTTGAAAGGCGGTCATCATGGCGCAGGGACTTTCGGAGGGGAGCAAGGCGGAGACCGAGGGCGCTATCTCCCGATAGCGACTCTGACCGACAACGCGGCTCCCCGCGAAAGGGACAAGCCAGAAAGACTGCTTTTCAACTGGAATTGGTACAATACCCTGCCCTTCTATGATCCGCATCCTCTCCGACCTGCACTACCGGCATCCCGCCGGGTTCGTGCAGCGGCTGGAGCAGATCGCCCCGCTGCTGGAGGGAGCGGAGCGCATCATCTTCAATGGCGACTCTGTAGAGGCCCGCTTCCTTGCCGAGCGCGAGAGCGGCGCGCAGGATGCCGAAGCGCTCAAAGCGTTCTGCGCCGGGGCCGGAGTCCATGCAACGCTGATTACCGGCAATCACGATCCGCTCATTAACGACTGTCATCACGTCGACCTGCCGGAGCATGGCGTCGTCGCCACCCACGGCGACATCCTCTTTCGCGGGCTGACCCCCTGGAGCCGCGAGACGCCGCTGCTCATCGCCGCGCACGACCGCGCGCTTGCCGAGGCGGGTCATCCCGATACGCTGGAGCCGCTGCTGATCGCCGCCCGCAAGGCTGCGCTGGCGGTGGAGCGCCTCGGGCCCCTGCCGCATCACCAGGCGCAGGTGCGCACGGTGTCGGGGTTCTTCCGCCAAATCTGGCCGCCGGGTCGTGTCATCCGGATGCTGGAGGCGTGGTGGCGTGTTCCGGAGCTGGCAGCGCGATTCGCAGGGGAGCACCGTCCGGACGCGCAGTGCGTTCTCATCGGGCATACCCACCGCGCCGGAGTCTGGCGACGACGTGGGCGGCTGGTGGTCAATACCGGAGCTTTTCTGCCGTGGGCGGGACTGCTCATGGTGGATATTGACGAGCGCGGAATTCAGGTCCGAGAGATTGAGGAACGGCAGGGCATCTTCCATCCGGGGCGCTGTGTCGCCCGGGGGTGATTACTCCCTCGCGATTCCTGCCGGGTCATTACCTCCGCGCAGAGTCTTTTTCCTCCATCGATCGCTTACCTGACAGTCAGCGGAAATCCGACCACGCGCGAACCGGAGTCGGACGAATCATGAGGGCGGACGTTTCGGACGCATCGTGCTCCGGAGACAATGGCCATCCGCGTTCATGAATACCTATCATCTATGAATACCTATCGTACCACCTTCCCCTCCTCCCCTACCCGGGTGGGCTCCTCAATCCCCAAGGTCTGCACCCTGCTTGCCGCGGGGGCGCTCGCCGTATTCTTGCCAAACACCGCTACGGCTCAGATATGGCAGACCCCCTATGCACCGGGGTCTGCAGCGGATCTGACGCTTCAGTTCTCCAATGGCGCTAGCGGAAACGCAACTTCTCCAAATATCCCCTTTGCCATCGGGCTAAGCTTTGATGACACCACTCCCGGCTTTGGCTCCGGCGGTGGATGGGGGCTTAGCGCTATCGGTAGCGCTGCGGTAGGGCTTGGCCCCTTTATTGTCGGCCAGACGAACACCCGCACGAACGTCGGCAGCGGAGCGCTTTCCTTCCAGATGGTCACCTCCGGCGTCAGCCAAATCGTGGGGCTTACGATGGGGAGCCAGTGGTATGCCTCCTCCACGATTCCCGGAAGCGGTTCATGGGTTACCCCGACCAATCAGTTTCGCTATAGCTTCGACGCCCTTCTGAGCGACGACATCCTCTCGCTCAGTCCTTCGTTCTTCGACTCTTACACCCTCACGATTGAGTCGAATTCAAATATCCTCTATCAGGGCACACTCTCCTCCATTCTCCCCACGCTGACGCCCATCGTCATCGGCGCATCGGTGGAGTTTAACTACGACCCCAGCCTGGGGCCGCTTGATATCTCATGGAGCGGTGACGGAGCCGTGGATACGACCTTCCTCGGATTCCTCGGCAACGGCGTCAACACGATCTTCGCGGTCAGCAACGGCGTTGTCGAGTACAACGCCGTTCCTGAACCGGGGACGTACGCTCTCCTTGCCGCCTCGTTGGGTGCGGTGACCTTTTTCCACCGCCGTCGGCGGAGATAAGGCCGCAAACCCACCCAAACCATGGAGGCGCCGGAGCCGGGAGTTTCTCCCCCTCCGGCGCCTTTTTTCGTAGCGACGACGCCCGCGATCTGCGACTCTGATGGAGAGAGAGGAGCCTACGATCCGATATGACCACGGCCAACAAGATCACCATCAGCCGCATCCTGCTGATCCCCGTCTTTGTCCTTCTGGCGGTCTATTACGGACGCAGCGTCTCGGCAGGGGCTCCGGAGGAGTGGTTGCGCTACGCGGCCATCGCGGTATTTGTCATCGCCTCGGCCAGCGACGGGCTCGACGGCTACATTGC
>JBEBWR010000201.1:0-5867 GCA_040392045.1 Chthoniobacter flavus | reverse complement strand
CCTGAATCGCCTCCGTATACGGCTCCGGCCCGTAAACCCCCAGCCCCGCAAACGCGCCGAGCTGCTCCAGCTCCCACCGGGCGTGGCCATCATGCGCGGCAGCATCGCTCATCTCGCGCCAGAGCGTCGCCAGCGGCGCGTGATCATGCGTCGCATAAGTCGCCAGCGAAAGCCGCGGGTAATCCCTGCCCGGGATCAGCCGGGTATCCGGCTGGCGCTCCCACTGCGGAATCTTGAACCCCGCAATTCCCAGCGACGCCAGGTTCGGCCGCACATAGTCCGGCACCACCCCGAGATCCTCGCCAATCAGCCGATATTCCCCCGCCTCCTCCAGCAGCACCCGCAGGATGCGCTCCCCGTCACGGCAATTCGCCTCCCGATGCTCCGGCGTCGAGTCATCGCGCGGCTGAAACCGGGGCAACTCCCCGCCCGTCCGCTCCCTCGCCTCCTCCTCCGAAAGCGGCAGAAATTCGCCATTCCGCTCCGGACGCCACGGAAAACCGTAAATGCGGTAGAACCCCAGCACATGATCAATCCGGAAAAGGTGAAACGCATCGCGCACCCTCCGGATACGCTCCCGCCACCAGCGGTAATCGCTCCGCTCCAGCACCTCCCACCGGTAGAGCGGCACGCCCCAGTTCTGCCCCCACTTCTCCGTAAAAGGATCGCTCTTGAAAACCCGCTCCGGCGGCGCGCCCCCCGACCAGTCGGGATCGAAGATCTCCGGCGAAGTAAAAACGTCCGCGCCATAATAGCTCACGCCGATCGGCAGATCTCCCATCAGCGCCACGCCCAGCGCCTCGCATTCATCCCGCATCTGCTGCCACTGCGTGAACGCGATCCACTGAATATAGCAGAAAAAGCGCCGCCACTCCGCAAACTCCGCCGCCTCCCCCGGAGACAGCGCTGCCAGCCAACGCATCGCCCCCGCCCGTTGCCGCACCTCCGCGGGCCAGCGATCCCAGTGCTCCGAGCCGTGGCGCTCCGTCAGCGCGCGAAAGAGCGAGTAGCCCTCCAGCCAGTCGCGCTGCTCCGCGCACCAAGCCTCAAAATCGGCCACCCTCTCCGCATCCGCCTCCGTGGCAAAATAACGATACGCCGCCGTCAGCAACTCCCTTTTCAGCGCCTTCACTTTCGGGTAATCCACCGGCCCCTCCCGCAGCGGTGCGGCAGACGCCGCCATGATCCTCCGGTAGTCCTCGTTTTGAAGGTCGGGGAGATCGCCCGGGCGGGTCGCCAGCGTCGACGGCTCCAGCGCCACGGATGAGATCGCGTTATAGGGGGAGTGATCGCTGCCCGTCTCATTCACCGGCAGGAGCTGCACCAGCCGGAACCCCGCTTCAGCCGCCCATTTTACAAACGCCCGAAGCGCGTGGAGGTCACCAATTCCCGGATCATCCTCCGCTCGGAGGGCAAAGAGCGGCACAAGCAGTCCGGCGATCCGTTCGTCTGGAGAAAGCGTCATAGAAAGAATGGGGAGAGTGTCCACACGGATCGCCGCCAACGCAACGGGAAAAGCAGCCCACAACCGTCCCCTCCCATCAGCGCGATACCCGGTAGCTATGAAACGCATCAGTCTCACCATCGTCACCCTCTGCGCCTTCGGTTTCACCGCCATGGCCGCCGGCCCCGTCGCTCCGAGAGAAGCCGAGCGTACCGGCCCGACCACCGGCTCCGGAGCCAACCCCACCACCGGCTCCAGCCCCAGCGCTGCCCCGACTACCGGCTCCAGAGCGGGCTCCGGTACCGGCACCAGCTCCGGCCAGTCGCCAAGCACCGCCACGCCGCATAACCCGAGCAACATGAGCACCGCTCCCGGCTCCACGGCCGCAGACCGCACCCCCCAATCCTCCACCGCCAACGGCCAGCGCTCCACGCAGCAGCCCCTCCCCGGCGCGGATCAGGCCTTCATCCAGAAAGCCGCGGAGATGAACCAGTATCAGCTCGAAATGAGCAAAGCCGCCGCCCGTATCTCCACCTCTCCCGAGATCCGCAAAGCGGCGCAGACCATGCAGCGCGACCTGAGCACCGTCCGCCAGCAGCTCGAATCGCTTGCCTCCCGCAAGGGAGCCACGCTTCCCAAGAGCCTCCCGCAAAACCTACAGGACAAGCTGACCGCGGCGGAATCGCGTACCTCCGCCCAGTTTGACCAGAACTACCTTCAGGATCAGATCGAAGTGAAGCAACAGGCGATCACCTTCTTCGAGCGCGAGGGAAGCCGCTCCTCCGACCCCGACATCCGCGCCTGGGCCGAGCAGACCCTCCCAGGACTGAAGAATCACCTCTCAATCCTGAAAAGCGCCACCCCGTCAGCCGTCGGCGAAAAGAGCGACCGCACCAAAACGCCCGCGCAAAAGCATTGATCGGGCCATCAGAGGTTCGAAAAAATCAGTCCTCGCTCCTTCGGTACCCCGGAGGGGCGAGGCTTCCATTTTTCCCAGTGACAATTTTCCCATCTGGCATTAGGTTTGCTTGCTATTGTCGTTGCAATAGCAATCCCCTCAGACCTCACAAAATCCCTTTTCAGACAAGCCAAACTCGGCTTAAATCCCGCTCCCATGCCCAAGGTTGTCCTTCCCCTGACCCTCTCCATTGCCCTAACTCTCGCGGGCGCGGCCTTTTCTCCCGCGCTTGCTGATACCATCACGCTCAAGAGCGGAGAAGAGTACGAAGGCACCGTCCTTCGGCAGAACGACGCCGAGGTCGTGCTTCTCGTGAAAGTTTCCGAAGGCATCACCGACGAGCAGACCTTCAAGAAAGAAGACATCCGCGCCGTCGTCACCACCCCCGCCGATCTGCTGGAGTACGAAAAGCTCGCCCGCTACGGCGTCGGCCCGCACTCCCAGACGCCTGCGGCTTATAATCTCGGGATCGCCGCCTATGAGAACTTCCTCAAGCGCTTCCCAGACAGCGGCCACCAGCAGCAGGTCAAAAACCAGATCAAGCTGCTCAAGGAAGAGCGCGCCCGCGTCGCCCGGAAGGAAGTCAAAATCAGCGAACGCTGGTATACTGCCGCCGAAATCAAGGAAGAGCAGTATCAGATCAACGCCCAGCGGCTCCTTCAAGTCATGAACGATCAGGCGCAGCGTGGCGACCTCGTCGGAGCGCTCAATACCTTCGACAAGATCGAAAGCGACTTCCCCGGCTCCTCCGCCTATCCGCAGGCCATCCCGACCGCTTTGGTACTGATCAAGCGTCTCAAAGCCGAGATCGTCCGCGCCGTACCGATCGCCAAGCAGCAGCAGCAGAAATTTGAAGAAGGCATCCAGCACACGCAGGAGCCCGAGAAGAGCCGGATGCTCGCGGCGCATGAGAGCAACAAAACCCGCGCCGAGCAGGCCCTTCAGCAGTCCACCGCCAAGTGGAAGCCCTTTTTCGCCGCCATGGATCAGAGCGTCGCTGCGCTCACTCAAACGATTGAGACCGAGAGCACCCGCCTCGCCACGATCGATCCCGATCCGATGACCCGCAGCCTCCAGCTCACCGAAGAAAGCCGCACCGCGCTGACCGCCGGAGACGCCGGCACCGCCGCCTCGAAGCTTGCGGAAGCCAGCACCCTCTGGCAGGCCAATGAAGCCGCCACGCGCCTGAAAGCTTCGGTGGAAACGCTCCAGAAGCGACTCGCCGCCGAGAAAGAAGAAGCCGCCAAGGCCGAAAAAGCCGAAGCCGAAAAAGGCGCAACCAAAGACGCCGCGAAAGATAAAGGCACCAAAGGGGCGGTAAAAAGCGCCAGTCAGGAAGGCTAAGGCGTAATCTTCAGGCCGCGCTCATTCCTACATTGAGCGCGGTGGAACATTCACCGACCTCGTGCGTTTTCTTCTCTTCCTGCTCCTGTCGATCGCTTTTTGCGCCATCTATGCGCTTATCGGCGGTACACGACTCCTCTTTGCTTACCCCTCCTACCTGATCCTCGGCGCGGCAGGCGTCCTCTCCCTCTGCGCTTTTCTCCAGGCGCGCTCCCGGCCGAACGCCTTTGCGCTCGGCTCCATGTCGCTGCTCGCGGGGTATGTCGCCCTGCGGGCCATCTATTCGCCCTACGCCTACTACGCCCGCAGCGATCTTTACATGACGGGCGCATGCGTCCTCGTCTACCTGCTGACCGCCTTTTACCTCACCGAGAGTCGGGAACGCCTCCGTCTGCTGGTCCTGCTCATGATCATCGCCGTCGGGCAGGTGAGTCTCGCCCTCTACCAGTTCCTGAGCAGGGACGGCTTCCTATTCTTCGGATTTGTACGGCCCGACATGGCCTATCAGGGGGAAGTCACGCGAGCCAGCGGGATGTTCATCAGCCCGAATCACTTCGCCGGATATCTGGAGACCGTAGCGATGTTCGCCCTCGGCTTTGCCGCATGGGGACGCTCGGGGATCGCCGAGCGCTTTACGGCGGGAGCCGTCGCCGCGCTCTGCTACGTCGGAGTCGCGATCAGCATCAGCCGCGGAGGGATGCTCAGCTCGGCCTTTTCGCTCGTCGTCTTCGGGGGCCTCTGCGTCTGGGGCATCATGGTGCTCCTGCGGAAAAACGCCCCCGCGCTCATCGCATTGACCCTCGCGGGAATCTTCGGCATGAGCGTCGGGATCGGCCTCTTCGCCAGTAAAAGCCACGTGATCTCCGAGCGCGCTTCAAAGCTCCTCGCAAAAGATATCCGCTATTCCAACTGGGCCGCCACGCTTGATCAGTACCGGGAAGCCCCCGTTTTCGGCACCGGAGCAGGTACCCACCTCATCTACGGACGCCTCTACCGACGCCCCGAATTGCAGTCCGACCCGATCCACGCGCATGGCGACTACCTTGAGATGCTCGCCGAGTACGGACTGGTCGGCCTCGCCCTTTCGGGCATTTTCCTCATCGCCCATCTCGGCTGTGGCCTCAACGGCATCAATCGCCTGATCCACGTCCAAAAGAACGGCAGCGCCGAGGGAGGTGCCGGAGGCTCCCCGCCTCCCATTGAAGATCAGCACCTCGGCATCGCCATCGGGGCCTTTGGCGGCATTGCGGCGCTGCTGGCGCATTCCGTCGTCGACTTCAACATGCACATCCCCGGGAACGCGCTGCTCTACGCCTTCGCCTTTGGCATTCTGGCGAACCCCGGCGGAAAGCCACACGTCCGGCTGCGGAGTCTTTCCTTCAGCGGCGCTCACCGACTCGCCGCCGTAGCCGTGGGAGGGATTCTCATTATCGCCATCATCCCGAAAATCAAAGGTGCGTGGCACACCGAGCAGGCGCGCATTCTGCTTCGCGAGCGGAAATTCACCGCCGCACAAAAACATGCCCGGATCGCCGTCGCCGCCGCGAAAGAGAATCCCTACGCATGGCTCTACCTCGGAGAAGCCTACCGGTGGCAGGCCAACGCCTCGCAGTTCGATCTCTTCCGGGATCGGATGAACGAAAAAGCCCTCACCGCCTACGCTCAGGGGCTCCAACAGGTCCCCGTCGAAGTCAATCTCCTCACCCGACTCGCCCAGACGCACGATGCCCTCGGGCGTCACGACGACGCCGAAGCCACCTACCGGAAGGCCCTCGCGGCCGACCCGAACCTCGGCGCCCTTTACGCCTTTTACGCCCAGCACCTCACCCTTCGCGGCCTCCCCGAGGAAGCCAAAGCGGCGTTGGAGAAAAGCAGAGCGCTGGGGGCGGGACAAATGGGCGACGCCGCCCGCTCAGAGTACCAACAGATTCTACCTGAGGCTCCGTAGAGGCTTTCCTTGTATTTTTGAAATGGACACGCACCGTCCTTCGCAGGTAAACTCCGCTTGAAACTCCCGATATTGAAGAGGTGCCTTGCTTCGATACCGTGATCCATTCACTTTACGTTCAGCATTATGATACTTCCCTCTCTCCGGAAAACGTCCCGCTTTCTTCGCACCAG
>JBEBWR010000200.1:0-5889 GCA_040392045.1 Chthoniobacter flavus | reverse complement strand
CATATCCCCTTCTGCCCGAAGGTCTGCCCCTACTGTGCTTTTTACAAGGAGGCATCGGACCGGAATAAGACCCGCGCCTTCCTCGACGCCGTCCTCCGCGAGCTGGAGATGGCGCAGGAGCGGATGACGATCCGCCCGCAGACGATCTTCTTTGGCGGAGGCACACCGAGCGCGCTCTCCGTCAGCCAGCTCGACTACCTGCTCACCGGCCTGTGCGAACGGCTCGATCTGAGCGAATTGACCGAGTGGACGCTGGAGATGAACCCCGCCACGGTCTCCCTCGAAAAGGCAGCCCTGCTGCTCCGCCTCGGTGTGAACCGCATCAGCATGGGGGTACAGTCGTGGGATGCCCAGCTTCTCAAGGTGCTGGGACGCGTGCATACCGCCGGTCAGGCGGAGCGCTCGTACGCGATCCTGCGCGAAGCGGGGTTCCGGAATGTGAATCTCGATCTGATCTTCGCCGTCCCCACACAGACGCGCGAGCAGTGGCGCGCCACGCTGGAAAAGACGATCTCCCTCCAGCCCGACCATATCTCGGCCTACTGCCTTACCTACGAGGAGGACACGGCGTTCTATCAGAAGTTCCAGACGGGCGAGTTTACGCAAGACGATGCCTGGGATGCCGATCTTTTCGAGACAACGATCGACCGCCTCTCCAGCGCGGGCTATGCCCAGTACGAGATTTCGAACTACTCGCGCCCCGGCCGGGAGTGCTTTCATAATCTCGCCTACTGGGTCGGCGCGGATTACCTCGGCCTCGGCCCCAGCGCTTTTTCCACCTGCGGCAGCCAGCGGTGGCAGAATATCGCCGATACCTCGGAGTACTCCGCGCGTATCCTCTCCGGTCGCTCCGCCGCTGCTTTCAGCGAACCGCTCGACCCCGCCACGCGCCGCAGCGAGGCGATTGCTTTCGGCCTCCGCACGAGCCACGGCGTGGCTCTCGATCTCCTCGCCCCGTGGCAGGAGAAGGTGAGCGACTACCTCGCCGAAGGTTTCTTCGAGCCGGTGCAAAACCGCGTCCGCCTCACCCGAAAAGGCAAAATGGTTGCCGACCTCCTCGCCTCCACCCTGATGGAATGACAGACTTCGTCTGTTTCTTCGCGCTTCCGCGCGGGTCGGGCAGAGCCCGACTTCTTCGGAGCGGAGGGGCCACCTTTACGCCGTCGGTTCCCGCGAAGCCTCCGTCCGGTCGCTCATGAGATGCGCCGCCCAGTCGAGTTGCGAGCTGCTCGCATCCCATTCTTCGTGGAATTCCGCCTTGCCGCTCCGGATCGCCGCAATCCGCTTCTGCTGCCGCGCCAGCTCCGCCGCCAGCGGCAGGTAAACCTCGCGCTCTCCTTCTTCGTTCGCGTAGTCGAAAAGTCCGTTGTAACAATGTCGGTCGTCCTCCCAGCCCGGATGATTGAGGACCGGGTAGAGACAGATGCCTTC
Organism: Chthoniobacter flavus; assembly: GCA_040392045.1. Taxonomy (GTDB): domain Bacteria; phylum Verrucomicrobiota; class Verrucomicrobiia; order Chthoniobacterales; family Chthoniobacteraceae; genus DATMFV01. The sequence goes on along the minus strand of JBEBWR010000200.1, from coordinate 4,458 downwards.
GAGTGGTACGCCCTGGGCGATCGCCGCCGCCGCTTCATTGCTGATATAACGCAGCCACGCAGGGCGCGTCTCGTCCTCGATCCCCGTCTCCGCAATCAGAATGGGGCGGTCGTAGCGGTCGGAAATCTCCCGGAGCATATCGCGGACATGCCGGTAACGCGGGTCGGAGGGGACGATCATCGCGTCATCGCCGCCGGGGTGTTTCCACTGGTTGTGAATGTAGTAGTTCACCCCGATCACATCGAGGAACGCCGGTTTTCCCCCCAACTCCGGCTCCAGCCTGCCGCACATCATGTCCCATACTTCAAACTGGCTGAGCCGCTGGAGTTCCGCCGCCGGAGCGTCCTCCGGATCGTCGCGCCGGGAGATCACGTTGATCATCGGGTCGACCTGAAGGAACCGCGCCGCCGGATTCACCCGCTTGATCGCCTTGATCGCCGCCACGGACGCCCGCACAAGCTGCCGCTTGATCTCCATCCCCCGCCCTTCCGCGTAGGGGTACATCACCCTACCGTCTCCGGCGGCCCATGAGAAAAACGAAATCTCATTCACCGGCGAGAACATCGGTGTCTCATCCCCCAGTTCCAGCAGTTTCTGAGCGACCGCTCCCGCAAAAGCACCAAAGCGCGGGGCAAACTCCGGCGAGAAAAGGTCGAGATCGTCCGGCCAGCCGTAGTGCCAGAGATCCCAGACCACCTGAAGCCCCGACTTTTGAGCGGCGCGGAACATCGGCTCCGCCACCGACCAGTCATAGCGCCCCGGCTCCCGCTCCATGAGATGCCAGCGCACGCCATCCCGCGCCGTCCGCAGCCCGTACTTCATCAGCAACCGATAGTCCTGAAACGCAAAGCGGTCGTGCTGCGTGGAGTCAATCAGGTCGAGCCGTCGCCCCGAGCGGGTGCGATGCGTGGAGCACTCAAAGCCGCCCATGAAAAAGCTCTGGAAGAGGGATGGATTCATCGGAAGATAAATCGTTCCCGGGCGGAGCAGTGGTTCTGTAATTTGCGGCCGTTATCCTTGACCGCGATCAGCTTGCCGCTTCCGGCGCACGGAAGGCTTTGCTGTAGTAACCGGAAGGGTCGAAGCAGCAAACGCGCTTTTTACCGGCGGCAAGCATCTCACACGCATCGCGGATTCTTTTGGCGCGGGTCTTGGATTGCCTGGCCGAAGTCATCCAATGAATCCAGTCCAGGCGGGCGATGGTTGTCGTCGCATTCCAAACCTTGCGGGCTTCCGGAGCCGCCGCCAGAGCTTCCCGAAAATCTGATGGAATCTCAGGCTCCGGTTCCTGCTCCACAGGCGCAATCGCGAGCGTGACCGTGTCGCCGACCTTCGCCCCGGCCGCACTCTGTAGCTCCTCACTCACCTTCAGCCAATGGCTTAGTTGACCATCAGGTTCGAGCGTTGCCTGAAAAGCGTGACCATTGATCGTCCCTTCCACGGTCGTCCTTCCTCGCCTTGGTAGCGTTTCGCTGGCGTCCTTGGGGAGCACCACGAATGCCCACGACGGATCACCATCGGATTTCGCGGGCCGAAGAAGCACTGCTTGGAACGGGATTTCAGGATCTGAATGAGCCATTTTCTTTGCCTAATGATACTCCGTTGACTCTCCAAAGCAAAGCAATCGTCCGTCGCAGTCCTTCACGACAAACTCCCGGAACGCCCACGGCATGGAGCCGATCTCTCGGGAAAAAGTCACGCCTTTGGACTGATACTCTGCATACAGATCGTCGATTCGCTCCACTCGAAGATAGGCATCCAAATACTCTTCTTCATACTTTCCTGCGGTTTGGGGCGGCGCGGAGTCGACTACCCGGAAAAAGATCGACAGCCCATCACGAATCGCCCCGGCATAGAATGCCTGCTCGCCATAGATGAACTGAGTCTCGAATCCGAGCTTGTCCCGGTAGTATTGAAGCGTGGCCGCAAGATCAGCGGTGAAAAACTGAGGAGCGATTGCTGCGATCATAGGCTTCGGGTATTCTAGTCAAATAGATCCGCGGGGGTCCGTGGATCACACCGGGAATCCGGCATCACTACCAAAATCAAACTTCATATCAGATTAGAGCGTTTCAAGTCTCCGCTGTCTTCCGCGATCTTTCATCACTAGCGAATTGCCTCCCTTGGCATAAACCGGTTGATGGAAATCATCATTACGATTGATTGCAAAAGGCCGGTTAGCATGCATAGCCACTCTTCGCTCCCGACAGACCGCAGCGTAAGGATAAGCATCACTGCGAACATTGAGACGCTAAAACTGATCATCATCTCCGAACCAAACTTTACCGAATACCCGATTCTCAGATTCAGCTTAGTAATCTGGCAGATAAACCACCCTACGACCCAGCACATGAGCACTGCGAAAGCATGCACTCCCAAAGGGATCTTGAACTGATCGGCTTCAATGGGAACAAAAAAGGCGCTGATCACGTTCAGCAGGATCAGCCACCTCCAGCCCTTTCGCTTCCATATGATCTGATAGACGTTCATCCTTTGAGAACATATTTCCTCAGAACGCAAAGCCAAAACTGAAGTGCCACGCGCCGCTGGGATCGCCCTTTCGCTGGATCGGGTTATGTCCGTAGTCGATCCGGATCGGGCCGATGGGCAGCGCATAGCGCAAGCCAAGCCCGACGGCCATGCCGAACTCGCCGAACCCGTCGTCCAGCCTGCGCCCGGTCGTTCCGGCATCGACGAACACGGCGCCCTTGAGGTCTCCGGCGATGGGAAAAATATGCTCCACGTTGAAGACCGTGAAGGTCTCGCCGCCGATGGAGTGTCCGTAGCGATCCTTCGGCCCGAAGCTGCGCTCCACATAGCTGCGGATGGTGCGGCTGCCGCCGTTGAAAAAACGCTCGTCAATTGGCATCGACTGCTCATCACCCAGCGGCACGATGATGCCTCCGCGCGCGCCAATGGCCAGCAGCGTTTTCCCGATGGGCTGGTAGTACGAGAAGCGCGCCGTGGAACGGTAGAACTCGACGGTACTCCCGAGCGCGGAGAGCGCGACGTCGTTCGTCGTCGTGAAGACCCAGCCTTTCGAGGGGTTGAGCACGCTGTCGCGGAAATCGAGCGTTAGCGTGGTCCCGACGCTGTTGACGACGTACTCCGTCGGCCCGAGTTCGATGGGATCGATGCCATAGCTGCTGACCAGCACCCCGCGCGTGAGGAGAAACGCGGAAATCTCCAGATGCTCGCCCATCTTTCGTGCCAGCTCGCCGAACAGACCGCTCTCCAGCTTGCCGTAGTCGGTGAGATCCTGATTCATCGCGTAGAGCCGCGTGCGGAGAGTATAGTTGGTGTCGAATACCCACGGATCGGTGTAGCTCAGCTCCCCGCGCAGGAGGTACTGCGAGATTTCACTGCGGAATACCAGAGGCCGCCCATAGCCAAGGAAGTTGCGATCCGTATATTGCGCTCCAAGGATCAGTCCCTCCAGTGAACCGAAGCCGACAGAGAACCCCAGCTCCCGCGCCTTGGCCTCTTCCACATCGAAGTGCAGCTCCACTTCGCCCGTCTCCGGCTTGGGCACCTGCTTGAGCCGCAGATTGGAGTAGAGCCCCGTCGCCATCACAGAGCGGTACCGCTCCTCCAGCGCCGTAGGGGAATAGAGCTTGCCATGCAGCGAGCGGAAGCGCGCCTGAAGGAACCCCGGGCGGAGCCGTCGCTGATCCGGCTTGAGGTATCGCTCCACGACACCGTCAAAGTGGTAAGGCCGTCCCGAATGGACGATAAAGCGCGAGGGGACCTCGCCGTTCACCGCGCGCTCCGGATCGCTCTCCACGTCGACCTCCACCATGTAGTACCCATGCGAGCGGTAGAAGTAGATGATCTTCCGCTGAATATTCGTCACCGCCAGCGGTGTGTACGGGCGGCTGGTAAACGGCTCCAGCTCCTTGAGCAGACGCTCGCGGGGGAAGAAGAGCAGGTCGCCCTCCACCTCCAGCTTGCCGAAGCGGTACTGCGTCCCTTCCTCCAGCGCGACCGACACATCGGCCCGCGTCTTGTCCGCGGAGAGCGTCACCTCCGGCTCGTCGACTTCGACATCCAGATACCCTTCCGAGCGGTAGAGCCCCCGGATGCGATCCGCGCCGTCGGAGATATTGTCCTCGACGTACGGGATTTCCACGATTCGTCGCGCCCGCCGGGGCTGCGCCACCCCCGTGAGCAGTTCCTTGAGCCGCTCGTCGGAAAAGGCCGTGTTTCCCGAGAACGTCACCTTCCCGATCTGCGTGAGCGGTCCTTCCTCCGCAATCAGCAGCAGCGACTCCGGGCCGGTCAGCTTGTAAGTCACTTTTGCCTGCGAGTAGCCCTGCTTGCGGTAGTAGACCTCCAGAAAAAAGGCGAGGTCGTCCGCCAGCGCGAGGTTCAGCCCGCTTTCACGAATCATCTCCAAGGGTTCTTCAATCGCTTCGCGGATCTCCGCATCGGAGAGGTGCTCATTGCCCTGCACATGGA
>JBEBWR010000199.1:0-5899 GCA_040392045.1 Chthoniobacter flavus | reverse complement strand
GCCGCCTTCGCCATCTTGGGAAGCGCCTTCACCAGCTGCTTCTCCGCGCTGTAGAGGTCCTTGAGTTGCTGAATATAGAGATCTTTAATAGTCTTGAGTTTCATAGGGTGTCGGTCAAAGGAAACGAACGCCATCCACCCCGCCGCATGCCTGAGTTGAACGCCGGGAAAAGGATGAGAGAAGACCGGCACACCACCGGGACGCGAAATTTTCAGGAACGTCCGTTTCTTATGCGAGCAATCTGGAAAGGCAACATCAGCTTCGGCCTCGTAAACATCCCCGTAGCCCTGTTCCCCGCCACCACCACCGAAGAACTGAAATTCCGCCTCCTGCGGGCATCGGATTTGAGCCCCGTAAACTACAAGCGCGTCGCCGAAAAAGACGGACGGGAAGTCCCGTGGGACCAGATCGTCAAAGGGTACGAATACGAAAAAGGCAAATTCGTCGTCCTCAAAGACGAAGACTTCCGGAGAGTCGACATCGAAGCCACGCAAACCGTCAACATCGAAAGCTTCGTCCGGCAGGACGAAGTCAGCCCCGTCTTCTTCCATAAACCGTACTTCATGGAGCCGCAGAAAGGAGCCGACCGCGCCTACATCCTGCTGCGCGACGCACTGGAATCCAGCGGCAGAATCGGCATCGCCCGCGTCGTCATCAAAACCCGCGAACACCTCGCCGCCGTCAAGCCCCAGGGCGAAGGCCTCATGCTCGAGCTCATGCACTGGGCCACCGAGTTGCGCGACATCGAAGAATTCCGCCAGCCCAAAGAATCCAAACCCACCGCAAAAGAGCTCAGCATGGCCAAAACCCTCATCGACTCCATGAGCGGAGAATGGAAGCCGGAAGCCTACAAAGACCAATACCGCGAAGCACTGGAGCAGGTCATCCGGGAAAAAATCGAAAAAGGCGGCAAAACCATTGAGCCCACCGTCCGCGCGCCAAAGCCCGCCACCAACGTCATCGACCTCGTCGCCGTACTCGAAAAGAGCCTCAAAGAAAAAACGCCGAAAAAGCCCGCCCCCACGCGGAAGCGCAAACCCGCCGCCAAAAAATCCGCCAAGCCCAAGCGCGCCGCATAAAAGCCCGAAATGTCCCTGCAAACCTATCGTCAGAAGCGGAACTTCTCCGCCACCCCCGAGCCGCAGAGCGCCAAAACGGGGCAGGGGAGGGGAGCGCGGCGTTTCGTTATCCAGAAACACGCCGCCAGTCACCTGCACTACGACCTCCGCCTCCAGCTCGGGCGCGCCTTCGCGTCATGGGCCGTCCCCAAAGGAATGCCGCTCAAACATGGAGAAAAGCACCTCGCCGTCAAAGTCGAAGATCACCCCCTCTCCTACGGCGACTTTGAAGGCACCATCCCCAAAGGAGAGTATGGCGGAGGCACCGTACAAGTCTGGGATACCGGAACCTTCGAGCCCATCAGCCGCCATCCCGTCAAAGACCTGCGGTCCGGCAAGCTTCACTTCATCCTCTACGGTACCAAGCTCGCCGGAGAGTGGTACCTCGTCCGACTCCGCGATGAAAGCCAATGGCTCCTCATCCGCGGCGGCGCCGATCACCGCCCTCTCCCCCGCCGGGAAGCCGACCTCTCCGTACTCTCCGGGCGGACCATGAAAGAAATCGCGAGCAACGGGGAAAAGAGCGATCCCCCCGTCATAGAACCCATGAAAGCGCGCCTCGTCAAAGAAGCGCCGCATGGACGCTGGAGCTACGAAGTAAAATTCGACGGCTTCCGCGTCATCGCCATCCGGCAGAGCGGAGCCGTCCGCCTGTTTTCGAGAACGCAACACGAGCTCACCGACCGCTTCCCTGAAATCGCCCGGGCCGTCGCCGCCTTGAAAATCGCCGACGCCATCATCGACGGCGAAGTCGTCGCGCTCGACCCCAAAGGCCGCTCCTCATTTCAGCTTCTCCAGAACGACACCGGAAGCCCGGAGCGCCCGCCCATCTTCTACTACGCCTTCGACCTCCTGCAATACCAGAGCCAAAGCCTGCTCGACCGGCCGCTGGAGAAACGGCGCGAGAAACTCCGCGCCCTCCTGCCTCGCGGCAAGAGCCTCATCCGATATTCCGCTTCCCTCGGGGAAGACGCCGGGGAGATCCTCCAGCGCGCCGCCGCGCTTGGCTTCGAAGGCATCATCGGCAAGCGGCTCGGCTCCGTCTACGAGCCCGGAAAGCGCAGCGGCGCATGGATCAAGCTCAAGCTCGCGCACGAGCAGGAATTCGTCATCGGCGGCTACACCGATCCCGCAGGATCGCGGAAACACCTCGGAGCCATCCTTATCGGATATTATCACAACGGAATACTGCGATACGCCGGAAAAGTCGGCACCGGCTTCGACACCAAGCGCCTGCACAATCTTCACCATCGCCTTCTCCCCCTCCGACAAACCGGGCGCCCCTTCCGCGATCCGCCTCCCGTCAGGCGGTGCCATTGGGTACGGCCCGAACTCGTCGCCCAGATCCGTTTTGCCGAGTGGACCCGCGACGGACGGCTGCGCCAGCCGGTATTCCTCGGTTTGCGCCCCGATAAACCCGCGAGCGAAGTCATCCGGGAGGTCCCCGAATGAGCGCGAAAGAGCAGCAGCTAAGCATAGACGGTCGACAGGTCCGGATCACCAATGCCGACAAAATTTTCTACCCCCGGGAAGGATTTACCAAAGGAGACGTCATCGCCTACTACGCCCGCGTCGCCGACGTCCTGCTCCCGTACGTGAAAGACCGGGCACTCACCCTCAAGCGCTATCCCGACGGCATCGAAGGCGGGTTCTTCTACGAAAAGCAATGCCCGTCTCATGCCCCGAAGTGGATCTCCACCACCCGCGTAAAAAAGAGCGACGGCAGCACCATCCGGTATTGCATGCTCAACGACACCGCCTCCCTGCTCTGGAGCGTGAACCTCGCGAACCTCGAATTTCACCCCTTCCTGCATACCGCCCAGCGTCCCGGACGCCCCACCGGCCTCATGTTCGACCTCGACCCCGGTCCCCCCGCCGACATCGTACAGTGCGCACAAGTCGCCCTCCGGCTCCGCGACCTCTTCCGATCGCTGGAGCTTGAGAGCCTGCCCAAAACCTCCGGCTCCAAGGGGATGCAGCTCTTCGTCCCGCTCAACACCCCCATCCGGTATTCGCAAACCAAAGCCTTCGCCCGAGCCGTCGCCACCGTCCTCGCGCAGCGCTTCCCCGAATCCATCGTCGCGGATATGAAAAAAGACCTCCGGAAAGGAAAAGTCTTCATCGACTGGAGCCAGAACGACGCCAGGAAAACCACCGTCGCTCCCTACTCCCTCCGCGCCCGCGAGCAGCCCACCGTCTCCACCCCCATCACGTGGGAAGAAGTCGGGCAGTGCGTAAAGAAAAAGTCCGCAGCCTCCCTGCGCTTTACCGCCGAAGCCGTCCTCCAGCGCCTCGACCGCCTCGGCGACCTCTACGCCCCCTCGCTCACCCTCCGCCAGAAGCTGCCGACCGTGAAAGCCGTTGCCTAATCAATCTTAATCGCTCCTCCCTGCGGAAGGTACCCACCCGCCAGCGTGCGAAAATCCGCCACCTGCCGCCGCGCCCACGCTTCATCTCTTCCCAGCTCCTCCGCGAGAATCGCCGCAACCCCCGGAGCCGCCTCCGCAGCCGCGCGAGCATTGAGCAGCAGCGACCGCGTCCGCCGGGAGAGCACATCCTCCACCGTCATCGCCATCTCATGCCGCGCATGCCACCGGACCTCCGCAACACTGCATTCCAGCTCCGGGTGAATCCGTCGGCCCCCGCCCGCCTCCGCCTCCCGAAGCGTAATCTGCGCGGCATCGCTCCCATAGACCGCGAGCCGATGATCCGCAAAAGGCGCGTACCCGATCGCCCCGTGCACTGGAAAATCCACCGTAGCGGAAGGGCGATGGCGCAGTCCCGCAACCCTCTCCGCGCAATCCACCACCTCCTCCGCCATCTGGCGATAAGTCGTCCATTTTCCGCCGGTAACCGTCACCATCCCGCTCCGGCCGATCGCAATCGTATGATCCCGGGAGAGCGCCGCCGTAGATTTCCGCTCAGCGGACCGGACCAGCGGGCGCAGCCCCGCAAAGACGCTCAGCACATCGCCGTCCTCCGGCGCATCGGCAAGGTACCTCGCCGCATGCGTCATCACAAAGTCGTACTCCTCCGGCAGCGCCCGGGGCTCCGCCACCGCCTCCGCCACCGGCGTATCCGTCGTGCCCACCACCACGCAGTCATGCCACGGCACTGCGAAGAGCACCCGGCCATCCTCTGTCCGGGGAACCATCAGCGCGCTCTTCCCCGGCAGAAACCGCTTCGGCAGCACCAGATGAATCCCCTGACTCACCGTCACCATCGGCCGCGTATCCGTCTTCTCCTGCCGCCGCAGTGCATCGACAAAAACCCCCGTCGCATTGACCACCACCTTCGCGTAAACCTCAAACTCCTCTCCATCTACCGTATCCCGGATCACCGCCCCCGTCAGGCGACCCGTCGTATCGGAGAGCAGCCGCACGCATTCGCAGTAGTTCGCCACCGTCCCGCCAAGCTCCACCGCCGTCTGCATCAGATTCGTCGCCATCCGCGCATCGTCAAACTGGCCGTCATGGTAGAGCACGCCGCCTTTCACTCCCCCCGGAGAAAGCGTCGGCAGCCGCTCCAGCGTCTCCCGGCGATCCAGCAGAAGCGATTTCCCAAGGCTCAGCCGCCCAGCGAGAAAATCATACACCTTCAGCCCCACCCCATAGAATGCGCGCTCCACCTGCGAATAAGCGGGAATCACAAACTCCAGATCCCGCGCAAGATGCGGAGCATTCCGCAGAAATCGCCCGCGTTCCCGGAGCGCATCCCGCACCAGGGCAAGATTCCCCTGCTTCAAATAGCGGACACCGCCATGCACCAGCTTCGTCGAGCGGCTGGAAGTCCCCTTGCCAAAATCGTATTTTTCCACCAGCGCCACCCGATACCCCCGCCGGGCGGCATCCACCGCCGTCCCCAGCCCCGTCGCCCCTCCGCCGACAATCAGCAAGTCAAACCTCTTCCCGCCTTTCAACCGGACGATCTGCCGCTCCCTTTTCATCTCATCCATTGTCATCGCTCTCATATCCTAATACGGATCTGCCAGCAGCCCGCCCAGCAGGCCGATATGATCTATTACCACATCCGGCCGCCCCCGCTCCGGCAGCGCCATCACCTCCTTCATCGTCGCCTCACCCGTCAGCACCATCACCGCGAGCGCCCCCGATCGCTTCGCCATCACCATATCGGTCATCAGCCGATCCCCCACCATCGCCACCTGTCTTGCCGGAATTCCCGTCCTCCGAAAAATCGGCGTCAACATCCGCGTACTCGGTTTTCCGATAACCTCCGGCGCGATCCCCGTCGCCGCCTCCAGCGTCTTGCAGATCGCGCCACAGTCCACCAGCACCGTCGGGCGATCCGTCGGACAGACAAGGTCGGGGTGGGTGGCGATAAACCGCTTCCCCTGCGAGATCCACCATGCCGCGCGACAGAGCCGCTCATAGCTCATCGTCGTATCAAACCCGACAACCACCGCATCCGGATCATCATCCGAGGAGAGATAGCCATGAAGCCCCAGTTCATTGTGAAAACAAGGCGTCCCCAATACAAAAAGCCGCCGCACCTCCGGCAGATCACTGCGGAGGTAATCGATCAGGCCATGCGTCGAAGTCAGAATCTGCTCCGAGTTCGCGGGAACCCCCATCGCCGCAAGCTTCTGCTCATAGTCATCGCGGCTTTTCGAGGAATTATTCGTCAGAAACGTATACCCGATACCCAGCCGCGTAAGGCGGTGAAGAAAAGGGATCGTCTCCGGAAAAAGCCGGGAGCCGAGGTAGATCGTCCCATCCATATCCAGCGCCACATGGCGTATCTCCCTAAGGCGCTCCCGGGCC
>JBEBWR010000198.1:0-5900 GCA_040392045.1 Chthoniobacter flavus | reverse complement strand
ATGAGCGGTATCTTTATCAGCTTTGAAGGCTCCGACGGCTGCGGGAAAAGCACGCAGATCGAGCGGCTCAAGCGGCGTCTGGAGGCGGCGGGGCGGCCCGTGCTCTCCACTCGCGAGCCGGGCGGTACGGAGCTGGGCGAAGCGATCCGCCATCTGTTGCAGACCGCGAAGGAAGGCGAGGGGATGTGCGCCGAGACAGAGCTGCTCCTCTTCGCCGCGAGCCGGGCGCAGCTCGTACGGCAGGTGATCACCCCCGCGCTGGCGCAGGGAAAGATCGTGCTCGCCGACCGCTTTCTCGACTCCACCACCGTCTATCAGGGCGTTGCCCGACGGCTGGAACCCGCACAGGTCGCCGCCATCAACGCTTTCGCCCTCGGCGGCGTCAAGCCCCACGCCACGCTCCTTTTCGACCTCGACCCCGCCCGCGCCCGCGAGCGCCTCACGGCACGCCCAGGGCGTCAGAAAGACCGGATGGAGTCGCTGCCGCCGGAGTTTTTCGAAGCCGTCCGCGCCGGATACCTTGCCCTTGCAGAGGAGGAGCGCGAGCGGATCACCGTCATCGACGCAGCCCGACCGGTGGACGTGATCGAAGCAGACGTCACGCAGACCCTCACGAAGCGATTCCATGGCCTTTTCGACTGACGCCGCCTTTGAGTTTCTCAGCCGCGCCTATTCCGGCGGACGGCTGGCCCACGCCTACCTGATCACCGGGGAATCCGGCAGCGGAAAGCGGGCGCTCGCCTTTCGCCTCGCCCGACTCGTACAGGGGCAGCCCGATACGGGTGGGGAAATGAAGGGGCAGGCGGACCTTACCCTGATCGAGCCGGAGTCCAGGTCGCGGCTCATCAGCGTGGAGCAGATGCGGAATCTGGAGTATGCCCTTCAGCTCCGCGCTTCCTCGGGCCGGATGAAAGTCGGCATCGTCTTTGACGCCGACCGCATGAACGTCTCCGCCGCCAACTCCTTCCTCAAAACGCTGGAGGAGCCCCCCGCGCATTCCCTCCTCCTCCTGCTCACGGCGCATCCCGAGATGCTGCTCGATACCATCCTCTCCCGCTGCATCCCCGTACAGCTCATGCCGCCAACCTCGCGCACCCTCTCGCCGCAGCAGGAGAAGCTGCTGGAGCTGGTGGCGGAGTTTTTCCGCATGGACGGCCCCGGCATCGGTCCGGTTTTCGTCCTCGTGCGCTCCTTTATCGATCTGCTCGGCGAGACAAAGGGCGAGGCGCAGAAGCAGAGCGAAGAGGCGCTCAAGCAGGAGCAGGCGCTCTACAAGCAAAGCACCGACGGAAAGTGGCTCGAAGGGCGCGAAACGCATTTCAAAGCCGTGGGCGAAGCCGCCTACCTCCAGCAGCGGACGGTTATCGTCGGGACGCTGCTCCAGTGGTGGGGCGATATTCTCCGCCAGCAGAACGGCGGCGCCTCGCTCGACTTCCCCGCCTATGCCGAGGTTACCGCCGCACTGGCCAAGCGGTTTGCCCCTGCCGACGTGCTCCGGCGGATCGAAGCCATCGAAGGGCTGCGCGATAATTTCGGGCGCAACGTACAGGAGCAGCTCGCCATTGAGGTTGCATTTATCGACGCTTTCAAGCTTTGATAACTCCTTCTTACATCACCTTTCTCCCTCCATTCCCTGATGAAACGTACTCTGACTATCGGTATGATCGGCTACAACTTCATGGGCAAAGCCCATTCGAATGCGTGGCGACAGGTGGGCCGCTTTTTTGATCTTCCCGTTCAGATCCGGCTCAAGACGCTCTGCGGACGGACCGCCGCCAGCGTGGAAGCCGCCCGGGAACAGCTCGGCTGGGAAACCGCTGCCACCGACTGGCGCTCGGTCATCAACGATCCGGAGATCGACATCATCGACATCACCACGCCGAACGACAGCCACGCCGAGATCGCCATTGCGGCCGCCGAAGCCGGGAAAGCCGTGCTTTGCGAGAAGCCCCTCGCGCTGAATCTGGAGGAGTGCGAAGCCATGGTCGCTGCCGTGGAGAAAGCCGGAGTGGTCAACATGGTCTGCCATAACTACCGGCGCATCCCCGCCATCGCGCTGGCGAAGAAGATGATTGAGGAGGGAGCCATCGGTGACCGGATCTATCACTACCGCGCCCGCTATGCGCAGGACTGGATCACCGACCCGGATTTCCCGCTCGTCTGGCGCTTGCAGGCGAAGATTTCCGGCTCGGGAACGCATGGCGACATCGACGCTCATATCATTGACCTTGGCCGCTACCTCGTCGGCGAGCTGGACGAAGTCTGCGGCCTGACCGAGACCTTTATCAAAGAGCGCCCGCTGGTGGACGGCAGCGGACGCGGCGAAGTGACCGTGGACGACGCCGTGAGCTGGATCGGGCGCTTCAAAAACGGAGCCATCGCGAACCTTGAAGCCACCCGTTTTGCCCATGGCCGGAAAAACCACATCACGCTGGAAATCAACGGCAACCGCGGCAGCCTCGCCTTCAACTTTGAAGACATGAACCGGCTGCAATACTACCGCGCCGACGATCCTGAAGGGCTGCGCGGCTTCCGCGACATTCTCGTCACCGAGTCGACCCACCCCTACCTCGCCGCGTGGTGGCCGCCGGGGCATATCATCGGCTACGAGCATACTTTTGTGAACACCGTCGCGGACTTTGTGAAAGCCGTGATCGCCGGAGAATCCGTGCACCCCACCTTTGCCGACGGCCTCGCCAACGAGCGCGTGCTCGCCGCCGTGGAGCAGAGCGCCGAGACGCGCTCGTGGGTCCGCCTGTAAGAAACCCTCTCAAATCATCCTTATGTCCACTCCTTCCAAACCTCTCGAAAATCAGGTCGCCATCGTTACCGGAGCCGGTCGCGGCATCGGCGAAGCCATTGCCCGCCGCCTCTCCGATCTCGGCGCGCGCGTCGCCTGCGTCAGCCGCTCCGAGGCGAACTCCGCCCGGGTGGCCGAGGCGATCAACGCCGTGCATGCCGGAGCCGCCTGCGCCTACGCCGTGGACGTAGCGGATCGCGCCGCCTCCACCGCGCTTTGCGAGACGATCCTCAAAGAATTCGGGCGCGTCGATATTCTGGTGAATAACGCCGGAGTAACCCGCGACGGACTGGCCATGCGCATGAGCGAGGAGGACTGGGACGTCGTCATCGATACGAACCTCAAAGGCGCATTCAACTTTATGCAGGGCATCATGCGCTCGCTGATCAAGCAGCGCTCGGGCCGCATCATCAACATCGCCAGCGTGGCAGGGCTGATGGGGAACGCCGGTCAGGCGAACTACGCGGCGTCGAAAGCCGGGTTGATCGGCCTGACCAAGACCGTCGCCCGGGAACTGGCGAGCCGCGGGATCACCGTGAACGCCGTGGCCCCCGGATTTATCCGCACCGATATGACCGAAGTGCTGCCCGACTCTGTGAAGACGGGCGTGATCGGCTCGATCCCGATGGGGCGCTTTGGCGAGTCCGAAGAGATCGCCGCCGCTGTCGCGTTCCTCGCGTCGCCGGAAGCCAGCTACATCACCGGTCAGACTTTGACGGTGGATGGCGGCATGGTGATGGCGTAGATTGGGGTACCATGAAGACCCTCTACCTCCTGCGTCACGCCGAGGCAGAGCCCTTGGCCGCCTCGGACTCCGCGCGTCGACTGACGGAGTTCGGACTGGCGCAGGCGCAGATCGTCGCGCAGTTCTGCGACCGCCGGGACATCCGTCCCGACGTGATCCTGAGCAGCCCGTTCACCCGCGCCGCGCAGACGGCCTATGCCGTAAGTGAGCGGCTGGGAGTGGAGTTGCTCATCGCGCCGTTCCTGGCTTCCGGGATGATGGCGATGGACGCGCTCGACGAATTGAGGGCCTATCGGGAGTTTGAGTCCGTAATGATCGTGGGACACCAGCCCGATTTTGGTGAGTTGATCGCGATCCTCGCGGGACTGCCCAGCGCAAGTTCGCTGCCGGTGCGGAAAGCGTCGCTGACCGCGTTGAATCTTCACTTACTACAGCCGGAGGGGGCGACAATCGATTTCTCCCTGCCGGTCCGTCTGATGTAATTTTGCTATGTCTGCTACCATTATCCGACCTGAAGCCTTTGCCGCTGAAGTTGCCGCCTGGATCGTTGCCGAAGCCCGGGAGGCCATCGCGGCGCGCGGGATCTTCCGTCTCTCGCTCTGCGGCGGGAGCACTCCCAAGCCGGTCTATGCCGCGCTGGCCCAGAATGACCTGCCGTGGGAAAAAATCCAGATCACCTTCGGCGACGAGCGGAACGTCCCGCCTGACGACGCCCAGAGCAACTACCGCATGGCGCGCGAAGCCTTCCTCGACCAGATCGGCATTCCCGAGGGCAACGTCTTCCGGATGCGCGGCGAGCTTCCCGCAACCGAGGCGGCGGACGACTACGAAAAGCGGCTGAGCGCCGTAGCCAGCCGGTTCGGCGAGGAGCGCTACGTGCACGACCTGCTGCTGCTCGGCATGGGCGACGACGGCCATACCGCCTCGCTCTTTCCGGAGACCGCCGCGTTGGCGGAGACCAAACGCTCCGTCGTGGCAAACCACGTTCCGAAACTGCACACCGACCGGATCACCTTTACCTATCCGCTCATCAACGCCGCCCGCGCCGTCGCCTTTCTCGTCAACGATCCGAAGAAGGAGCCCGTGGTTCAGGAAGTGCTGGCAAAGTCGGGCGGCTACCCGTCGGAGCGCGTGGCCCCGGTATCGGGCCGCCTCTTCTGGTTCCTCGGCGCGGGAAACTGACGCTCGATTTTTATGCACACCGCCTACGCACCCGGACGGGTGGAACTGCTCGGAAACCACACCGACTACAACAACGGCTATGTTCTTTCCGCCGCGATTGATCGCGGGGTCACCCAGCGCGGCGAGGTGACGGACAGCTCCCGCATCCGTCTGCACTCGGCGGCGCTGGGGCGAACCTACGAGGCCGACGTGGAGGCGCTTGAGCCCAGCAGGGATGAAGAGTGGACGAACTACGTCCTCGGCGTGGTCGATGTCTTCCGCAAGGAAGGGCTGCCGGTGTCGGGGTTTTCCTCGGAGATTGAGAGCAACCTGCCCCTCGGCGCGGGGCTTTCCAGCTCGGCGGCGCTGGAGGTCTCCACCGGCAAGCTGCTGGAGAAGCTCTTCGGCTTTACCCTTGAGCCGCTCCGGCTGGCGAAGCTGGCGCGACGCGCGGAGAATGAGTTCGTCGGCGTCGCCTGCGGCCTGCTCGATCAGGCATCGTCGGTCTTTGGCAGGAAGGGGGAGGCGATCTTCCTCGATTGCCTGAAAGAGACTGTGGAGACCACGCCATTTCCCGCAGGCGTCTCGCTGCTGATTACCGAGTGCGGCGTGGCGCATCAGTTGAGCGGCGGAGAGTACAATGAGCGGCGCGAGCAATGCTTCGACGCCGCCGGGCGGCTCGGCGTCGCCTCCCTCCGCGAAGTCTTCTCCGAGCAGCTGGAGGCCGGGCGCGACCGGCTTCCCCGGCTCTCGTACCTCCGGGCGAAGCACGTCGTGGGGGAGAACGAGCGGGTACTCGCCGGGGTGAAAGCCCTGCGGCGTGGCGACGTGGCGGCGTTCGGCCAGTTGATGTTCGCCAGTCATGAAAGCTCAATCCACAACTTTGAGAACAGCACGCCCGAGCTGGACCGCCTCGTCGCCATTGCGGGGGAGCTGCCGGGAGTGCTCGGCTCGCGGCTGACCGGCGGCGGGTTTGGCGGGGCGACCGTTACCCTGCTGGAGACGGCGGAGGCCGAAGCCGTTAAAGAAGCTCTTGTCGCCCGCTACGGGGAAGCCACCGGCCACACCGCCAAGGCGCACCTCTGCGGCATCGCCGACGGGGCGCATTGAGAGCCGTAAGGAAGGCCCGGGGCCACCACCCGAATTTTTCGCTACCCCTCTGCGAATTGCCGGATACCATTAGCGGAAATGGAC
>JBEBWR010000197.1:0-5925 GCA_040392045.1 Chthoniobacter flavus | reverse complement strand
GTTATTGCCGAGATCGGCTGCAATCACAAAGGCGACATGGCGATCGCCCGCGAACTGATTGTCGCCGCAGCCTTTTTCTGCAAGGCGGATGTCGCTAAGTTCCAGAAGCGTCATCCGCGTGAACTCCTGACAGAAGAGGAGTATAACGCGCCGCATCCCAATCCGATGCACAGCTATGGCGATACCTACGGCGCACACCGCGAGGCGCTGGAGTTCTCCGTGGAGCAGCACTGCCAGCTCAAAGCGTGGTGCGAGGAAGCGGGGGTTGTCTATAGTACCTCCGTCTGGGATCTGACCTCGGCCAAAGAGATTGCCTCACTGAATCCGGAACTGATCAAGATCCCCTCGGCCTGCAATCTTCACTTCGAGATGCTGGGCTACCTCTGCGATCACTATGCCGGGGAGTTGCATCTCTCGTTCGGGATGACCACTCATGACGAAGAGGAGGAGATTGTCCGCTTTCTGGAAAGCAAAAATGCCGCCGGACGCACGGTGCTCTATAGCTGCACCTCGGGCTACCCCGTAGCCTTTGAAGACATCTGCCTCTTTGAGATCACGCGCCTGAAAAAAGCCTTCGGCGAGCGGGTAAAGGAGATCGGATTCTCCGGGCATCACCTTGGCATCGCGGCAGATATCGCGGCCATGACGCTTGGCGCTACGTGGGTGGAACGCCACTTCACCCTCGACCGGACGTGGAAGGGTACCGATCATGCCGCCTCGCTGGAGCCGGACGGTCTTCGCCGGCTGGTCCGCGATTTGCGCAACGTTTCTCAGGCTCTGGCCTATAAGAAGGAAGCGCTGCTTGATTGCGAAAAAGTGCAGCGTGCCAAATTGAAGCGGGAAAAGTCAGGAGCCCTATGAGTAGCCCCTCCGGTTGCGCGGTTTTCATCCCTCTGCGGGGCGGGAGCAAAAGCATCCCGATGAAGAATATCCGTCCTCTCGCGGGGCGACCGCTTGCGGGGTGGACGGTGCAGGCGGCCAATGACGCCAAAGGGGTGGACGCGGTTTTCGTAGCCACTGATTCGGAAGAGATCGCGGAGGTTGTGAAGTCGTTCCGGCTTCCGAAAGTTCAGGTGATCGGACGCTCCGCCGAGACGGCCACCGATACCGCAAGCACCGAGTCCGCGCTGCTGGAGTTCGCCGCCGCGCATCCGGAGTTCGACACCGTGGTGCTCGTTCAGGCGACTTCGCCGCTGCTGACGGCGGACGATCTTGAAGGGGGGCTTGCGCATTTCCGCGACACGGGTGCGGATACGCTGCTCTCGGTGGTCCGGCAGAAGCGCTTCATCTGGGAGACGACCCCGGAGGGCTTTGCCAATGCGGTCAACTATACTCCGTCCCAACGCCCGAGACGGCAGGAATTTGACGGCTATCTTGTAGAGAACGGAGCCTTTTACGTGATGAAGCGGGAGGGGCTTTTGACGCATGGCAACCGCCTTCATGGACGGATTGCCAGCCACGAGATGGCGGAGGAAACCTACGTTGAAATCGACGAACCCTCGGACTGGCTATTTGTGGAGAGCCTGCTTCGCAAACGCCAGCGGCGGCCCGCTCCGCAGATTCGGATGCTGGTCACCGATGTTGACGGAGTGCTGACTGACGCGGGGATGTACTATAGCGAACGCGGCGACGAACTGAAGAAGTTCAACACCCGCGACGGTATGGGAATCCGCCTGCTGCGCGAGCGCGGCATCATCGTCGGTATTATTACGGGAGAAAATACCCGGATCGTCGATCGTCGGGCCGAAAAACTTGGCCTTGATTTTGTGCATCAGGGGATCTCCAACAAAATTGAGGTGCTACGGGAAGAGTGCTGTAGCCGGGGGATCGCTCTCGCTGAAGTCGCCTACATCGGAGATGATATCAACGATCTTGAGTGCCTGATGGCCGTGGGAGAACCGGCCTGCCCGGCGGACGCGCTACCGCCTGTGCTTCTCTCGGGGGCAAAGGTCATGAAAGCAAAGGGCGGGGAAGGAGCCGTGCGGGAGTTTGCGGATTATCTGATCACGAATTGCGGCGTGTCCTGATCAAGTATGGAGCTCATTCTTACAGTTGGCCCGTGGCAGTCCATCATGGCCATTGCGGCACTGCGGCAGATGGAAGTGCCTCCCGGTCAGGTCGCGGTGGTTCAACTGACCAACCCCAGTGAGACGGCGCTTATCGAACTCTGCCGGAAGATTCACGAAACAGAGGGACATCGCTATCTGGGATATGCCAGTCATGCACAGTGCATGGCGGATGATATTCCCGCATCAGTAAAGCAGGCGCTGGCAAACTGTCGTCGGATATGGGCCGTTTCTCTGGGGAGATCGGTATCGCACCTTCTGGAGCTTACGCCCGCTTCCATCCCGGTAGTGATTTATGAGGATGGAATGGCGGCTTCCACCCCGCAGTTCATCTACGGCTTTTACTGGGAAAGCATGCGGAAATCTTACGCGCGGCTCCTCTGGCAATACGTAAAACGTTCCGTCACAAAGCGTCGGTTATGGTTTCGCCGTCCTGATTATTTGAGGATTGAGCTGATGATCACTTACCTTCATCATATCTACGATCACGACGCTTTGCTGGAGATCCCGAAGATAAAGTTGGAGTCGCGGTATCTTCTTGAAGCGCTCAACGGCCCCTGGTTCCCGGATAAGACATTTCCCCCGTCTGAGAAGCCGCGCCTCATCATCGCTGGTACTAATTTTATCAATCACGGGGGAGGAGGGATCACCCCATCGCAGGAGTATGGCCTGATCGGAAAAGCCATGAAAGCTCTTGCGGAAGACTACGAAGTCTGGTGGAAGGCACACCCGCGGGCAGATCCCATCTTCACTGAATACCTACAGACAAAGTACCCATTCATCAGGACACTCGATACGGATTTGTTACACGTCCCCATTGAGGGGCTGATCCCGCGTTTAGGCATTCAAAAATTGGTTTCGCCCTTTTCTTCATCTTTGCTGTACGCAAAAAGTTTGTACAACATTGAAACGCAATTGCTGGGTGGTTTTGAGGCACTGATACCGCTATTGGGCGATTCATCCCTCAAACAGATCTACAAGGTTTTTCGACAGAACGTACCAACACTGGATTTACCCCAAGGTTCCAGCGTGGCGGTATCCTCCTGAATAGACCCTACAACTCCGCCAGCCGTTGCTTCAGCTCCGCGGCGGGCCATTGGCCGGGAACTTGAGCGCGATGGAGGAAGCCGTAGTTCAGGACAGAGCCCGCCTTGCCCAGCGTGAGCCGGGAAAGTTTGCCGTAGCTTCCCATCCCCATAACCGAAAAGCGCAGGCCGCCGGGCCGGGTGGCGTCGGCTTCCACGAGGAATTGCAGCAGCGTGGCGAGATCGGCGGGAGTGTTTGTAGTCGTGGCCAACTTCAAAATGGTGGCTCCGGCGTCGGCCGCTTTTTCCGCCATCTGGTGCAGGACGGGGAGGGAAGGGGTGCGCTTGAAGTCGTGACAGGAGAGAATGACGCCCCGACCGGCTTCCTTCACTTCGTCAATCAGACGGCGGGAACGATGCGCGTTGCGCAACTCGATATCCAGAAACGCAGCGGCTTCGAGGAACTCCCGGTGCAGCCGCTGACGCTCGACGGAGGGAATCTCCGAGGCGGCTCCGCCCTCGCGGGCGTCGCGTACGGTGACCACCAGCGGATGCGTCAGGCGGAGCGCGGTCCGCTTCAGGCGCTTGAGCGCGGCTTCACCCCGATCCGCGAAGGCGTCCACCCGCAGCTCCAGCAGATCGACCGCTTGCGGTCCGAGAGTCTGCGCTTCCTTGAGGGAAGCCGCGCTATGGATCGTTCCGATCACCAGTCCGGGACGAAGGGGAACAGGGGAAAAGTTGCTGACAGCGGGCATGAAGATTCAGTTGCGGTAAAGGCTTGGAGAATCGTAGTATCCCCCCTTCATGATCGGCCGTAAACAAGAAATCCGACTCCAGTTCCTCCAGATTATCGACGGGGTACTGTTGGTGCTCACGTTCTGGCTGGCTTATGTGGTCCGTTTTACCATGCCGGAGTGGTTCGAGGCGGTTCCGAACATTCCGCGCTTTGATGACTATCGCTGGCTGCTCTTTATCATCATGCCCTTTGGCCCGATCACGCTGGAGCTTCAGGGATTCTACAATCACCCTTTTCAGAAAACCTTCTGGCAGAGCATCGGGCAACTGCTCAAAGCAGCCCTCTGGTTGACCCTGATTCTTGGGATCAGCGTGCTCTACTTTAAGTTTGAGAGCCCACCCCGGGGAGCGCTGGTGCTCTTCGGTATTTTCGCCTCCACGGCGTTACTGCTGCGCGAGAAGGTGACGCGCGCCCGGATGCGCTCCCGCGCGAGGAAGGGGTATGGCCGCGAGGTTGTTCTGCTCGCGGGGACTCCGGCGGACGTTGCGGGGTTCCGCGCCAGCCTGACACCCGAGCAGTTGCTGGAGATCGATATTGCGGGTCAGATCGATATTGAGTCTCAGCCCATCAGCGAACTGGTGGAAATGCTGCACCGGCATTCGGTCGGCCGCGTGATTTTCCCGGGGAACCACTCTCATGTGCAGCACCTTCAGCAGGCGATCGGGGCCTGCGAAACCGAGGGCGTAGAGGCATGGCTCGTGGCCGACTTCATCAAAACCTCCATCGCCCGGCCCTCCTTTGATGCCTTCGGGCAGCGGCCCATGCTCGTCTTCCGGACGGCTCCGGCGGTCTCGTGGGCGCTGCTGCTGAAAGGGGTCGTCGATCGCCTTGGCGCGCTGATCCTGATCATCCTCGGTTCGCCGGTTTTTATCGTGGCTGCGCTGGCCGTGCGTTTTACGTCTCCGGGACCGGTGATTTTCAGGCAGGTCCGAAGCGGGCGATATGGCAAACCGTTTACGATGTATAAATTCCGCTCAATGGCCACCGGCGCGGAGAAGCAGCGGGACGAGTTGCTCAAGCAGAATCAGATGAGTGGCCCGGTCTTTAAGGTCGAGAACGATCCCCGCGTTACCTCCGTAGGCCGGTTCCTGCGAAAGACAAGCATCGACGAACTGCCCCAGCTCTTCAATGTCCTCAGGGGCGATATGAGCCTCGTCGGGCCACGCCCCCTGCCGACTTACGAGGTGGAGCAGTTTGAAAATACCGCGCAGCGCCGCCGCCTTAGCGTAAAGCCCGGCCTTACCTGCCTCTGGCAGATTTCCGGCCGGAGTAATGTGAAATCGTTTGAAGACTGGGTCCGCCTCGATCTGGAGTATATCGACAACTGGTCGCTCTGGCTGGATCTCAAGATTCTGCTCAAAACCGTTCCGGTCGTTCTCTTTGGCCTTGGGGCAAAGTAGAACGGCGGGCAACGGATTGCCTCCTCAAATTCCCGCGGTTTTCCCCCGAACAAAGCAATAGTTTATGGATTACGTACCTTTCATCCCATCATGCAGAGAGTGAACGCATGGTTGTGGCATGCCTGGAGAGTGTTCGTCCTCGCGGTAAAGAAGTATGTCGAGACGGACGGCGAACTGCGCGCGGCCTCCTTTGCCTACTACGCATTCTTCGCGCTCTTCCCGCTGCTGCTGCTTTTTATCTCGATTGGCGGTTGGCTGTTGCAGGGCAATGAAGCCGAGGCCGGGGCAAAGGTATTGGGGATGATTGATCACTACGTTCCGGTACAGGACGATGGGCAGAATCTGATCACGTCCACGGTTCGGGGGGTAATCAGTTCGCGCGGAACGGCGGGGATCGTCGCGTTACTGGCGCTGATCTGGAGTGCGCTCCGCTTCTTTCAGGCGCTGGTGCAGGGGGTGAACCGGGCATGGGGTCTGGAGGAGTACCCGTGGTGGCGGTTGCCGATTGCCAATCTCGTGATGATGGGGATCACCGCGAGCACGCTGCTGCTCGGCGTGATTCTGCCGCTCATCCTCAAGGCGGTAGAGGAGTATTGGCAGAAAGTCGGCGTGATCGGGCTGGAGATGGTGCAGTTCTC
>JBEBWR010000196.1:0-5930 GCA_040392045.1 Chthoniobacter flavus | reverse complement strand
TACCCGTCAATCGCCGTTCGCAGCGCGTCATGGAAAAGATCGGGATGCAGCGCTCTCCCGCCGACGACTTTGATCACCCGCTGCTCCCCGAGGGGCATCCGAAGCGCCGTCATGTGCTCTATCGGATACCCGGTCGGGAAGCGGCAACGGAGTAGAGCTGCTAATCCTCGGTGGTCAGGTGGAATGAATGAAACCACGTCCCCACCGGGCCGGAGTTTCCATACGCCCCGCGAAGCCCGATGTAGCCCGGCTTAATATCGGTAGCATCGTCCGTTCTGGCGGTTCCCAACTCCTCGCCCTTGGCACCGGAGGCATTGGTCTTATAGACCGACGCTTCCACCGTCGCTCCCTTTGCGGAAACCTGAAGGATATAGTCCGTATCGGCCTCAAGATTTTTAGAGAAGCTCGCCGTTGCGATCTCATCGCCATTCTGAGTATGCGACTTCGGATTCCGATAGATCACCACGCCGCGTTGCGCCCCATTCCGATGAACAGCCACATAATAGCCCTTGGACTTATTGTAGCTGAGCGCTGACGCGCGGAAGAACACGCCGCGGCTCGACGAGTTCCCCGGTTTGCTCTCCGCAATCCGGAAGGTCACTGAGAGCGAGAAGTCAGCGATCTTGCCCCCTGATGGAGCACCAGCTTCGCCAGTGAGGTAGACCGTGGCATTGGTCGCCTGTGGCCCCGGGCGCTCTATCAGCAGCGCATGGGAAACCCGTGCACCATCCAGCGCGCGTACTTCGGCAATCGGTTCACCTCCGGTGGTAGACGCAGCCCATCCAGCGGGGAGGCCTCCTTCAGGCGCACCGAACGACTCCGTGTAGCGCTCAGCGGCTACGGCAGAGAGGAGTGGAAACGCGAGAAGGGCGGTAAGTAACGTTCTCTTCATAAGTCAATAGAGTCAGGCAGTCCGCCGCTTCCAGTAAAGGAGAAGTGCGCCAGCGGGGAGGAGGAGCAAGGCTGTGGCCGGCTCAGGGATGGCTTCGAGTTTGAAATCCCGGAAGTAAGTGTCGGTGACGCCGCTGCTCTGCGAGCCCGACCGCAGACCGACATAACCCGCTGCGGTTGAGGCCTCGGTGTACGTCACAGAGGCGAGCTCATCGAGTGCATTGCCATTGGCATCCATCGACCAGAGCGAGGCCGAGAGAACGCTGCCAATGGAGGAAACGCGGAGCAGAACATCGGCATCGGCCTCTAATTTCTCAAAGCCGTCAAAGGCGAGGCGGTTCGCACTGACCGGGAAGGTGTGAGCGGCGACATTGCTGTAGATCGCTAGCCCGCGATTGGTCTCGGATGCCCCGGCACGGAAGGTGATGTAATAGCTATCTGCGCCGACGTTATAAGAGGTGGCGTCAGTGCCTTTGACGACCATGCCAAACGCTCCGTCCTTACTGTCTGCTATGATATTTCCTGTATTCAGGATAACCGATGCCGTGAAATCGGCGACCTGGCCGTCAGTCAGCGAGTCGTCCAGCCCGGTGCCGGTATAGTAGATCGCATTTCTGGTTTGTGTGGCGTCGGTGCGAGCCATGTAGAGCCAGTTCGTCCCATTATGGAAAGCGATTGAGGGTGGCGCGCTGCCCGAACCTGTTGCCACGGTCCAGTCAGAGGGGAGGGCTGGGCCGCCGAACGATTCATCGATTAGTAAAGTCGCCTCAGCTGATGATGAAGCAGAGAGAATACACGCGCCGGTCAGAATTGGCAGCGCTGCTTTCGCTAGGGTTTTCAGTCGGGTTTTCATATTTGCGATTCGGATTTGTCAATAGGGTCAGACTCTGGCCGCGCGCCGCTTCCGATAAAGAAGGAGCGCCCCTGCGGGTAGAAGCAATAGTGCGGTAGCAGGTTCGGGAATGGAGTGAACCTGAAGGTTATCAAAGTAGGCCGTCTGATTCGAATTGCCAGCAGCCAACCGCAGACCAAGATAGCCAGCTGCGGTGGATGCATCGTCTATGCTCACCTCGCCCAATGCCAGGCCGGTTTTGGCGCCATTGCCATCGACCGCCCAGAGAGAGGCCGAAATATTGCTGCCTACTGCCAACACTTCAAGGAGATAGTCTGTATTCGCTGTGATAGAGATTGCAGCCCAGTCCAGCGCTTTTGCTTGGGTAACGTTGTTATTGCTGGAGGGGCCCGTTCCAATATTTGTCCAGATGCCGAGGGTATTATCAGCCAGAACGCCAATATAGTAACCTGCAGTCACGCTCCATGTCGTATTATTGTCCCTCACCACCATTCCAGCACTGGTTGTCGAACCGAAGGCGGAAGTATTCTCGCGTCTAAGGATTACAGAAGCGCTGAAATCGGCGATCTTTCCGTCCGCCATCGATCCGTCAAGCCCCGTACCCGTGTAATACGCCGCTTGCCCTTCGCCGGTGCCTGCGGCGCCACCGGAAGCGGTGCGCTGAAACCGCAAGCGGTTACCTTGGATACTGGCATATGCGGCAGTGCCCGGGCTGCTCCAGTCGTCAGGCAGCGTGTCATTGGCTCCAGTAAAGTTTTCGTCAATCACCAGCGCAGCGTGTGAAGAGCATGCTGCTCCGAACGTGACGATACCTGCCACGACGGGCAGCGCAGCCTTCGCTAAGGATTTCAGTCGGGTTTTCATAGGACTTTGGATTGGGATTTTTTTTGGGGGGGGAGTTAGGGGCGGAATTCTTTATTCGACAGCACGCGCCAGCGGTAAAAGGCCTCCAGTGTCGTCTGCGAGAGCGGGTCGCTCGCGGTGGAGTAGTTCGGAATGGCCGTTTCCGCCGGATCGATATAGCGCTCCACCGTCCGGGAGCCGCGCAGCTCCGAGATTACGCGATCCTTCGTCGAGTCCCACTCGGCCTGATTCGCCGCGCTCTTCGGCTTGCGCAGGCTCTGGACCCAGTAGTGCACCGTGTAGGTATTCGACCGCGTCGTCAGGCGGGGCAGTAGATGCGCGTACGGCATCTCGCGACTGTTGTCGCCGGTCAGACGGCGGTCATCCCAGTAGCTCGACTCAAAGTTCGCCGTCCACGTCTCATCGCTGGGGATCAGCGGGATATCGCAGATCTCCGTCTCGGAGATGAAGAGACGGTTCGCGCCAAATCGCTCTTCAAAGCTCCGCAGCGTACCGTCTGCCGGGCTGACATTCAGGCGGCGACGGTAGTTGATGGAGGAGATATCGCTCACACTGCCTTCACTATACATCTTGTACTGGTCGCCCTTGCTTGTGCCATTGAGTCCGTACTGCGTCGGTCCATCCACGCTGCCCTTATAAGCATCGCTATTGCTGATCGTCACAATCTCCTGGGAGTGCAGCACTCCCTGCATCGCGGTGGAGCGATGGATATAGCTAAAGGGCATGATCTGGTAGTTCATGTTCACCTTCCCATTCGTCGAAAACGGCTCGCTGATCGCGTACGGCTCCACCACCGGCATCCAGAAAAGATCCAGCAGCAGATGATCCTTCGGCATCCCGGAGGCGGCACCGGGATGGTTACCCGGGTCGGGACGGAAGAGCAGCGTCTGCCAGGGATGATTCTCCATCACCCCCGTCGGGATGGAGCCGAACATCACCGGCGAGGACATCTGCTTGTTCGGGCTATAGAAAGTGAGCGAGTTAAAGTACGCCTTTCCCGCAGAGTTTGTGGTCGCCGGTTCATCCCAGAACCATGCGAAGCTGCGATTGCCTCCCTTGGATGAGCCTGCGGTAATGAGGTCAAAGGAACTGCCTTCGTCGGCGCGATTCACATAGGCATCGTCCGGTTGATGCAGCGTACCGTTATCAAAATCCGGCGGAAAGCTGCCATCAGTAGGCACCCCCGTGGCGTACCGGCGCGGAATGTCGGGCATGGCGTTCATCCCGTAGGGGATATCGAGAATGCGCCCCGGCGGCTGGTTCCTCTTCCGCGCCCAATGGTAGCGCTCCGTTCCCCAGGCGTCGGTACGAAAGTCCGCGGCAGTCTTCACCGACGTACTGGCATAATCGATATGAGGCACAAAGGAATTGCTCCCGCCGGGAGAGCTCCCTGTGGTCAGGTGACTGCGCCCTGCGAGAAGGCGCTTATCTCCATATGCAGGCTCCAGCGAGACGATCGTATCGATTTCCGGCGTCAGGCTGATATCAGGAACATCATTGTAAGTAGCGGAACTGCTGATCGTGCGCGAAGTCTGCGACTGCTGATTAAGCCGGTTGCGGAAATCCATGCTCACCGCAAGCTGCTTGTAGACTGACGCCACCTGAGCATCCACCGTCGTTTCTCTGTGAAGGCTCCGTTGTGGGTAATCCGGTGCAGGCTTTGTAAAAGCGCCAAAGTCAAAGACGTAGGTCTGGACGACCTCCGAGTTCACCACAATCTTGGCGGTCACCGTGCCGCCGGAGAAGTTCATCGTCGTGCCGGAAGGCCCATCGGGCAGGGCGATCAGCGGGTCGGCTGCCTCCGGAGTAGCGTTCTCCAGAGTGATCGGGGCATGGATCTGGATCGAATTGCTTACCAGCGGATAGGGACCCTTGTTCAGGACCGAGTTGTTCGAGGCGTGACCGCGCATCCAGCTGTAGTTTTCCAGCATCCATGTCGGGCGCAGATTGCCGCCGAGGTAATTGCCCATCCAAATAGCGATGAGTTCGTTTCGCTTCGCATCGTAGACGGTACCGGTCGGATCGCGGTTGATCTCCAGTGTCTGCTTTCCGGACGGAAAGCCAAGCGGGGCACCATTGACCGTCCACGTCCCCGAGAACTCCACCTCCACGTTGAAGTTATAGCGCGGGAAGATATAGCCATACATCGGATCAAAGGCGTCGAAATAGACGACCGCCCGCATCGTCGGCGTTACTTTTTTGCCCTCTCCCGTATTATTAAAAAAGTCCTGCACTTTCTCGTAGGCGGAGCCAGCGGTAAAGCCTGCTGTGTACGCCGGAACCTTGACTGCCGGCAGGTCCGCTCCGGAAATGGGGAGGGCACCAGTCTCCGAAGTGAAGCCATCAATATAGAATTGCAGCACCGCTTTGCTCAGCACCGGAATACGCCCGATCCCTTTCGTATCGCCAATCTTCAGCGGCGTCACCTGACCCACGCGGGAGCCGTTGGCCAGCGGATTGCTGGTTGCGCTGGTGCCGGAGTACGGCGTGGCTCCAAGGGCGGAGGAGTAGAGGTTCGAGCTGCGGATATAGTCAAAGATCATCGTCGTGATCTGATCGACCTCGTCCGAGGTGTACTTGCTGGCAAATGTCCCGCTGCCGAATCCGGGGAACGGCGTTTTCAGCAGTTTGGTAATATAGCTATGGAGGCTGACATTCTGAGTCGTCGCGTCGTCCGTGCCGCTATTGGGGTTGCTGCGGGCGAAGTAATAGGGGACCGCATTGATCGTCGAGCAGAACGCGATGAGCTGATCGAGCGTGCTCGGCGTCTTTACCCCCGAGTTGATCGGCCAGATCGCCATACGCGGGAGGTTGAAGAGGTTCACCTCCGGGGCATTGCTCCGGGCTGTCAGGAAGAACTTCAGCGCCTCCAGATCGGCCCGGTCCAGCGGCGCATTCTCACCACGCTCGGGGTCAAAGAGCAGTTCATCCACGGAGGTGTAGAGCCGGGGAGCCGGTGAAAGTAGCGTCAGTGGAGTGGAAGCAGACTGGGTGCCGTCAAGCGATCCGCCATTACGGAGGCGCGGGCTGAGCCCCGGAGTCTGTCCATTGGTTTGTCCCAGAATGAATGCGTCGAACGCTGTTTCCGTCGGGAAGAGATAGCCCAGCGCAGGCCAGAGGCTCGTCGTCGCGGGGTGTCCGGGATAGCGCTGAAACTCCCGTAGCGTCGGCTGAAAGCGGGCCATCCGGTCGCGCTCATCGGTCGCGAAGGCACGGGGAAGATCCCAGAAGCCCCCGGTGCCTGCGGTATTGATATTGAGCTTGGCCGTCTCGTCATCCGTCCAGAACGCGATGCGTCCGACAATGGGATTGTTGGCCGTAG
>JBEBWR010000195.1:0-5969 GCA_040392045.1 Chthoniobacter flavus | reverse complement strand
ACGGGCGAATGGCCCGGCACGAACCGTCTGGAGATCGCCTGCGACCGGGGCCGCGTCGTCGTGGAGAACGGGAAGATCCACTGGCGCCGTACCGAGACCACCGTTACCCACGGCATCAAGACCTCGCGCAATGGGCTGGAGCATCCGAAGATCTGGGATGTCGAAATCCCCATCACCGGCACGGCCACGCAGCACGTCGGGATCGTGATCAATTTCGTGGAAGCCATCCTCGACGGCAAGCCGCTCATCGCCCCTGCGGCGGAAGGACTCGCCTCCGTGGAGCTGGCGAACGCGATGCTTCTCTCGCAGTTCCTCGATAAGACCATTGATCTGCCGATGGATAGCGCCGTCTATGAATGCGAGCTTCAGGCGCGGATTGAAGAGAGCCGCGAGCGTCGCGGTGCCAAAGCCTGAAACGCAAAATCCGGAAGACTATGAAGATAGAACAGGTAGCTGCCCAGCTTTACACCGTTCGCGAGTTCACCAAGACCGCGGACGACCTTGCCAACACTTTCCGTCGCCTCCGTGAGATCGGTTTTCATGCCGCTCAGGTGAGCGCCGTCGGCCCGATCCCTCCTGAGGAGATCCGCCGGATGGCCGACGGCGAGGGGATCACCATTTGCGCCACGCACGAACCGACCGATACGATCCTCAACGAGCCGGAGTCGGTCGTCGAGCGACTCGACAAGCTCGGTACCACCTACACCGCCGTTCCGAACTTCGGCCTCAGCTACGATATCGCGAAGCTGGAGGACGTGGACCTCATCATCTCGAAGATGGAAGCCGCCGGAGCTGTCCTCCGAAAGGGGGGCAAGGTGCTTACCTACCATAATCACGCCCGGGAATTCGCATGGCACGAAGGCGCGCCCGTACTTGAGCGGATCTATGGAGGCACCTCGCCGGAGCATCTTCAGGGCGAAATCGACACCTATTGGGTTCAATTTGGCGGAGCCTGCCCCGTGGAGTGGTGCCGGAAGCTTGCGGGGCGTCTTCCTCTGCTGCATATCAAGGATTACGCGATCGGATTTGATAACAAGCCCTACTTCGCCGAGATCGGCTACGGGAATCTGAACTTCAAGGCGATCATCGAAGCGGCAGAGGCCTCGGGCTGCGAGTGGTTTATCATCGAGCAGGATATCTGCCCGGGGAACCCCTTCGACTCGCTCCGCAAGAGCTTTGACTACATCAAGGCCAACCTCGTCACCGCCTGACACCGACTATGAGTGCCAACGACGGAATGAACTATGCCCCGAAGGGCAAACCCGCGCCGGTGGTCAAGCCGGGAGAGTTTCCCTTCGCTGCGGCGTTTCTCGACCACGGCCATATTTATGGTCAGTGCAACGGGTTGACCGAAGCCGGTGGCGAGCTGCGCTATGTCTACGATCCCGATCCGGAGAAGGTCGCGAAATTCCAGAAGCAGTTCCCGCAGGTCAAGGCGGTGGACAGCTTCGAACAGATTCTCGACGATCCGGAGATCCGGCTGGTCGCCGCCGCCGCGATTCCCAACCGGCGCGGCCCCATCGGCTGCCGTGTGATGCAGGCCGGGAAAGACTACTTCACGGATAAGACGCCGTTCACCACGCTCGATCAGCTTGAGGAGGCGAAGCGCGTCGTCGCCGAGACAGGGCGGAAGTACCTCGTCTATTTCAGCGAACGGCTTCACGTGGAGTCCGCCGTCTTTGCCGGGCAGCTCATTCATGCGGGAGCGATCGGGAAGGTCGTGCAGGTTGTCGGCTTCGGGCCGCACCGGCTGAACGCTCCGACGCGCCCCGCGTGGTTCTTTGACCGCGAGCAGTACGGCGGGATTCTCTGCGACATCGCCAGCCACCAGTTTGACCAGTACCTCTTCTACAGCGGAGCGACGGACGCCACCGTCGTCGCCTCCGCCGTGGCCAACTACGGAAACCCGGAGTACCCTGAGCTGGAGGACTTCGGCGAGGCGCATCTCATCGGGAATAACGGGACGACGAACTACATCCGCGTCGACTGGTACACTCCCGATGGCTCGCGCGTCTGGGGGGATGGCCGCACGTTTATCCTCGGGACAAAGGGCTATATCGAGATCCGCAAGTACGTGGAGGTCGGGCGCCCCGAGCTTCCGGCAAATCAGGTCTACCTCGTGAACAATGAGGGTGAGAAGAACTTTTCCGTCGCGGGGCAGGTAGGCTACCCCTTCTTCGGCGAAGCGATCCTCGATTGCCTCAACCGCACCGAGAAGGCCATGACGCAGGCGCATATCTTCAAGGCCGCCGAGCTCTGCCTGCTGGCACAGCAGAAGGCCGTGCGATTGAACGGCTGATCCTCTACGATTCTTATTCCAGCGCCCTCCGTGAGATTGCTCGCGGGGGGCGCCTTGTTTTTCGCTCCCGCGATATCAGCGGCTCATGAAGTTGATGACAAGCGCGTTGATCAGGTCCACGGCGAAGCCGCAGACCAGCGGTACGACGAGAAAGGCACGATTGGCCGCGCCATATTCGCGGCTTACGGCGGTCATGTTCGCCACTGCCGTGGCCGTGGAGCCGAGCGCGATACCTCCAAAGCCGGAGCAGATAACGGCGGATTCGTAGTCCTTCCCCATCGCCCGGAAGACGATAAAGACCGTGAAGAGGACGGCGAGTGCGATCTGACAGGTCAGGACGACGGAAAGAAACCCGAGTGAACCCTTGAGCTCCCACGGACGCAGGTCCATGAGCGCCATGGTGAGGAACATCCCCAGGCAGATATCGGAGATGATCGCCATGCCTTTGCGCGCATTGGAGATACGGAAGACAAAGTCCTTCGGCATGAAGAGCGGAACGGTATTGCGGATGATGATCCCCGCAAGCAGGGCACCGACGAAGTCCGGCAAGTGCAGTCCGGCTTTGTTGAACAAGGCGGTAATGTGCGAGCCTGCCAGCAGGGCGATATTCAGCCAGAGCCATGCGCGCAGAATGCTATAGTAGTCGACAGGGATGTCCTGTTGATTCGGACTGCCGATGATCAGCGCAGCGCCGTCGTTTCCTTGGAGGCGATGGCGCTTGAGCAGGAAGCTGGCAATGGGGCCGCCGATGCAGCAGGCGGCAATAAGGCCCACCATATTGCTTGCGATGCCGATCTCCATCGCGTTGGTGATGCCGAGTCGGGAAACGAAGTCCGGTGCCCATGCCAACGTGGTGCCAATGCCTCCGGTAAGCGAAATCGAAGCGGCCATCAGTCCGGCTTTCGGGGCTAAACCAAAGAGGCTGGCGATGGCCATGCCGACGCTATTCTGAAGAATAATGAAGATCCCCGCGAGCAGCGTGAGGATAATGAGCGGCTTCCCGCCCGCGCGCAGCATGGCGACGTCTGAGCGAAGGCCAATGCAGGCAAAGAAATAGAGCAGGAGGTAATTTCTTACGTCCAGATCGAAGTGCACCTGACGCCCAAAGCCCAGATAGATGGCAGCGATGGCCAATACGCAGATCAACCCTCCTACGACCGGATCAGGGATGCTGTACTTCCGAAGCAGCGCGACGCGGTGGGTGATATCTTTCCCGACAAAGAGCAGGATGATCGCGATGGTAAAGCTGGTGAAAGCGTCAATGTGAATTTCGTGGGGCACTTGATGGATTGGGGGCTGTTTGCGAATTTGCTGAGAAGCGGCTGATAGCCACTCAATTCGTGAGCAGATTTTAGAGGATGGAGCATCGCAGCACAATATTTGTCGGATGGCTCCGCCGTCCGCAAGCGCTTGCTTGCGATGGGTGCTTTACATTACCCTGCTACCATGTTGCTGCTCACGAGTGTCGGTCTCTTATTGACCGTGGCGCTGCTCCTGCTGGGCATTCGCGTGGTGATCCTTGCGATCATTGGGAAATGCCCATTGGCTGAGAGTTGGGAGCGAAATCGCGCGTGGATGGCTCCACTGGGGATTGTGGTTCTGTTATTTTGGCTGGCTCCATGGCAAGGACCGGTAGGAACGTGGGAAGCGCGACAGGTCGTGAAAAAGGAGGGTGGATTGATCATCGCGGGAATGCCTCGGGAAGTCGTCGATCTCCCGGATGATCAGCGCCCTCGGAGGGGGGCGTGGGCCCGTGTCATGGAAGCGGAGACGGGAGTGAAAGTGAATATTTATAGCTCTCCAACCCTATCGTTCGATTATGATCGCGCGTTTCGGAGCGTCATGGAGTATGAGGTGAAGCGGCGCTTCGGCGAAGATATTTTCCTGAGAGTGGCGCAGAAGGCGGTGGCTTTGGGCGATCAGGAACCGGAGCCAGAGCGCCTGCTGGAGCAGACGGGGCCGGGGTATATCGGCTGGACAGAGGGGCGGGCGGTCACTCGCTCGGGGAAGGTCATGAATGGCACATTGGTCATCCGGCGGCCGGGGCAATCGGAGCGCCGGTTGGAAAGCCGGGGTGTCATGATCACGGCGTGGTCTGTCGCGGATGGAGACGTACATATTCACTCCGCCACCCGTGAAAAGGAGTTCCACGAGCGCTTCCCGCTACAGCCTTAAACAGCTTGCTTACTCCCCGTGCGCCGCAGCCGCCAGCGGACGGACGAAATCGACGATGCGCTCAATGAAGTCGGGCGCTTTGCCATGTTCGCCGATACGGCGGACAATCGCGCTGCCGACCACGACCCCTTCGGCGTACTTTGCCACCTCCGCCGCCTGCTCCGGCGTGGAGATGCCGAACCCGACCGCGATGGGCAGGTCGGTCGTCGCCCGGATCGCCGCCACGCCCTGAGCCGTGGTATCGGCCACCTTCGCCTGCTCGCCCGTCACGCCTTCGCGGGAGACGTAGTAGACAAAGCCGGACGCCCGTTTTGTCACCTCGGCGATCCGCTCCGGCGGCGTGGTGGGCGCGATCAGCCGGATGCGGTGAATGGGGCTTGCTACATCAAATTCGCCATGATCCTCGTCCGGCGGCAGGTCGAGCAGCAGCACGCCGTCCACGCCCGCCCCGGCAGCGTCGTTGAGGAACGCCTCGAAGCCGTAGGTGTAGACGGGGTTCATGTAGGTGTAGATCACGATCGCCACCTGAGAGACTTCGCGGATTTTTCGCACGCTTTCGAGTACCCCGCGCAGTGTTGTCCCCGCCTCCAGCCCGCGTTGAGCGGCCATCTGGTTCACGATGCCGTCCGCGAGGGGATCGGAGAACGGGACGCCCAGCTCGAAGATGTCGACTCCCGCGTCCGCCAGCGCCGGAACAAGCTTCTCCATCGTCGCGAGGTCAGGATCGCCTGCGCCGATGTACGCGATGAAAGCTTTCCGGCCGCTCTCGCGCAGCCGCTGGAAGGTTTGGTCAATCCGGTTCTGCATAGGTCGCCTCGACTCTTGGCACGTTTGTGCTTTTTGAACAGCCATTTCTTCTCCAAAATTACCCGCGAACACCGTCTGCCCATTCTTCTTCTTTCTTCTCTATGGTCTCCGATGCCATCCACTCCCGTCGCCGGATCGCCCTCTCGCTTTTGAAGCCAACCCCCAAAGAGCTTGAGCACGGGCTGGAGCTTCACCGCGAATGCCTCGTAGCCGAGTCCTACGGGCTCTTTATTTCCGCCCCGCTGGACATCGGGCGCCTTAACGCGCTGATCGGGGCGGGGGCATCGCCTCTGGAGATTCAGGACGCCACGGAGGAGATGCGGGTGCTCGGCTGGCTAAAGAGTCCGGAGCTTCGCGCGCATTATCGCGAGACGTGGGAAGCCGCAGGAGTCGATTGTACTTTCGTGAACGCCGGGGAGGAGGGGAACGACCCGATGGTGCTGATCAAGCGGCTGGCGCGGTACATCCGGCTCTGCGACGAAATGCCTGACATGCAGGGCAAGGCGCTCTCGGTACAGGGCATCAGGGCGCTTCACGCGGAGGGCAAGCGCGCCCTCTGCCTGGCTCCAAACGGGATTCCGCTCACCGGCAATCTCTTTACGGTGGAGGACGAGCTTCGTTATCTCCCGGTCTTTGCCCAGTTGGGAGCACGGATGATGCACCTTACCTATAACCGGCGGAACCTCAT
>JBEBWR010000194.1:0-5994 GCA_040392045.1 Chthoniobacter flavus | reverse complement strand
GAATATCGTCGCGCATCTCCCAGTCATCGATGCGGATGCGGCCCTTGTCGTCGAGAATCGGCTCGGCGGAGTAGAGTCGGGTGGCAAACAAACGCTCAATCTGCTCAATGCAGCCCTCATGCAGCCCCTTCTCCTTCATAATCTTGTAGAGAAGCGAAATATAGAGAGGGACAACCGGGATCGCAGAGCTGGCCTGCGTCACCAGCGCCTTGTTCACCGAAACCACCGCCGTGTTCGCCCCGAAGGCGCTGTTCATCGCCTTGGCCGTTTCTTCGAGGTGCAGCTTCGCGCGACCGATTGTGCCGTCGGTATAGACCGGCCAGGTGATCTCCGGTCCGATATAGGAATACGCCACGGTCTTGAAGCCGTCGGCGAGTACGTCCGCCTCCTTGAGCGCATCGATCCAGAGCTGCCAGTCTTCGCCGCCCATCACCTTCACCGTGTGAGCAATCTCCTCCTCGGAGGCGGGAGGGATCTCCACCTGCTCAATCGTTCCCTGATCGGTATTCAGCGTCCGCTCGCGGTAGGTCTCGCGCGTCGGCTTGAGAACCGAGCGGTAAACCTCGCCGGTATCCGGGTCTTCGCGGCGCGGGGAGGCAAGGCTGTAGACAATGAGATCGATCTTGCCGAGATCTTCTTTAATCGCCGAGATCACCTCCTGCTTGAGCGCATGGGAGAAAGCATCGCCATTGAAACTGCGGGCGTAGAGCCCCTCGCGGCGGGCGGCCTCGTGAAAAGCGGCGCTGTTGTACCAGCCTGCGGAGCCGGTCTTCTTCTCCGTGCCCTCCTTTTCAAAAAAGACGCCAATCGTGCTCGCCCCGCCGCCAAAGGCCGGAACGATCCGCGAAGCGAGGCCGTAGCCCGTCGACGCGCCGATCACGAGGACGTTCTTCGGAGCATTTTCCAGCCGGGGCTGGCTCTTCACGTAGTCGATCTGTTCCTGAACATGAGCAGCGCAGCCATCGGGGTGCGCCGTGGTGCAGATAAAGCCGCGGATTTTTGGCGAGATGATCATTTCCGCCCGAGAATAGTGATTTACGATGCGCGCGCAAGTTTGTCGTCTTGCGGATCGCGTTTTCCGGAGGGAACCGCTACATCTGCCTCCCATGGCCGAACCTCTCAACCGTCCCCACATCACCGCCCATCTGAAGGATGCCCGCGAGGCCATCGACGGCCTGCTCGACGGGCTGGAGCGCGACGACTACGATATCGGCGAGCTGTTTGTCGAAATGTCGCACCTTTACCATCATATCAACACGGCGTGGAACGGCCGTCAGCTTCCCGACGCCGAGCTGGAGGGCGACGCCGCCTTCGAGCGCCTGCGCCAGATGCCGCCGCCCCGCGATCTGCTCCTGTAATACCAACTATCGTTGGTATAACTCTTTATCGCCTCCGAGGGAAACGCTAGATTACCGGTTCCCCCCCTCTTTCATGGCATCTGCAAATCCAGATCTTCGCGTTTTCACGCTAACGCAGACCGGCGGCGATCCCGATAGCTACCCCATCCTGATCAAGCATTATCGCGATCAGCAAGAGACCTTTGCCCATGAGCATGTCTACCACGAGGTCGTCCTCGTCGAGACCGGGACGGCGGAGCATTTCTCCGCAGAGGGAAAGCGGCGGCTGGTTGTCGGCGACATCGTCATCCTCAAACCGCGCATGTGGCATCGCTATGTGAATCCTCAGGGATTCGGCATCATCAACTGCCTCTTCGATCGCCGCATTCTGATTCACCAGAAGGTCTTTCTCTCCCTGGCGAGCGGGGCCTTTGAGCTGTTTCAGAAGCCGGTACGACGCCCCTCGGAAGTCGCGCCCACGTTTCTCCACGCCAGCCCCACCCAGCAGGAACGCCTTCTCGCCATCCTCTATAGTATGATCCGGGAGCAGCAGGAGAAACAGATCGACTGGCAGGGAGCGCTGGTCAGCAATCTGCTCAACCTGATTGTCGCGATCTCGCGGATTCACCACGGTTCGGGCCTTGAAACCCCGGCGCTGGGGGATCAGCGGCGCGATCTGGCCAACGCGGTGATGGTCTATCTGGAGGAAAGCTTCCGGGAGCGGATCACGCTGGAGGATCTCTCACGCCGCTTTCACGCCAGCCAGTCGCATCTCTCCCGGGTACTCAACCTCCGGCTGGGGATGGGGATCATCGACTATATCAATCACCTCCGGATCGAGCTCGCCTGCGAACTGCTCAAGAGTACGGACTGGGCGGCCACGCGGATCGCCAGCGAGGTGGGCTACGACGAGGTGCCCTACTTCTTCCGGCGCTTCAAGCGGGAGATGGGCATGTCGCCGCTCGATTACCGCAAGGGAGGAACGCTTTCCCTGTAATACCAACGACATTTGAAAACAGGTTTTCAAATGTCGTTGGTATAAAAGCGGATCGGCCCGTAAAAGCCGCTGGGGCGTTGCAAGCCCTGTAAATAGCCAGCCGGACTGCATGCGCAGACGATGGCCAGATCGTTCGCCTCGCCCGATTTCAGGAGCCCCGCCGGGATCTCCACCCGCCATGGCGCTTCCCAGATCGTGCCGACCGCTACGCCGTTCACCGCGACTTCCATACTCTCAAATCCCTTCCCCAGCTCCATCCGGACGGGCAGGCCGTCAACATCCGGGAGGATCACCCGGCTCTCATAGACCAGCAGTCCGCCGTAATGAGGATGCCCGATCTGCGACGCGGGCAGAGGATAGCCTACCCGGTAACCCTTCGGACGCGAGGTGAGCAGGGCGGGCATCGGGCGACCGAAGGGAAAATCGACATGGAAATCTCCAAAAAGCCGCACCCCGTCGTAAGGCAGGGGGAAGGCTCCGCCTCCCGGTCGCCGCTGAATCCAGAGGAGATGATTGCGCCCCCGCCGGACGTGGGGAGCGAGGTCGATGACGCAATTCATGGGGTCGTAAATCATCCGACGTTTTCCAAGGGGGAGACGACATCCGTTGAGGTAGAACTCCATCGTGCCCTCGCCGAGATCGGTATCGTGCACCAGCCGCAGAGGCGCTTCCCCCGCCTGCCAGTCAAAGCCTGCGAGAAAGGCACGGTCGCCCGGCTGCTGAAGCAGTGACCCGTGAAGCGAGGTGGGAGAGAGAAGATCGATCACTTCCGAATGGCCAAACGCGACGCTCTCGGGCAGCGCATCCGGCGAATCCCGGGGATCAAACGCGATGGCGCGAAACTCGCCGAGCGCGAGGCAATTCTCCGAGCGCGGCGTGCAACTCCAGTCGCCCCACTCTGCCGCCAATTCCTGGTAAGCCTTCCGGGCACCCCCGCGATCGCTCCGGCGGATCAACACCCCCAGCCCGGCTCCGAGGGTCAGCTCCAAAGTCGGCTGTACCGACCAGCTTCCCTCCTGCGGATGGGCTACTTCGTAAGGACCGGAAAAGCAGAGCTTCACCGGGCCGCAAAACCCGGTGGAGGCGTTATTACACAAGAACAGCAGCGGCCCGTCTTCGGTCTCCCGGAGGTGTCCGATCAGGCAGCCGTCGGCCTGCCAGAGCGGCGGGACTTGCGCGCGCAGCGCGGAGAGGAGCGAATCGCCCAAGAGCCCGCCAGTACTCCAGAGCCGGGGAGTAGGCGAAAGAATTGTGACCTGCTCCTCCATGTAGAAGAGCGGTACCCCCTGCCGCTCAAGGGCTTGAAGGTGCGTCCATGCTGCGAGCGAGAGGTGAGTGCCCGGGATGAGGATCGCCGCAAAGCGCTCCTCGCCGAGCGCCGCTTCCCCCGGGCCGCCCTCCACCTGAAGGAGCAGTTCCTCGTCGACAAAGTCGAAGTCGTAGCCATGGGTCAACAGCTCATGCACCTGCTGCCCGAGGCGCTCCCTCAGGCGCTCCGCCGCCGGGTGCGCCAACTCTCCGCTCAGGAGGGCCATAAAGGAATCCTCGGGATAGCAGACCAGCAGGGGAGCGACATGCCGCCCCCGCCCAAGCTCCCGGGAGAGCAGCCCTACCATACCAGAGAACGCGCCGAAATGCTCCCACGACGCGGCCTGAATGAACTGCGACGGCGGGGCTTCCCGCTTCCGCAGGCCGTCGATGGAGTAGAACTGCCCGTGAGTGATCAGGCGATTGACCCCGAGCGCATAGAGCCAATGCACCGAACGGGTCAACGTGGCCAGATCCTGCGACCAGTCATACACGGCAAAGGCCTCGCAGGTGATCCAGCGCTTTCCATGTCCATGAGCGGCGGAGCTGGCCAGCTTGGGCGAAAGATGAAGCAGGGGATACTCCGCGCTGCCGGTCAGCGACCCGATCAGATCGGTCCCCGGCAGGTCCATCCGACCGATCAGCCCCATGAGTCCGGGCGCGAAGATCACCTGCCCGATGGGATCTTCCTCTGGAGAGACATGACCGGTCAGCAGCAGACGATGGCGATGACACGCCGCCCGGACCGGCTCCAGCAGGGTCAGCCGCAGGCCGCGCGCCAACGCTTTCCGATAGGCCCAGCGGTAGAACGCCGTGCGCCCGTCGATCTCCACCGCCAGATGCGGGAGGATGTCGGCGAGCGGCGTTCCGGCGATCTCCGCGAACCAGTCCGGAACGCTTGCAGACCACGGAAGCCCGCCCTTGAGCTTGGCTTCATCGGTGAAGATCCCCGGGACGGTGGTCCCGCACTCGGCCCCGAGAAGCGCGGCGTAGGCGTCGTGCGTGTAGCGGATAAAGAGGCGCACGGCTTCGGCATTGAGGAGGTCGGGATACTCGCCCCACGGGTTTTGCAGCGAAGGCTGCCGGACAAAGGCGACCAGTGTTCCCCCGGCGGGCGGGTGATCGATCCGCACCTGATAGTGCGGCGCACGCGTCTCGGCCCGCCAGTGCGGCCCGCCCTCGTGGCTATAGGGAGGGTAGTAGCTGGAGTGCGAATAGCTCTGGCGCCACTCGGAGCGCACCAGCCCCGCAGCCTCGTCCCTTCGCGTGATCCCGCCGCAGTCATCAATGAGGTAGACGCCTGCCAGCGCTCCTTCCGGGAGGTCCACGGTGATCGGGCCCGGACCGGTGATCGGCTGAACGGTCGGCACCAGATGCGTTGCCCGAAGCTCGGGGCGCTCCAGCAGAATCCGCCCTCCCACGGCTCCGGAAGGGTACGGGTCTTCATCGTAAAGCCATGCCTCCAGCCCCAGCTTGCGGGCCTCGCGAACGCAAAAGAGGATTGTCTCCCGCCATCGTCGGGAATCCGAGGGTCCGTACGGAATCCGCAGCCCCCCGCGCGGATGGAGGAAAAAGCCGGAGAATCCCTTTGCCTTCAATTCCTCCATCTGCGCCCGAAGCGTCTCATCCTCCAGCTCGTGATTCAGGAACCAGAAGGAGAGCGGCCCCGTCCCCAGGCATTCCTGCCGCTCCAACGCCGCTTCCCGGGTCGGCTTCGGGAGGGCTTCCCGAATACCCGCGCCGACCTGCTCCCATTCTACCACCTTCATGGATTGATCGGTTTGGGCCTGAGATCGCTCTGCGTCATCTCAGAGCGCCGGATGGGCCGGATTTCGCCGTTGGCCCAGAGGACATTGGCCTTTCCGCGATGCCGCTCGCCGATCCGCTCCCATCCGGCCGTTCTGGTGAAGCCCGGCCCTTTCCATGCCTCAGGGTCGGCGTCGGTCATGAGGATCAGTTTTGCTTTTTCGACTTTCCAGAGATTCGCGGGGGGCTGCACCGAGCCGGCCTGAGGCATCGACTCGTAGTTCACCACATAGGGAAAGCCGACCGGGGTATTGGCAGTGGCGGGAGGATGAGGGTGCCGATTGCTCGGGCAGACCACCAGCTTATCCATTGCGCTCTGCTCTCCGACATAAGCCAGCAGGCCGGGCGGCCCATCCGCCCGTGGACGGGACCACACCCCCTTCCATCTTCCAAAGCCCATATCGTCGCCCACGCCGGTGTAGGCGCGCGGAAGGTAGCCGCGATGATCCTGCGCATAACCGGCCAGCGCCGCGTAGATTTGCTTGAGCTGCGATATGCAGTTGACCTGCTGCGCGGCTTCCCGCGTACGACTGAACCCGGCGAATA
>JBEBWR010000193.1:0-6002 GCA_040392045.1 Chthoniobacter flavus | reverse complement strand
GAGATCGTTCGCGGTCCGGAACTGCACAAGGCCGCCGCCAACACGGGGAACACCCCCCGGTAACTGGCGTCCGCCAGCTCAAAAAACTTCCGCCCCCCTAATTTCGGCAGAAGGTGTCTGGAAAAAATCCAAAATCATCGGTTGGCAAAGCTGCTGTTGAATGTCCGCACTGCGGGTTCAAGCAGTTGGAGTCGGCCTATGTCCAGAGCACTTTCTGCCGCAAGTGCGGCGAACACTACGAGCTGGGCAAGCCAAAGGAACTTCCGCGCGAGGAGGGGCCGACCCTCCTTTCGCGGGTGATCCGTTATCTCTCCGGAAATCGCGACTACGAGATTACCTGCTTTCACTGTAGCCGAAAGCAGATCGTCAACAGCTCGGCGCGATCAAGTTCGTGTCCCCACTGCGGGGTCTACATTGTTCTGGAGGATTTCAAGATCAAGGAGGCGTTCAACCGGAGCGTTGAGACGCAAGGGCGGGTGCATGTCACCGCCAAGGGAGATGTCAGCAGCTCCCGCATTGCCTGCCGCGAGGCCTATATCGAAGGTAAGATCCGCGGCAATCTGATTTCTACCGGCGAGGTAAAGGTGAAGCTGAAGGGCAAACTGCTCGCCGCGGTCGATACGAATGAGTTCGTGATCGCCAAACGCGCGGAAGTGGAGGCAACCCGCCCCGTGCGAGCCCGGAGCGTGACGATTCAGGGCATCTACCGGGGTCGACTCGATGTGGACGGTACGGTAACGATCGCCAAGAAGGGGCGCGTGGAGGGTACCATTCACGCGAAGGGGATTAATATCGAGAAAGGCGGCCTGTTCTCGGGCCAGCTTGTGATCGGACGCCCCGATCTTTCCTCCGACAGCTTCCGGATTCCCGTCGATTTCATCGAGCGCGAAGACCCGCCCGAAGTCGACGAAGACACCCTGAAATTCGGCTTGGGCTAACCAGACTTCGTCTGGACTTTCTCGCGCTGCCGCGCGGGTCGGGCGTGGCCCGACCCTTCGGAGCGATGCCTGCCTTTAAGCGAGAGGGCGGACTTAAGTTGGGGTATTCTTAAAAACCGTTGGGACTCAACCGTCGGGACTCCCTTGTTCCCAAACTCCATTTGGGAACATCCTCTGTCCCCGAAATTCTATTTCCCCTTCAGCGTTCTTGGTGCAAGTCGCTTTGCGCAATAGAGTTGCGCTTACAAGTGCGTTCCCAAATAGAGTTTGGGAACGAGGAAAAAGATCTTCTTAATTCCTTCCCGGTTTCCCGCCTTCGCGTGAGTCCTCTTACCCGTCGTGGGCCACGAGGTACTCCACGATCCGCTCTGAGGCGCGTCCGTCTCCGAAGGGGTGCACTGCCGTTGCCATCCGACGGTATTCCTCCTCGCTTCGCAGGAGCGTGAGCGCGCCTTGGAGAATCGTGTCGGGGTCGGTGCCGACCAGTCGCGCGGTGCCGGCCTGAATGGCTTCCGGGCGTTCGGTGACTTCCCGCATGACCAGTACGGGCTTGCCGAGCGCGGGGGCTTCCTCCTGGACCCCGCCCGAGTCGGTGAGGATCAGGTGGGCGCGACTCATCAGGTAGACAAAGGGGAGATAGTCGAGCGGCTCGATGAGATGAATATTCTTCCGCCCCTGAAGGAGGCGGTTGACCGGGTCGCGCACGTTCGGGTTGAGGTGTACGGGGTAGACGATCTCCACCCCCGGCTCGTCCGCCAGTACGAGGAGCGCTTTGCAGATGTTCTCAAAGCCGGAGCCGAAGTTCTCCCGGCGATGGCCCGTGACGAGGATCAGCCGACGCGATGGATCGAGAAAACGGAATTGCTCTTCGTAGGCGCAGCGCAGATCGGCACGGCTCTGCTGGAGCGCGCAGGTGCTTTGCAGCGTGTCGATGACGGTGTTGCCCGTGACGAGAATGCGCTCGGGGGCGATCCGCTCGGCGAGGAGGTTCTGTCGGGCCAGCTCGGTGGGGGCAAAGTAGGCGCGCGCGATGGCGTCGGTGATCTTCCGGTTCGCTTCCTCGGGCCACGGCGCGTCGAGGTTCCCCGTGCGCAGTCCGGCTTCCACATGTCCGATGGGGACGCGGGCGTAGAACGCCGCGAGCGCGCCCGCCATGGTGGTGGAGGTATCGCCATGAACAAGCACCCAGTCGGGCTGCTCGGCGCGAAGTACCGGCTCCAGTCCGGTGAGCACGCGGCAGGTGATATCGGTGAGCGTCTGGCCGCTCTGCATGATGTTGAGGTCGTGATCGACGGCGATGTCAAAGACGTTGAGCACCTGATCCATCATCGAGCGGTGCTGCCCCGTGACGCAAAGGCAGCTCTCCAGCCCCGGGTGAGCGGCGATGGCGCGGAGTACGGGCACCATTTTGATGGCCTCAGGCCGGGTACCGATGATGGTGAGAACTTTTTTCATGATCCGATCAACTTTTCATACACGGGCGTGATCCGCTGGCGGACGATGGCGCGCCAGTCGTGATGCGCGAGGACAAATTCCCGGGCGGCGGCCCCGAGGCGCTCGCGCAGCGCGGAGTCGGCGAGGGCGCGGGAAAGCGTGTCGGCCAGCGATTCGGCGCTCTCTTTTTCGTGAATCAGTCCGGTCTCCCCGTCAGTGATGATCTCGGTGAGCCCGCCCACGCTGGAGGCTACCACGGTTTTTCCGAGCACCATCGCTTCAAACGGCTTGATCGGCGTGACCAGCTCGCAGATCGCATGGGCCGGACGCGGGATGGCGATGATGTCGACCAGCCGGAGGTACTCCTGCACTTCATGGAAGGGGACGGTGGGCAGCGCTACGACAAGGTCGCTCAGCCCCAGCGCTTCGATCTGCCGGAGGACCGCCGGCCGCGCAGGGCCGTTGCCGATCAGCAGCAGGGCGAAGGGAAGGCCGGCGTGACGCTGGCGCAGGAGGTGAAGCGCGTCGATGAGCGTGGAGATCCCCTCGTAGTGTGAGAGCGTGCCGACAAAGCCGATGACGGTGCGCCCCGTCAGCCCAAGCCGCTGTTGAAGCTCGGACGAGGGAGGGCCGGGGGTGAAGCGCTCGGGGTTCACGCCATTGGGCAGCAGCGTGATCTTCTCCGCCGCGATGCCCCGCGCGATGAGGAAATCGCGCAGCCCGCGTGAGATCGAAAAGACATGGCTCGCACGCCGGGCGACCTCCACCTCCAGCGCTTCCATCCGCTGGTGCTCCCACGTCCCGGCAAAGTCGGGGTTGAGCGCGGCAAAGTCGAGCGACCACATCCCGCGTAGCTCGTAGATCCCCGGGAGGCCGAGGCGCCCGGCGGCGTAGACGGCAGCGGCCCCAAGGAGGTGATTGGACGCGCCGTGGATCAGCGCCGGGCGATCCCGACGGGCGAGCGTCAGCGCGGCGTCCACGAGGGTGTCGAATTTCCAGAGCGCGTCGTAATGATGGTGCCGCGCGTCATCGGGACGGAGGTTGGTATAAAGGACGTTCTGATGCCGGTAGCTGTTCTCCCACGGCTCGTCGGAAGAGATGGGCGCGGTGGCCGCGTGAAGCTCGGGCTTGAGTTCCTTGGGGAATCCGGGACGGGTGACCCCGCGTACTTCCCACCCCTCGGCGGTCATGGCGGTCAGCAGTCCGTGGGTCCGGCTGGTGTTCCCGTTCGTATGATGCGGAAGACTCC
Source organism: Chthoniobacter flavus (assembly GCA_040392045.1). Taxonomy (GTDB): domain Bacteria; phylum Verrucomicrobiota; class Verrucomicrobiia; order Chthoniobacterales; family Chthoniobacteraceae; genus DATMFV01. The sequence continues at coordinate 2,381 of JBEBWR010000193.1, read as the reverse complement.
CGAACGTGAGGTAAAGCGTCCGCCGCGAAGGCCCGAAGGTCGAAGAAACGGTCGGAGGCCGATCGGGAAAGGCCCCGCGCTCCTGCCAGCGGAGGGTGGCGCGAATCTGCTCCTGCATCTGCATGACGCGCCGCTGCCCCAGCCGGAGCGCGCGCGCTTCCGTGCCTTCCGGCGCGGGCCGGGGAAGCAGGTGCAGCCGCTGGAGAAACCGTCGGGGTCCCCGCGCGGGAGCGATAGGCCGGGGCAGAAACGGCGCGATCCGGGTCAGCGCCGTCTCCAGCTGCTCCAGCGCCCGGCGATAAAAAGCTCCGCGAACGTCTTCCCGCGCGATGTCGACCGCCGCCTCCAGCAGATCAGCCAGACGTTGCAGCGCTGCCGGGGTATTTCCGGGCTGAAGGTCGCGGGCGATGGCGTCGTAGCGCCACTGGTGCTCCAGCCGGACCCGGCGTGTCTGCCCGGGGGGGACCCGCCCGAGCAGCTCCGCCGCCAGCGCGGGGTCGCCCGTTGCATAGGCCAGCGGCGCGGCAATGAGGGCCACCTCCTCCCGCCCGTCCTGCTCCAGCAGCGCAAGCGCCAGCCGGAGTATTTCTCCGGGTGCTTCCTCCTGAAAAGCGGTGGCGATCTCCACGAAGCGGCGAGCCCGCTCGTCCGCCGCGGGTACGGCAGAGAGTACCTCTCCGGCAGCCCGGAAAAGATCGGTGTCGCCGCTGCGGGCAACAGCGTCGCGAATTAACGCGACGGAGGACGGAATGGAAAGTGCAGAGGACAACGGAAGGGGGGAGTAACTTAGGAAGCCTCCCGCCGTTGTTCAATCCCTTTTATCAGCTGTTGCTACCCCCAGAGTGCGGCGGAAAAGGGCTGCATCGTCGAATCGCGGTAGACGATGCCGTCCTGTCGATCCATCGCGAGGAGCAGCGGGGCGTCGAGGTCGACCACCTCCGCCCCCTGCGCCACGATCATCGCCGGAGCCATGGCCAGCGACGTCCCGAGCATACAGCCGCACATCACCCGCAGCCCCTCCTCGCGTGCGCGGTTGCGCGCCCGGAGCGCTTCGGTCAGCCCTCCGGCCTTGTCGAGCTTCAGGTTCACCCCGTCGTAGCGGTCGCGCAGCGCGGGGAGATCGGCGGAGGTATGGACCGATTCATCGGCAAAGACCGGCAGCGGACGGCGCAACGTGGCGAGCGCTCCATCCTGCCCGGCGGGCAGCGGCTGCTCCACGAGCGCCACGCCGAGATCCGCCATCGCGTGAAGCAACTCCGCGAGATGCTCCGGCGGCCATGCTTCATTCGCATCGACGATCAGCCTGCTCCCGGGAGCCCCGCGCCGGACCGCCTGAACGCTTTCGACCACTCCGTCGCCTCCCGTCTTGATCTTGAGCAGAGGGCGGTGCGCCTGCTCGCGTGCTGCCGCCTCCATCGCCCCGGGCGTGTCGATGCTGATCGTATAAGCCGTGGTCACCGGCTGGAGCGGGGCGATCCCGAGCAGCTCCGTGATCCGCTGGCCCGACTGTTTGCAGCGGAGATCCCACCACGCCGCGTCGAGCGCATTGCGGGTGGCCCCGGCGGGGAGTTGCACGAGGAGGTCGTCCGGGGTTGCGCCATGCCGTAGCGCCGTCGCCGCGATCTCCAGTTCCTGAAGACTTCGGGGGATCGACTCCGCATAGCGGGCGGAGGGGGTCGCCTCTCCCCGGCCGGTCGCCCCGGTCGCGCCGCCTTGCGAGAGCGTGACCACGATTACCTCCGCATGCGTGTGGCTGCCGCGCGAAATGGTGAAATGACCGGCCACGGGCCAGCTTTCGGAGTGGGCGGTAAGGCGGATGTTCATACGCCTGTACTCATCGGAATAAAACCGTCCCCGCGCTTACCCGCGCCCCCGTTCCCCCGGCGAATGCAGCCCGAGGCGGACGATCATGCGGTGAAACTGGCTCTTGTCCAGCCCCGCCAGTCGGGCGGCCTGCGCGAGGTTGCCCCCGGCGGCGGTGAGGCTGTCGCGGAAGTAGCGGCGCTGAAAGTCCAGCAGGGCGTCCGCGTAGCGCTCGCCCGGGGGCGGCAGCGAGGAGCCGCGCAGGTCGGCGAGATGCCCCGGGGCGATCTGCTGCCCGGCGTAGAGGACCGAGAGACGCTCGATCTGGTGCAACAGCTCGCGGGCATTCCCCGGCCAATCATAGGCCTCCATCGTACGCCACGCTTCTTCGCTCAGGCTGATCGCCGCCTTTGGCGAAGAGGCAAAGCGCCGGATGAAACGCCCCCCGAGAAAGCGGATATCCTCCCGCCGCTCGCGCAGCGGGGGGATACGAAGCTCCACCACATTCAGCCGGAAGTAGAGATCTTCGCGGAATCGCCCCTCGCGCACCTCCGTCCGCAGATCGCGATTCGTCGCCG
>JBEBWR010000192.1:0-6035 GCA_040392045.1 Chthoniobacter flavus | reverse complement strand
CCTTGCGGAACCAGATCCTAAGTCTGGCGTGTCTGCCAATTTCACCACCCCGGCGGTGGATGACGGCGTATCTTGCTTGGAGAGGAGGGGGGTGGCAATCGCAAAATTGCCGGAATATTGCAGACAAAAACCAGAGGTTAACCCGATATGTTGACTGCCTCTTTCAGGAGCCGGTATGCAATGTAGATCGCAAAACTGACGGCTGCGGCACGCCCGAAGTTTGTCTTTTGATAGCAGCCCCATGCTTTTCGGATTTTACGGCTCTTTCCGTTGGCCCAAGGCAGGAGCGCGGCAAGCCGCTTTTGCGTCCGCTTCAAGGCATAAGCAGTCAGGTTGTCCGCGTCCCAGCCATTAAATGTCGTTACGGCGTCGCTGTAAGCCTCGCGGGCTTTTTCCTCCCGGCCTTCGGCTGCGTGAAGGATGCTCTCCAGCAGTTGATGCATCGCAAGGTAGTAGCCGCTCAACTGCCCGGCATGGACACCCCTTGAATCCTCAACGGCTTGCGCGATCCTTCCGTTCATCGCGTGATCCAGCGCCAGAATCGTTCGCTGGACCGTTGCGAGGTGGTTCTCGGGGGCGACCCGAAGGAACAGGGTGCGTAGCGGAAGAGCGGCGTCCCATCCTTTGACGGCGGACCGGGCGACGCTCGCGTTGAAAAGCGCCCCGGGAGCTAGCGCGTCGAGCGGGTGGCGCTGCGCGGCAAACCAGCGGTTCGCAGCACGAGGAGCGCCGATTTCCAAAAGGGCGCTCCCGGCGGCTCCCCAGGTGTCAACCCGCGAGCATAGCCACTGACGGTGTCTCCAGATGACATAGCGGGTGCGCCATTCCGCTCCCGGAGTAGCCTGATCCAGCAGGGCAATCCATCCCTTTGCCCGCGCCTCAAGGTCGCTGATCTGCCGGAGTCGTCGGGCCGCCCGGAGCTGCCCCTTCGGAGCAAGGGAACGGACCCAAAGCTCCAGCAGCGGCACCGATGGCTCAGGCTGACTACGCATCGCTTCCTGCACGAGCTTGCGCCAGATCTCCGTGCGGTGATCGTCGGCGTAGAGCCCGGGTAGCGCCGCCAGCGCGGCGGGATCGGCCTCCGGATCGCTCAACCACTGGCGGGTCGCCGTGACGGCTTCTTCGCGTTGTCCAAGGCGGAAGGCCAGCCGGATCGGGTAAAGCCGCAGGTCTTCCGCAGGGAGATGCCGCTCCAACAGGCGGTGCGTTGCGCCAGCTTCCTCGTACTGTTCGGCTTCGAGCTGGAGACCAAAGAGCTGCTGGCCCGCGTAGAGGTAGCCGGGATCAATACTCAGCGCTTTGGCATAAGCCGTGCGAGCCGCTGCCGGGTCGCCGGTCTGCTCAAGCGCTTCGCCGAGACAGCCGTGCGCGGTGGAGAACTGCGGCTCGTAGCGCACCCAGTTCCGGCAATGCGCGACCGCCTCCTTCCAGCGCTCGGCATTGCAGAGCCATCGGTAGAGCATGCGCGAGCCCCACGAGTAGTCCGGCCAGTTCTGTAATGTCGCGCGCAGCTCTGTGATGGCCTCTTCGCTGCGCCCCATTTCGTAGAGCACCGCGGCGCGGCGGCCTTTCAGATGCGGCCCCTCCGGGGAAGACGTTTCGCCCCGAGTGCAGGCGGCGAGCGCCTCATCATAGCGGCGCTCGCCAGCGAGCAGGCGGGCGTGGCGTTCATAAAGCGCTGAGTGCTGTGGAAAGCGCTGGAGCGCCTCCTCGATCCCTTCCAGAGCCTTCGCACGACGCCCCAGCGCGATGAAAACGTCCGCTACCGTCAGGTGCCAATCGGAAAGGTGCTGACGCCGGGATAGGTGACCCAGTAATACTTCCTCCACGTCATCCTCGCGCTTGAGCTCTACGGCCCACTCCGCCAGCTGCCCCCAGCCCCATTGATAACCCGGGCAGCGCTTCATCCCCGCAAGCAGAAGCCCGAAGCCCTCCTCGCGCCGTCCGAGCCGCCAGAGCAGTTCCCCCGGATAGCCATAAGCCGCGCCGTCTCCGGGGTTGCGCCGCGTGTTCTCTTCAAGCACGGCGAGCGCCTCGTCATACCGATCCGCCCCTTGGAGCGCTTCGGAGAGGCGGGTCACGGCAAAGCTCCAGCCGGGGCTGATATCGACGGCCCGGCGAAGCGCGCGGATCTCCTCTTCCGGCCCTTCGGCTACGCGCGCCATCTCGACCCAGATCCTCGGGAGCAACGGGAAACGCTCCGTCAATTCGCGTCCGATGGCCCGCGCTTCTTCGGCTAGCTCCATATCGAGCGCCTGCTCAAGCCGCGCCTGCCACGTCTGCCAAAGGTCGGGCCGCTCTTCACAAAAGCCCGCCAGCCGCTTCCGCAGCATCTCCGGCTCCAGCAGCGGGTAGGCAAGCGTACGGTAGCAGGGAACGATGTCGCCATTGGAAACCTGACGGCGCATCTCCCGCTCGATGAAGTCGAGCGCGGCATGGCGCTCGCTCTTCGTCGCGGCCAGCTCCATCAGGCCCTCGGCGGAGAGGGTATTGTCTACGTCCAGCTTCAGTGCCTCTCGGTACATCGCTGCGGCCTCTTCCCGTTGTCCCGATTCGCTGAGCAGCGCGGCGAGGGTACGGTAATTCTCCGGTGCATGCGGGTTTTTCGCCAACGCCTCGCGCGCATCGGCAAACGCCGCCTCCACCTGCCCTGCCCGGAAACGGTGCCGGGCAAGATTTGCCAGTTCTCCATCCGCATCCGGGCAGATCGCCAGCGAGCGCTCCAGCGAGACGATCGCCGCTTCCGGCCCTACTTCCTGCGCCTCCCAGCTCGCACGCAACGCCCAGAGCGCCGCCCAATCGGGCTGCGCCTCCGTCGCCTGCCGCAGAAACGCTACAGCAGCCTCTCCGCCCTCCTCTTCCGAGAGCAGGATAGCCATGGTCCGGTGCCCGTCGAGCGAACGCGGCTCCAGCTTCAGATAAGCGCGGCGGTGCTCCCGCTCCTCATCGCGCAGCCCGAGCACGGAGCAGACGTAAGCCATCTCCGAGGTCCACTGCCCTTCGTACACCCGCCCGTGAGCGCGCCGCATCAGCTCCAGACCGCGCTCCTGCTGCCCCGAGGTTGCCAAGAGATACCCCGCCTGCAACAGCAGTTGCCCATCCTCCGGCAGCGCGAGAAATGCGCGCTCCAGCAGCTCCATCGCCTCCGCCGCGCGATGCTGGGTATTGAGTTCTTCGAGCAGCGTGAGCCACGGCCCGGCAGCTTTACTCCCCTGCCGCTCCACCCGGCTGCGAAGAAAGGTCACGCCCTTCTCCGGCTCTCCCGCCAGTCGGCAAAGCTGCGCATACCCGGCGGAGTAATACTCCGAGGCCACCTCGCTGCATGCCGCCACGCGCTGTACCTCGGCGGCTTCGTGAAACCGCCACTGCTGCCGGAGAAACGCCGCATAGCTTGCATAAACCGCTCCGGTCGTCCGCCGCAGCCGGATCGCTTTGCGCAGGTAGTAATCCGCCATCACGGCATGACGGGCATCGCGCTGGAGCAGTTCGCCCATCTCCGCGTAGAAAATCGGGTCGCACCCCTCGCGCTGAAGCTCTTCCGCGATCAGTCGCCGCTCCAACGCAAAATCGCCCCGGAGCTGCACCGCCATCAGCCGCGAATGCCGCAGCGGGGCATTCTCCGGAAATCGCTCCACCAGCCGCTCCAGCACCTGACTGGCCACGACGGCATTCCGGTCATACATTGCCAACTGATACGCCGTCCACATCCCGAGGGGATGCTCCGCCGGAATCCGCTCCATCGCCGTCACCATCGCCCCTCGCTGGTGCCCCTCCTCCGCCACGCAAAAGTCATGGTAAGCATCGTACCACGCCGCATCGGGCAGCTCCACGCCCTCAATGCGCCACTTTTCCTCTTCCGGCAGGAGCAACAGACAGCGCACGCCGCGTACCGGGTGGGACTCGATCAACGCCTCCCGCAGCACCTCGCCGTAGTGCCGCTCCGTGGGATCGCGCAGCAACACGACATCCTGCCGGTCGTCATAGCCGATACAGGCCTGCAAATGGCCATTGAGAATACTCTGCGTCGTCAGTGTAAAGGGGACGCCGCGATCAATCAGCGCCATGAGGCTCTCCCGCGTCAGGCGAAACTCCGCGGTGTGAAACCCGTTTGCCTCCGCCCATAGCCGCTCCTTTTGCCACGGCGTCCCGTCGTAGCAGATTGCCCGGCTGATCTCTTCGTGATCGCACTGCTTTCCCCAGTACGCCGCCAGCGCGGCCAGCGTCGCCGGGGCGCAGGTCATCCGATGCTGCCGGATAAAGGGAACTTCCAGCCGCTTGCGCTCCCGGGAGAACGCACCGGGACGCCGCAGGGACGTCGCCGCCCGCCGATGAAAACTCCCCTCCGGCAGCTCCTCCGCCTCTGCCAGAAAGCCTTCCATATCCCCCTTGAGATAGAGCATGTCCGCGCGCCTCCGCCGCAGCCACTCCTTCCCGCGCCTGTCCACCAGCGGCGCTTGCCGCTCGCCTTCCGCCAGATAATGCAGCGCGTCGTCGGGCTGTTCCCGCTCGCTGTAGAAGTAGACCAGCCGCATCGCAAAGTGCGACGACTCTCCCTCCGCGTGCGCGCGCTTGAGCAGTGCGATCGCCTCGTCATCGCGCCCCTTGTGCACCAGGCAGTCCACCAGTTGCAGCACTACTGAGGGCCGATACGGCGCCAGCTCATAGCCTCTAGACGCCGCCTCCAGCGCCTCGTCGTAGCGGTCCTCCATCTCCAGTACCCGCGAGAGCTCCGTATGCCCCCAATAGCCCTCCGGAGCCAGCGTTAGTGCCCGCGCAATCGCCTCGTGCGCCGGTTCGAAATCATTGAGCGCCGCATAAAGCCAGCCCTCCGTCGCGCAAAAATCCGCCTCCAGCGCCGGATCATTCACCGCGCCATACCGCTCGCGCCACGCCCGGAGCTTCCGCAGTCCGGGGAGCGCCCCATAGCGGGAGGAGTACGCGAAAAGCGCCATGAAGAAACACTCCGCGTCGCCGGGGAACTCGCGAACCGCCCGGAGCGTCAGCGCGCTCCCGAGCCGCTGATCATGCAGTCCCGTCGCCAGCCGCGACGCCTCCAATCGGCCCTCGCGTCCCGTCCACTCCTTCAGCGGTGCATAAGCTTGCGCAGCCTCCCACGCCCGGAGGTAGCAGGCACGCTCATTCCATTCGCGAAAGCGCTGAAGCGCTTCATCATCGGGGCACAACAAGGTAGACGCCATGAAAGCGGGAAAAAAAGGGGGGGTGAAGGGGTAGCTATAAACGGTCAGCCTTCGCCCTGCAAGCCTTGCTGTACCCACTCCGTCGCCCGGCGGTAAAGCTCGGCGGCGTTTCGCAGGTCGAGCTTCTGCTTGATCCGCTCGCGATAGGTATCCACCGTCTTCACTCCGAGATGGAGCGCTTCGGCGATCTCCCGCGTTGTATGCCCCTGCCCGATCATCTGGAAGACCTCCAGCTCCCGGTCCGCCAACAGATCGACCGACGGCGCGCCGGACTCCGGGCCGTTCTCCGTCAGTCGCTGAAGAATCCGCGCCGTATGATCCGCGCTGAGGTAGACCTTCCCGCCGAGCACGCAACGGATCGCCTCCATCACCACCTCGGAGCCTTCATGCTTGGTGATGTAACCTTTCGCTCCGCTGCGCAAGGCGCGGTCCGCGTAGAGCGACTCGTCGTGCATGGAGAGCACAAGCACCGGCGTCTGAATCCCCTCTGCTTTCAGGTTTTTGATCAGTTCCAGTCCGCTCGACCCTTTCAGCGAAATATCAACGATGGCGATATCCGGGCGATGCTCCCGGATGCACACCAGAGCATCCTGAATATTATCAGCCTCGCCGCAGACGCTCATCCCCTCCTCCTTATTGATGAGCTGGGCGATGCGTTCGCGCAACATCGGGTGATCATCCACGATGACGATGCGAATGGGGGGGCTGGCAGCGGCGGGGTCAGACATTTTCAGATCCTCCGGGGGAACGTCGGAAGCTGCATTGCACTACAGTCCCGCCTCCCGGGCGAGCTTCAATTTGCAGCGTGCCGCCGATCATATGCGAGCGGTACTCCAT
>JBEBWR010000191.1:0-6126 GCA_040392045.1 Chthoniobacter flavus | reverse complement strand
CCGCCGTGAATGGCGAAGATGAAGGGGTGCGGGCCGTTGGGGCGGACGGGCTGCTCGGGGAGGTAGAGGTGAAGGTCGCCGCGAGCGCCGATGGCGGGGTTGGCAGGGAGGATGATCGGGGAGGGCATGGCAGGTGACGACGGGCTTTTGGCGGAAAGAGGAAAGGCGGCGATTTCTCGCCGCCCTTTTCTGAGAGCTTACCGGTTGACGAACGCCGTGCCGGAGGCGAGGACTTTCTCGACGAAGCCGGTGTTGTAGTCGCCCCGGATGAAGTCGGGGTTCTTCATGATACCCTGCTGGAAGGGGATGGTGGTTTTGATCCCGGTGATGTAGTAGTCGCCGAGGCCGCGGGTCATGCGGGCGATGGCGTTCTGCCGCGTGGTGCCGACGGCGATGAGCTTGGCGATCATCGAGTCGTAGTGCGGCGGGACGGTGTAGCCGGAGTAGGCGTGGGTGTCCACGCGTACGCCCCGGCCGCCGGGCTGGTAGTAGATGTCGATCTTGCCGGGGCTGGGCTGGAAGTTGTGGAAGGGGTCTTCCGCGTTGATGCGGCACTGGATGGCATGATACCGCAGCTTGGCGTCGCGGACATAAGAGGTCAGCTCTTCTCCGGCGGCGATGCGGATCTGCTCCTTCACGAGGTCGCACCCGTAGGCTTCCTCGGTGATGGTGTGCTCCACCTGAATGCGGGTGTTCATCTCCATGAAGTAGAAGTTCCCGTCGGCGTCGACGAGGTACTCCATGGTCCCGGCTCCGACATAGCCGACGCTCTCGGCGAGGCGGACGGAGGCGTCGCCCATCCGCTTGCGGAGATCTTCGGTCATGATCGGGGAGGGGCATTCCTCGACGATCTTCTGGTTGCGCCGCTGGATGGAGCAATCGCGCTCGCCGACGTGCACGACGTTGCCATGCGTGTCGGCCATGATCTGAAACTCAATGTGGCGCGGGTTGACGATGAGCTTCTCGATGTAGACGTCGCCGTTGCCGAAGGCTTTCTCCGCCTCCATGCGTGCGGCGCGGAAGCCCTGGACGAGGCTGCCGTCGTTGTGCGCGGGGCGCATCCCCTTGCCGCCGCCACCGGCGACGGCTTTGATCATGACGGGGTAGCCGACTTTCCGGGCGACCGCGAGGGCTTCCTCTTCAGTCTCGATGCAGCCGTCGCTGCCGGGCGTGATGGGGACACCGGCTTTCCGCGCGGTTTCGCGGGCGGTGTTCTTATCGCCCATGCGGCGGATGGAGTCCGACGATGGCCCGATGAACTTGATGTTGCAGCTGCCGCAGATTTCCGCGAAGTGCGCGTTCTCGGCGAGGAAGCCGTAGCCGGGGTGAATGGCGTCGACGTCGGCGATCTCGGCGGCGGAGATGATACGGTCGAGCTTAAGGTAGCTCTGATTGCTGGGCGCCGGTCCGATGCAGATGGCTTCGTCGGCAAGCTGGACGTGCATGGAGTCCACATCGGCCTCGGAGTAGACGGCGACGGTGCGGATGCCCAGCTCTTTGCACGCGCGGATGACGCGCAGAGCGATTTCGCCACGATTGGCGATGAGGATTTTATCAAACATCGGAGAAAGGGTGAGGTCTCCCGGAGATTCGTTGTCGCTCCGGGAGATGATCATAACAGCAGCGGCGGGTGCGTTAGCGGATTTTGAAGAGGGCCTGTCCGAACTGGACGGGCTTGCCGTTTTCGGCGGTGATGTCCGCGATGACGCCGCTGACTTCGGCCTTGATCTCGTTCATCACTTTCATCGCTTCGACGATGCAGACGACGGTATCGGGCGTGACGCTGTCGCCGACTTTGACATACGGCCCGGCGTCCGGGGAGGGAGAGGCGTAGAACGTGCCGACCATCGGGGAGGTGATCTCCCGGAGGTTTTCGGCGGGAGCCGCCGGGGCTGCTTCAGCCGCGGCGGGAGCGGCTGCGGCTGGCACGGGGGCCGGAGCGTAGGCTGCTACCGGGGCCGGCGCGGCAAAGGTGCTGATGACGGGCTCCTGTCCGCGCTTGAGCGTGATCTTGAAGCCCTCGTTCTCCATTTTGAAAACGGAGAGATCGTTCTTTCTCATCATATCGATGAGGGTTTTAATATCTTTGATATCCAAAAGTCGCCTCCTTTGAAGGGAATGGTTGGGAAAACGCGCATTGAAACGGGCGCTGTGCCACAGGTCAAGCCAGACTGTTTTCCCGGTGAGAAATTTTGCGGGATTGCAGGGTCGCAGACGGGGGCGGATCAGACGATCTCGGCGTCGTCCGCGAAGCCGGGATCAAAGCCGGAATCATGCCGGATTGTGTCGAGGGTCCGGCGCATTCCGCGCTCGGTTTTGGGGCCGGAGAGCCGCCGGGCAACCAGCTCATAAACGAGCGGGAGCGTAGCCAGAGCGCCGACGCCAAGCATGGCGAAAGCGGTGGTCCGCTGGGCGTTCCGCTGGAGCTTGGTGGCGAGCAACAGCCCGATGCCGCAGCTGACGGCGGTCTGTGTAACGGCGGCAAGGCTCTGGACGGGAAGATCCGATTTGAAGAGGGGCTTGGACATAATGGCGGCTCTATTATTTGTTTGACCTGCCGCAGTTGCAAGTCAGATTGCGTTTCTCTTATGGCACAGAATCTTTTTGCACTGGTGCTGGCGGGGGGAAGCGGCGAACGCTTCTGGCCTTTGAGTCGGCGGCATCGCCCGAAGCAACTGCTTTCGCTTTTTTCGGATGAAACGCTGCTGGAGGGGGCGCTGGCGCGTCTGAAGGGGATGATCCCGCCGGAGCGGATTCTGGTGCTGACGAATGAGGAGCAGGAGGCGGCGGTCCGCGGGTTGGTGGGCGAGATCCCGCAGGAAAATGTGATCGCGGAGCCTGCGAAGCGCGACACGGCTCCGGCGATTGCGCTCGGAGTGGGGATGATCGCGCGACGCGATCCGGAGGCGACGATGGTGGTGCTTCCCGCAGACCATCTGATCACCGACGTGTCGGGATTTCAGGAGACGGTGCGTACGGCGGCGGCGGCGGCGGAGCAGTGCGGCAGTCTGGTGACCATCGGGATTCAGCCGACTTGGGCCTGCCCTTCCTTTGGCTATATTGAGGAGGGCGCGGAGGTCGCGATCAAAGGGGCGGCGGGGAAGGTCTTTGAGGTGAAGCGCTTCCGGGAGAAGCCGAATCCGGACTTGGCGGAGGCGTTTCTGCAACGGGGAAATTTCCGCTGGAATGCGGGGATGTTTGTCTGGCAGGTGGCGTCGATCCGGCGGGAGTTCTCCAAGCACGAGCCTGTGCTGGCGGGATTTGTGGAGCGGCTGGCGACGGCGGACGATCCGCAGGCCTGCCTGAAGGAGACGTTCCCGGCGCTCCATAAGCTTTCGATTGACTATGCGGTGATGGAGCGCGCGGAGCGTGTGCTGATGGTGGAGGCGGGATTTGACTGGGACGATGTGGGCGGCTGGGTGGCGGCGTCGAAGTACTGGCAGCGGGACGGGGAGGGGAATGCGGTGCGCGGGCAGGTGACTACGGTGGATGCCTTTCAGAATATCGTTTATTCGGAGGGGCAGACGCGGGTGGCGCTCGTGGGGGTGAACGATCTGATCGTGGTGCAGTCGGGGGAATCGATTCTGGTCTGCAAGCGGGGCGATGCCGAGCGGATCAAGCTGCTGGTGGGCAAGCTGCCCAGGGAGCTACAGTAGATGATGAGCGAACAGCCGGACGGTTCGGAACTGCGGGGGCGAATGGGGTGGCAGCTGATTGTGCTGCTGGGGGCGCTGACGGCGGTGGGGCCGCTGACGGTGGATATGTACCTGCCGTCGTTCCCGCAGATCACGGAGCAACTGGCGCTGGCGCAGGGGGCGGTGGAGCTGACGCTGGCGGCGTTCCTTCTGGCGATGGGGGTATGTCAGCTCTTTTACGGGCCGCTGGCGGATCGCTTCGGGCGACGGAAGCCGCTGCTGGTGGGGTGCGGGATTTTCGTGGTCGGATCGCTCGGCTGCATGATGGCGCGCTCGCTGGAGATGCTGGTGGCGGCGCGAGTGGTGCAGGGGCTGGGAGGGGCGGCGGGAGTGGTGATCGCGCGGGCGACGGTGCGCGACTGCTTTGAGGAGCGGGAGGCGGCGCGGATTTTTTCCCAGTTGATGCTGGTGATGGGGGTGGCTCCGATTCTGGCGCCGTGGCTGGGAGTGGAGGTATTGAGCATCAGCTCGTGGCGGGGGATTTTTGTGGTGCTCGCGTTCTTCGGGAGTCTCTGCGGGATGGTGGCGTTCCGGATGCTGCCGGAGACGCTGCCGGTGGAGCGGCGGGTGAAAGGCGGCGTGGGGATGGCGCTGCGGAATTTCGGGCTGCTGCTGCGGGATTGGCAGTTTGTAGCCTATATGATCTGCGGGGGATGCGCTTCGGGCGTGCTTTTTGCCTATATTGCGGGGTCGCCTTTTGTCCTGATGGAGCTGCATGGGCTGGATCTGAAGCGCTACGGGCTGTTCTTCGGCCTGAATGCGCTGGGGCTGATCGCGGCGACGCAGCTTAATCGGGCGCTGCTGCGGCGCTGGGAGTCGCTCGCGATCCTGCGCGTGGCGACGGCGGGGATGGCGCTCTTTGCCACGGGGCTGCCGCTGCTGGTTTTGACGGGGCGGGATAGCTTCGCTCCGCTTTTCAGCCTGCTCTTTCTCTCGCTCTTCTGCGTGGGGCTGGTATTCCCCAACTACGCGGCCGTGGCGCTTGCGCCGCATGGGGAGCACGCGGGGAGCGCTTCGGCGCTGATGGGGGCGGTGCAGTTCCTGATCGGCGCGACGGCGGGGGCGGCGGTCGGCTTTTTCCATGAGGGGACGGCGCTCTCCATGACGGGCGTGATGGCGGCCTCGGGAGTGATCGGGGCGGTGTCGCTCGTTGGGGCGTGGGCTTATACCAACTCCTCTGGTCGTTGGTATTACCCCCGGGGGTGAAACCGGCGGTGAATCTCCTTGAGGCGCGGCTGGGCGACGTGGGTGTAGATCTGCGTGGTGGCGATATTGGCATGCCCCAGCATTTCCTGAATGACGCGGAGATCGGCTCCGTTGTCGAGGAGGTGCGTGGCAAAGGAGTGGCGCAACAGGTGCGGGTAGACGGCGGTTTCCAGTCCGGCGTGTCGGGCGCGCTCCCGGACGATCTGCCAGCAGCGGACGCGGGTCAACCCCCGGCCCCTGACGGAGAGGAACACCTCGGAGCCGGTCCGGCGGTTGATGAACTCGGGGCGGCCCTTGCGCAGCCATTCGGTGATGGCATGGGCGGCTTTGCGCCCGAGGGGAACGAGGCGCGTCTTGCCGCCCTTGCCGGTGACGCGGATGACCTCTTCCTCCAGCAGCAGGTGCTCCAGCCGGGCTTCCGCCAGCTCGGAGATGCGCAGTCCGCTCCCATAGAGCAGCTCGATCATGGCGCGGTCGCGCAGGCCGAGGGGAGTGGTGGTGGCGATGCTTTCCAGAAGCTGCTCGGTCTCCATTTCGTTGAGCGTGCCGGGGAGGTAGGCTTCGATCTTCGGGATGACGAGGAACTCCGCGGGGTCCGACGGGATGATCTTGCGGGTATGCAGGAAGCGGAAGAAGACTTTCAAGGCCACGCTCATCAGCTTGACGGAGGCGGAGGCGAGCCCGTCTGCGCGGCAGTGCGCGAGCCATGCCGTGAGGTGCTCGGGGCGGACCGACTCCGGGGCATGGAGGGAGCGCTCCGCCTGAGCCCATGCGGCGAAGGCCTCCAGCGACTGGCGGTTGGAGAGCTGATAGTTCTCCGACAGGCCGCGCTCGGTGGCGAGGTAGAGGATAAAGGAGTCGATGGCCTCGTCCATTGCGGAAAGAGAGCGTATCGAAGCGGGAAAGGGAAAGCAAACGCCCCCTTGCTGACCGCGAAAACCTCTGCTATTGGTTCACCTCGCAATGAAAATCATTCCCCTCCTTCTTCTGCTGGGAGCTACCCCTGTATTGGCTCAGGGCACGACGCCCGCACCCACGCCCGCCGCTACTCCAGCGAAGGCGAGCAAGGCTAAGTCGCGCACCAAGGCGAAGGCCGGTGAGACCACCAAGGCAGAGGAAAAGACGGCTGAAAAAGCTGAAGGGGAGAAGCAGAGCCGTCGCCATCGGCGGGTAAGCCGTCGCCCGGCACGTGCACCGCGCCCGGTCATTGTGCACGAGACGGAAG
>JBEBWR010000190.1:0-6130 GCA_040392045.1 Chthoniobacter flavus | reverse complement strand
CCGGCGAACGATTCCCCTGGGCTGCCAACAGCCAGTGGAAAAGCAACAAGGACGGCGTCGTACACTATCCGCTGAAGCTCAAGAAAGTGGTGATCGAACTGCCGGAGAAGATTCTGCACCTGAGCGATTACCGGCCCGCCCGTCGCCCGGAGATTTACCTCCGACGCCTCGTCTCGGTGGAGCGTCCCATGGACGAACCGAAACAGGCCGTAAGCGATTATCAGGAAAGTGTCCAAACCTCTGTGCGCTAAAGCTGCCATGAAACCTCTCCCTCTCTTTCTCCTTGGCGTGTGGTTCGGTGCCGGTCCGGCCTTTGCGGCTCCCGAACCGTTCGTAGCAGTCCCTGCGGACGGAACGCCCGCTCCGATCATCATTACTCCCGATCTCGTACCCGAGGGATGGACCTTTGAGGAAGTCCGCAGCCAGCCGCTGCATAAGACGCAGACCGACTCCCTCTATGCCACGCTAAATTACCTCCGTGAGGCGGTTACGAAGATGACCGGCAAGGAGCCGGAGATCCGCGTCGGAACAGCCGATGACGCCACCGGCGTGATCCTCACCACGCGCGACTCAGCCCCACCGGAAGCAAAGGAGAACGCGGCAATAAAAAAGGCCCTCGCGGCGGAGCGGCCTGACGGAATCGACGCAGCGGAAGCCTACTACGGTAAGTCGGAGAAAGGCCGCGTGCTCATCGTCGCGAACCGCGCGGACGGCATCTCCGCCGGAATCGTCGCGCTGCTGGAGTCGGTCGGCTATGAAGTACTAGGCATGGGGCCAAACTGGGTGCACGTCCCCGATTTCACCGGACGCGATCTCGTCTTCAACTGGGAGGAAACTTCGCGCCCCGGCCTCTATAACCGCCTGCTCGCGCCCACCACGGGGCAGGATCGGGGTGTCGGCACGCTGGCTCGCGTCACGCTCTCCCATCCCCCGGACGAGACTGTCTACGAAAGCTACCGCCGCTGGAGGGTCGGCACGCGGCAGCTCGGACAGTCGATGCCGCGCATCCGCGGCGGCCACGCGCTGGTCCGCTATCACCGCCCTGTCATACAGGCGATGCATGACCAGGAGAAAACCGAGGGCTTCCTCTTTCCGAAGGTGATCATCGGAGAAGAGAGCGAGCGCCCTGCCGCCGACACATCCAATGAAGGAGTGTTCTGGATCAATCGCGGCGAAAAGGGGAAGCTGCCGCGCTGCTTTCTCTCCGATGGCAAGGAATGGAACGAACGCGATCTGCTTCATCGCGGCGCGGGAGCCAGCCTTGATCTTACTTCCGAACTGACGCGCCGCGTGATTCTGGATACGCTCATTGAGCGCTCGGAGAAAGCTTTCGCGGAAACCCCGGACAAGGCTTTCTATTTCAGCACCGATCCCGAGGATGGCAGTCCGCAATACGCGCGAATCCGCGAAATGGTGAAGAACCCTGAGTGGTACCCCGCCTATCTCAAAGAGCGGGGGAAAAGCTTTGGTCCGTATCGGCTGCATGGCTTTCGCGGGATTGATCAGCCGACCGAACGCTGGGACGGAAACTCGCCGAGCGATATCGTCTATGCGTTCAATAACTGGCTGCTCGCCGAGTATGATCGCTATATCGACGGCCTGCCTCCGGAGCAGCAGGTGACCGCCACGGGCCAGCCGAAGAAATCCTCGGTCTACTGCAATCTCCTGAGCTATAACTACCACGACGTACCGCCGCACTTTAATCTCGATCCGCGTATCCGGATCAAGATCGCCGGATTCCCGAAGAACCGGGGGCGCGGTCAGTGGGCCAATCTCCGGAGCGAGACGGACATGGCCGCCGCCTACCGTGAGCTGCTCCCTCAGGTCCCATCGGTGATCTACACCATCTGGAGTCAGGCGTACTTCCATGATTATTCGTCCGGAAACATCAAGGGAAGCATGACGGCGGAAGAGATCGCGCTGCAGGTGCGGGAGTATTACGAGGCGGGCGTCCGGGGTGTGGAGTCCGAGACGGATTTCAACTTCGGGAAGTATGGCCTGCGGTATTATCTGCTGACGAAAATGTTCTGGAATCCGGAGCTGACGCCGGAGGCGTTGACCGCGCTGCGCGACCGGTGGTTTCAGCGGGCTTTCGGGTCCGCGTCGGAGGAGATGCGTGCCTATTATGATTTCATGGCGCCGAAGCCGTCGCTAGTCAATTCGCCGAGCACATGGGGCCGGGCGATCCGCCTGCTCGACGCGGCGGGGAAGAAAGCCATTGCCGCCGGAGACCGTGTGGCCAGCCAGCGGATTGATGAGGTAAAGCAGTTCTGGTACTTCTATTACCTCGTGGAGAGCGGTCAGGCGACCAAAACGAGCGACGCGCTCAAGGAGTTCCTTTGGAAAGGACAGACATCGTACATGACGGCGATGGTGATGGTCGCCAAGCGCGTTTTCGATGGACGCTACCGCGTGCCCGAGTTGGTGGGGGATGAACTGGCGACCGGCCCCGCTCACTATACACCGGAGGAGACGGCCGCGTGGTGGGAAAAGATCCTTGCCTATTGGCCGCAGGAAGAGGTGATTTCCTTTGCCGATACAACACTGGCGAACGGACGGCGGGGGAGCGAGGTCGATCTGAACGATCTCGTCGCCATTCCCCAATTCGCTCAGGCGCCGGAGGAGAAGAACTACGTCGCCTACAACTACCAGCCCGGCCCGCTGCTCAACCGGCAGGATGCCCGATTCTATACCATCGCCACCCGCGAGGGCGAAGAGATCGGCTTCCGGATGGTCTGGCCCGAAGAGCTGCCTAAACGCAAGCCCAACAGCGCGCGGGATGTCGCCTACGGCGTAAGCCGCTGGGATGCGCAGGCGAAGGAGTGGCGGCAGGAAGTCGATCTGACGCAAACGGAGGTCCCGGCGACCCGCGTGGAGCGGGAGGACGGCAGCGCCTGGTTCGTTGCCGAGGGACGCTATAAGGCTCCCGCTGCCGGGACTTATCTCGTGGAAGTCGGGCCGGGCGCGGTCGCTTCCCGCCTTACTTCGCTGGACTACGATCTCCAGCGCGAGACTGCGCGGGGAACTGGCGGGCAAACCTATGCGATCCCGCTGGAAGGCTCGACCCTTACGCCGCGCCTCTGGTACTTTTACCTCCCGAAAGGAACGCGCCACCTTCACCTCGAAAGCACCAGCCGGGGCACGATCACCGTCGAGCTTCGGAAGGGGCTGCCCGGTGGAGAGTGGAGCGCCGGTCGAAGGATTCAGCTCCGCGACTGGGGCGTGAAGCGGATTGCGTTGCGGGAGGGCGAGGACGGCTCGGTCGCCGTACTGGAAAGCAAGGCGATGCCCTACCTCTACTCCGTTCCGATGCTCTCCGCCAAAACCCCTGCTGCCCTGCTGATCCCACGCGCCGTCGCTGAAGCGGACGGTCTACTGCCATGAAAATCACCTCATCTCTTCTTCTCGCCCTCTTCTGCCTCTCCACCGCCTCCGCGGAGCCGCCCTCCTTCGTGCTCGACTTTGAGCAGCCGGAGGGAAACGAATCCACGTCGGACGTACTCGGTAATATCGAGGAAATTCCGCTCTCCAAAGCCAGCCATGTCTCCACCGCCGATGCGAAAGTCGGCAGCGGCAGCCTGCTGATTCAGGCGGGTGTGCGGAATGCCCCGGCGGGGTTTTACCTCTCCAGCTCCAGTCGCCCCGAGCTTTTCGCCGCCACCCCCGCGCTGACCATCGCGGGCTGGATCAAGCTGGAGTCCAACGACACCGGATGCACGCTCCTGCGGCGCTCCGGGAAAAGCGAGCGTCTGCCGGGTAGCTTTTCACTAGGGATCGACCGGCTGCAACGGCTGGCTTTTGAAGCGGACGGCGTGAGTGTCCGCTCGAAGGCGTTTGAAGTTCCGGTGGATCAGTGGTTCCACATCGCGGCCACGTACGATGCGGGGAAAGTGACGCTTTACCTCGACGGCGTGGAGCTTGCGGGCGGGGCCGTCCCGGCGGAGACGATTCCGGCCATCGACGGCGACGCTTCGTTCAGCAGCTTCCTGCATTCGCGCCCCGGAAACCGGGTGGACGAACTGGTCTTTCTCGGCAACCGCGCCCTGAGCGGCGAAGAAGTGGCCCGCCTGATGGACGAGCCACTTCGCAAGTAAGACGCTTTACGCGAAGCACTTCTCCAGCCCGGCGGCGATGGCCTCGCGGTCGAGGTTCTTGCCGATGAAGACAAGCTGGCTCGTGCGCGTCTCGCCCTTTTCCCAGAGGCGATCCCAGAAGATCGTGAAGCGGTTGTTCACGCCGTGAAACAGAGCGCGGCGCGGATTACCTGAGAGGGAGAGGAAGCCTTTGGAGCGGAAGACTTTCGCGTTCGCGGAGAGGTAGTTCACAAACGCCTCAAAGCGCTCGATGCTGAACGGCTTGTCGTAGGAGAACGAAAGCGACTGGATCTCGTGGTGATGGCGGTGGTTCAGCTCGTCGAGGAACTTCGGGTCGATCGCCAGCTTCCGATCGACGTCGAATGCCGCCATGTCGAGCACTTCCTTGAGATTCACCTGCGACTGGTTTGTGCGGAAGACCTGCGCGTGTGGATTCAACTCGCCGATCTTTGCTTCCACGGCACAGAGCTGCGCGTCGTCGACGAGGTCGGTCTTGTTGAGCAATACGAAATCCGCCATGGCGATCTGCTCGCGGGCGGTCTCCACTTCGGCCATCTGCTTTTCGATCTGCTCGGCGTCCACGACCGTGATGATCGAGTCGAGCTGTACGTACTGCTGGAGCTGCGGGATATTCAGGAAGGTCTGCGCCACGGGACCGGGGTCGGCAATCCCGGTGGTCTCAATGAGGATGTAGTCAAACCCGCCGCGCTTGACGAGCGCCTGCACGCTTTTGACGAGATCCTTGCGCACGGAGCAGCAGACGCAGCCGTTGTTCATCGTCACGATCTCTTCCTGAGCGTTCTCCACCAGTTCGCCGTCGATGCCGATCTCGCCGATCTCGTTCACGATGACGGCGAATTTATAGCCGTGCTGCTGCTGAAGGATGTAGTTGAGCAGGGTGGTCTTGCCAGCTCCGAGGAAGCCGGTGAGGATGGTAACGGGAATGCGCGGTTGCGGGCTCATAGGAATCAATGCGGAAAGATACTGATGACATCTCCCGGAGGCAATCGCGAGCGATTTTCGCTACCGCATTGACGGCTGGCCCCTTCCGGCGGCATGGTGAAGGACGATGCCTGCCCGCGTTCTCCCCTTTCTGCTCTCTCTCGTGATGGTCACTCATGGGCACGCCGCATGGCGGGTCGCCGCTTCGGAAAACCGCTCCTCAGGACATGGGATCACGCATCTGGAGAAGCGTCTCCGCTCCGATGGTCATCCCCGGGAGGTCACCGTGGAGCTGCTCGTGCTCGACCCGACCCGCACGCGCCTGAAGGTGGTCCCGGTGGCGGAAGGGCAGAGCGTTGCTGATGCCCTCGGGAAGAGCGGCGCGCTGGCGGGAGTCAACGGTGGCTACTTTCATGCCGACCGCCGACCGCTCGGGATCGTGGTCATGGAGGGACGCGAAACCCACGGGCTGGAACGAAGCAAGCTGCTCTCGGGCGTACTGGAAGTCACGGAGAAACGCGCCCGACTGCTGCGCCGCGCAGAGTTCAAAAAGACCAAAGCGCTCCGCGAGGCTCTACAAGCCGGGCCGTATCTGGTCGATAAAGGCAGCGTCGTCGCCGGTCTGAATGCCCGGAAGCCCGCCGCGCGTACGGTCCTTCTCGCGGATCGTCACGGCGTCACCGCGCTCGCGCTGATCAGCCCCGTAACGCTCGCGGAAGCGGGGCAACTGCTGGCCACTCCGCAGCTCTTCCCGGATCTTCCCCCGATTGAGCGCGCGCTGAATCTCGATGGTGGCAGCTCTTCGGCGCTCTGGGTCAGCCCGCGCATCCCCCTGCGGAGCGCCTCCTCGCCGGAATGGAAACGGGTGATCAACGCCGTCGGCGTTTTCCCGAAGCGGTAATTGGTCAGGGCCGGGTTTTCAGCACGGAGTAGGTGCGGCTCCCCTCGCGCTCAATACTCAGTACGTAAGTCTCCTTCTTCCCCTTCAAGGCTTTTTGGACCTCGTCGACGTTCGCCACCGGCGTCCCGTCAACCTCCAGAATCAAATCGCCCACGAGCAGTTGCGCCTCTTCCGCCGGGCTCATCGGCTCCAC
>JBEBWR010000189.1:0-6154 GCA_040392045.1 Chthoniobacter flavus | reverse complement strand
TGGCGGAGAGGGGGGGATTCGAACCCCCGGTACCCTTTAGGGGTACGGCGCTTTAGCAAAGCGCTGCTTTCGACCACTCAGCCACCTCTCCTTTTTTGTTTCCGGGAACGGATTCCCGGGATGTTGACGCTGGTGCGAGGGGGCTTTATCGGTCGTTTCCCCGCTCCAGGCAAGAACCATTTCTTTTCCTTTCCCGTTTCGTGAAAAAACAGGGAGAAAAAGTGCCAGGGGGGAGAGTTGAACTCCCGACCAAGGGCTTATGAGTCCCCTGCTCTACCCCTGAGCTACCCTGGCGAAGGGCCAAGAATCTAGGCAATCCCCGGGCGCGGATCAAGTGTTTTTCCGCGCTTTTTTCCCGAACATCGGGCAGCAGATGGGCGGTTGCGCTACTTGCCCAGCGGACGGCTCACGTTCGCGTCGGCGGGCGGCGCGAAATCAAAGGTGGATGCCGCGAGATCGGGATAGCGCGTGTTGGTGTACCGCGTCGTCACCCGGTCGCCCTTGGGCATCTGAAACTCCGTGCGCTGAACGGAGAAATCGTCCGCCATGGTAATCACCAGCTCCTTCACGATTCGCTTCAGGTTGCTCTTCTTCGGCGTCAGCGTGATCTCGTAGCCTTTGGCCTCTTTCACGACGTGGAGATGATAGAACGACTCCACCTTGCCGAAGTTCAGGCCGGCAGTGAGCGCTGCCATCGCGTCGTCGAACATCGCCCGTGTACCGAGCGTGTAAAGCTCCGCCTCCTTGAAATTCGGATAGTAAAGCCAGAGCACCTTCCCGTTGCTCACCGTCAGGCTCGGGCTGTTGCCCTTAATCTCGCGGCGAAACTTGTTGGGCGTCTGAAATGCGATGGTGCCCTGACTGGCTACCGGCTCTTTCAAAAGCCGGGATGTGCGTTCCTCCGTGAAGTCGGCCTGTAGCGTGGGGTGCTTGGCTTTGAACGCCTCCAGCTCTTTGAGCAGGGTGCTGCGCTGTTCGGCATTGAGCTCCTGCGCGGAAGCCGTATGAGTGACAAAGGCGGCGGCAAGGCTCAGGAGAAGAAGACGGGGCAGGGTAAGGGTCATAGGCTTTGGACTCTTGGCGGTGTTGAAGAAAGCGTTACGGTTCGAGGCGGCAGGGTGTAGGTCCCCCGCCTTCGGAAGAGGGCGGGGCGAGGGGACGATCCCAGATGGGGACGTAGTTGAACCACTGCTCGGGATACTGGGCGATGAATTTCTCGAAGACCTGCGCAATCTTCTGGGTGTTTTGCTCCAGATTTTCCCGCCGCCCCGATGCGGTGGTTGCGAGTGGCTCGAAATCGATGGCAGACTCCGCGTAGGCGGTGTAGCGCCCGGCGGCGTTCTGCAAAATGAACGCAGGGACGACCGCCGCCCCCGTATGCTGCCAGAGCAGGCCGGGGGCCGAGGAAAAGCCGGTGCGTTCGCCAAAGAACTCCACGGGGACCCCCGTATCGCCATAGGGCCGGTCGACCAGCATGCAGACAATCTCATTGCGCCGGAGCGCCGCGATCATCTCTACGAAGGAGAACGTGTTATCGCCCACGGTGATCGTCCGGATGCCGAGCCGCTGACGGTAGGCATCGCGCGTGCGGGTCAGCTCTCCGGTTGGCTCCTCCAGTGTCACGACATTGATCGGCCAACCATCGAGCGCGAGCAGCGTGCCGCCCAGCTCCCAGTTGCCAAGGTGCGCCGTCACGAGGATCACCCCCCGGCCCCGTTCCAGCGCCTGTCGCAGATTCGTCTCCACGCCGTGCCACTCATCCAGCAGCGCGCGGATCTGCTGATTATCAGCGGCGGTGCAGTAAAAATAATCCGCCAGCATCCGGCCGAAATTACAGAAGTTGAGCCGGCTCGCGTAGCTCAGCGCATGAGCATCCGGCGACTCCGGGTCGCTGCGGTGCTCCAATACCCGGCGGAGATTGCCCTTCAATGCCTCGCGCGCATCGCGGCTGCCGAGATAACTGGCCAGGCCGAGCGCGGCTCCAAGCCCGCGGCAGATCCCCCGGGGCAGCCACCGCGCCAGCCCGTAGCCGAGGCGGAATCCCCGATCGTTGTAGCCAACATGGCGCTTCATCGGTATCCCCTCCAGAGGTAAACCGGCAGGACGAAAAAGAGCGTGGAGAAAAGGCAGCAGGTAATGCCGACCGCACAGACCAGCCCCAGCCCCGAGAGAGCGGGGTGGGTCGCCAGCCCCAGCGAGGCAAAGCCCGCCATTGTCGTAAAGCCGCTCAGAAGAATCGGCTTGATGATCGCCCCGAGCGCCTGCTGGCCCTCCTCTTTCTGGCGAACCGCGAGGATCGTGTAGATGCCGTAGTCAATCCCCACGCCGAGTACCAGCGGGAAGGCGAGGATATTGAAGAGATTGAGCCCGATCCCGGTCAGCTTGAGCAGCGCCACCATCGCGCCGATGGAGAGCGCGAGGCTGAAGATCAGAACTGCCAGCGGAGCCACTGCCCGGTAGAGAAACGCCAGTACGAGAATGATAAACCCGAGCATCACGGCGCTCAGCAGCGTCAGCTTCGCCTTGGACCACGGGATCAGATCGGCCACCACGTAGGTCCACCCCGTCAGGTAGGCGTCCACTCCCGGCACCTCCAGCACTTTCCGGAGCGCCACCTGCTCCTCCGGCGTGGCGATGGTATGATTCGGGGTGATATAGGCCATCCCAACGAATGGGGTGGGGGAGAGGAAACGGTCGAGCACGAAGATCCAGCTCGAGGATTCCGGCAGGGCGTGACGCCAATCCAGCGGCGCCTGATCGCCCCGGCTCAGCGTGCCAAGCGCGTCGATCAGCCCGAAAGCGGGCCGGAACGACTCCGTGTCAAATCCCTCGTGCTCCAGCGCCTGGCCAAACGCCTCCGAGGCAGGCGTGAAGTCCAGCCCCGCAAGCAGCGCCAGATTGGCTGTGCGATGGCCGGGATCGAGCGCGAACGCCGCCGGGGAGGAGACATTGCGAATCTCCCCGCGTTCCTTCGCCGCGAGCCACGCCGTGTTCGCCTTCATCCAACGCGCATAAAAGTCTGCCTCATCATCCGAGACAATGATCGCCAATACCGGATCAATCTCCGCCGCCGGGACCTTGGTGGTGATCGTCCGGAGCGCAAATCCCGCCTTACTCCCCGCGGGCTCCAGCGCCTTCGGGTCCATCTGCATTTTCAGTTGTCCCCATGGCGACGCCGCATACCCTCCGAGCGCCAGCAGCAGCGCCAGCGTGGTGAGCCCCACCGCCTTGGCATGGCGCATCACAAACCCGATGTAGCGCGCAAGGACTACGGTGAGAATATCGGGCCGCTCGCTGCGTTTGTAATTCCGGCCCATCAGCACGAAGAAAACCGTCATCATCAGGAACGCCGCCGTCAGCACGCCCAGCCCGATCAACATCCCGAGTTGCGTGAACCCCGGGCTTTCGCTCAGCAGGAGCGAAGAGAACGAGGCAGCCGCCGTCCCCGCGCCGAAAAGCACCCCGCGTCCGATCAGTTCGGTCGCCGCCACCGCGGCGCTTTCGTGATCCATCCCTGCCTCGCGCTTCGCCTGATAGGCTCCGAACATCAGCATCCCGAAGTCCACGCCAATCGCGATCATGATCGCGCAGACCCCCATCGTGATCACATTGAGGCTTTGGAAAAAGAGCATCCCCGCCGCCACCGCGATCAGGCAGCAGAGCAGGAGCAGATGCACAATCGCGATCAGCGGACGCAGCCGCCGATAGCCGAAGTAGAATACCGCGCTCACCATCAGGATCGAGCCGATCACCGTCACCCAGACATCCTCCTTCATCCCGTCGGACATCTCCGCCACGTAGGGAATGCGCCCCGTCACCAATACCTGTGGCGCTTCGCTCTCCTCCGCCTCCTTCCACGACGCCCGCACCCTCTCGCGGAAGTCGTCCACCTTCTCCATGATCACATCCTCGGGCTTTTTGAAAATCGCCTCCCACGCCGAAAGCTTCAGGCTCTCCTCGCGAACCACCGCGACCGCCACGTGCACCGTCCCGTCCTTCGACGCAAAGGGCCGCTGCCCGTCCTCCGTGAACGACCCCGCCATCGGCTTGAGCGCTTCGATCACGAGCCCCGTCGGGTCGAGGTTCAGCTCCATCTCCGCCTTGATCGACCCGGCCTCGATTTCCGCCTTTTTCCGCGCCATCCGGTCCGCCAGCGCTTCCGGCTCCAGATGCTTCAGCGCGGCCTTGAACTTCTCGGGCGGCAGATTCAGCAGCAGCGGCACCGCCAGCGTCTGAATCTCGCCAATTCCCTCCGGCGACTCCATCGGCACGCGGTCCATCACCCGTACCACCCATGGCTCCTTCCGTAGCGCCTCGCCGAAATGCTCCGCAAAGGCGTCCATGTCCACGCCCGCCTTCCCCTCGCTGTCATCCCAGAGCGCGAAGGTCACCTCGTTGCCTTGGGAAAACTCCTGATTGAGAATTTTAAGCCCCTGCACCGAGCGGAAATGCTGCGGCAGCAGATGGAGCACCTCCGTATCGAGTCGCCCCCGGGTGACGAGGACGCCGATACAGATCAGCGCCATCACGGCAGCGAAGAAAATCGTCCGCCGGGGATGACGGACCACATAACGGGCAAGACGGGCTTCAGGCTTCATCAGGCGAGCGGGAAAAATCGGCACACGCCATGGAGGAAACCGGACCGGGCGCGATCAAGAGGGAAGGGGCAAACCATTATTTGGACAACACGAAGATAAACCGCTCCTGAGACTTGGGAAACTCCACCGTGATCCGTTCCTTCCGCGGAGCCATCGCTTCGCGCTTCGCCGTCCATTGCGTCCGCGCTCCGGCATCCGAAACGCCCGCGTTCCCCTTTTCCACCGAGACAAACGCTTCGCGCAGCGCGCTCCAGCTGCTCAGACGCCCCGCCCGGCTGGCGCGGCCGTTCCAGTTTCCCCACGCGAAAACCCCCTCCGCATGCATCCGGTCGCCCGAAGTGCGAATTCGCATCAGCGGCACGCCCGGCCCCGTGAGGAAATCGAGCTGAAACTCCCCGGCCCCCTGTCGGCTCACCGTGGCCTCTCCGATCACGGCGCGCTTCGGCGTCGCATAGCGAAGCTGCCCCGAAGAGGTCTTCCAGTTCGCATTTGGTTCAGGATAGGGCAGGCGGCTGCCGGGCGTCTGACAGCCGGTCAGCAGCAGCGCCCCGGCTAGCGGAGCGGCAATCAGGGAGAGCGTCGGTTTCATGAAAAAGGGGGGAGATTGTGTCGCACTCAGGGTCGGATGGCGAGCAGGGATTTACGCGCTTCCGGCCGAGACCGTCGGCATCGCCGGATTCGGCCGGGGAGCCATCACCGGGCGGGGCCGCTTCGACGGTCCGGGCGTCAGATCGAGCGTCGGCACGATGGGGAACATCCCCTGAATCCGGATCAGCAGGTAGAAAAGCTCAATGCGCCAGCGGACCTTCCACGTCGCCGTCAGATTCCCCGCCAGCACGGAGTTGATCGCCTGCGGCAGCTTGAACCGACGCTCCGGGCAGACAAAAATCTCGATAAACTCCGGCGTGTACCATGCGCGGACAAAGCGCAGGTAAAGATCCATCACCTCATGGAGCCGCTTCTCATACCGCTGAAAAAGCCTTGGCGCGCGGCGCGGATCGGTCAGCGCCACGTCAATCGCGTTCGACGCGTCTTCCCCGGAGATCAGCGCCATAAACACCCCGGTACTGAACACCGGGTCGATAAACCCCGCCGCATCCCCGAGCAGCATCCAGCGGTCCCCCGTAAGGCGGCTGTTCCGATACGAGTAATCGCCCACGGCATAGACCGGGCTGTCGCGAAACGCCTCGCCCAGCCGCTCCGTGATTGTCGGCTGCTCCGCAATCGCCTGATCGAGAAATTCCTCTTTCGATAGCTTCGCCTCCTTGAACGTCGAGGCGTCGAGCACCACGCCGATGCTCATCCGCGTGGGCGACACCGGGATCATCCAGAACCACCGGTCGCGTCCGCGTACCATGCGGACCAGCGTCCCGTCCCGCCCCGGCTCGCGATCAACGTTCTCGTAATGCGCATAGACGGAGAACTTCCGGAGATCCGGGTAGGTCACCTTCGTCCCCATCTGCGTCCCGATCAGCGACTGTCGCCCCGTGGCGTCGAGAATGTAGCGCCCCCGGATCGGTTCGCCCTCCGCGAGATGCACGGTCCCGCCCTCCGCG
>JBEBWR010000188.1:0-6172 GCA_040392045.1 Chthoniobacter flavus | reverse complement strand
GAACCCACAACCAACGCCTTAAAAGGGCGCTGCTCTACCATTGAGCTACCAACCCATCGAAAGGGCCTTCGGAGACGAAGGAGCGTTTTCTTTACGTGATGAGCGGCGGGGTGGCAAGGAAAGATCGTAAAAAAAATCCGGGCAGGAGCGTATCGACGGAGTTGCGGGAGGACTGGCGGCGGGGTACCGTGCGGGCTGCGGCTGCTTCTCTTCATGGACAAAACGACGGCTATTCTCCTTCGCAGGACTCGCTTTTCCGATACGAGCCTGATCCTGACGTGGCTCTCGCCGGACCACGGAAAGCTTCGCACGATGGCAAAAGGGGCGCTCCGCCCGAAAAGCCGGTTCGCGGGGGCCATCGATCTTTTCTTCGAGGTGGAGCTGCTCTACCTCCGCAGCACCCGCAGCGAAATCCATGGGCTTCGCGAATTGTCGCTGCTCAATCCGCACGCAGAGCTGCGGCGGAGCTACCGCTCCGTGGAGATGGCCTCGTACTTTACCGAACTGCTGGAGCTGGCGACCGAGCCGGAGCACCCCGTACCCGAGCTCTACCATCTGCTCCAGCGCGCCCTGGGCTATCTGAACAGGCCGGAGCCAGTGCTCAATCGCCGGGCGCTGCTCCATTTTGAAAACGAGCTGGCCCGTCTGCTCGGGATCGCCAGCTCAGGAGCACCAGCGTCGGCCCTGCTGGCGCAAACGCTGCATCGCCTGCCCGAAGCGCGGGGGCGACTACTCTCGCAGCTGGCGGAGTAAAAGGGGCGGAATAAGGCTACACCCGCCGTACGGGAACCCCCTGCGCGGCGAGGTAGTCTTTCACTTCGCCCACGGTATGCTGGCCGAAGTGGAAGATACTCGCGGCGAGCACCGCATCGGCCTTGCCCTCGGCGAGCACCTCGGCGAGGTGCTCCAGCTTGCCGGCGCCGCCGCTGGCAACGACCGGGACGTTGACCGACTCGCTCACCCGGCGGGTGATCACGAGATCGTAGCCTGCCTTGGTTCCGTCAGCGTCAATGGAGTTGAGCACGATTTCTCCCGCTCCAAGCTCCACGGCGCGGACGGCCCATGCGACCGCGTCGAGCCCCGTGGCCTTCCGGCCGCCGTGGGAAAAGACCTCCCAGCGGTCGTCGCCGACCTTCTTCGCATCGATGGAGACGACGATACACTGGCTGCCGAAGCGCTCGGCCCCGGCGGTGATCAGCTCCGGCGTGGCCAGCGCGGAGGAGTTGATACTGATCTTGTCGGCTCCCGCCTTGAGCATCACGCTCATGTCATCCACGGTGCGAATCCCCCCGCCCACGGTTAGCGGCATGAAGCACTTCTCGGCGGTGCGCTCGATCACGTCGACCATCGAGGCGCGTCCGTGAGCCGTGGCCGTGATGTCGAAGAAGACCATCTCGTCGGCGCCCTGCTCGTTATAGCGCAGGGCCATCTCCACGGGGTCGCCGACGTTGCGGAGTTCACCGGCTTCGGCTTTGCCGAACTGGACGCCCCGGGTGACTTTGCCGTCGTGAACGTCGAGGCAGGGAATGACACGTTTGGTAAGCATGAGAGAGACTGAGGATGGGTGAAAAACGCCTGTTGATGGGAGCGGGGCGTCCGCCCGGAGGGCATCGGCCTTTCCCTGATTGTGGAAATTCAATTTGCGTTCACTTCCTGCCCGATTTTAAGATCGCGGAACAAGGGTGGGGCAGTGGGAGTGAAGCATCGTTACCGGAGCATATTTATCTTTACGGTCTATGGGCAATCACGAAGCAGTAGAATCCTCAAAAACGGCTGGAAAACCGGGCTTTCGGCTTTCTCAAACCCCGGTGACCTCCGGCGGAGGCACCGCTTCCCCCCGGGCGGAACTTCCGGATTACGAAGACCTCGGATCGCTCCCGGCGACCTACGGGGAGCCGGTGCTCTATCTCGTGGCCCGCGACCCCGAGTGGTTCTTTGCTTATTGGGAGCTGCCAGCACCGACAGAGTATGAGGAAGCCCCGGAAGTCACCGCGCTTCAGCTCCGGATCTACTCGGGCACCGGCGCGCCGGTCGACACCGTGGCGATCGGAGTGGAGGCGCGAAACTGGTACCTGCCGATCCCGCCGGACGGTGCGGGATGCTGCTTTTACGGAGAGATCGGCTACGAAGCCGCCGGGCAGGACTGGCGTAGCGTAGCCCGCTCCAATCATACCACCGTCCCCGCCCGGGGGCTCGCCGAAGAGGTCGGAGACCAGTTCGCCACCGTCCCGTTTCACCTCGCCTTCCAGAAGCTCGTCGAGATGGTTCGCGAAGGAGACTCCGGGGATACCGGGGCGGAAGAGCCGCTCGTCTCCGCGCTCTGCCGGCTTCAGGGAGAGGGGCGCAAACTCGCCGTCGCCATCGGACAGGTGGCCGACTGGAGCGACGAGCAGCGCCGCCTGCTCGCCGCGCTGCTGGGGCACTCGCCTGACGCATGGAAAGGGCGGTCGCTCAAGGAAGTTGACGACCTCCTCCGCAAGGAACTGCACGCCCGGCTCTCCAGCGGGGGAGGTTCCGAATCGGCATGGCCTCCGCCCGAGTGGCTCAGCGAGGCCGTGGAGAAGCTGAGCGCAATGTCCGCCAGCTCCGAAGCGCTCATGAGCTGGGCGAGAGCCGCCGCAGCCTCGGACTCCCTCCTCTCCTCATGGTCGGGGCGGGGCGCAGGTCCGGAAGCCTCCCGGGCCGCCGAAACTCTCGGGAAGTACTGGCAGGAGCTGCTCTCCTCCTGGGGCGGCGCTTCCGGAGGCGGAGCCTCGGGCGCCTTCTCCGGCAGCCTGCTCGGCAGCAGCTGGAGCGCCCAGCCCTTCGGCAGCGCCTCGCGCGACTTCTTCCTGCATGTGAACGCCGAAGTCATCTTCTACGGCGGGACGCACCCCGAAGCCACCGTCCATATCAACGGCGAACCGGTCGCCCTCCAGCCCGACGGCACCTTCCGGCATCACTTCCGCTTCCCGGACGGGGTCGGCAGCGTCCCCATCACGGCGCGTTCCCCCGATGGGCACGAAGAGCGGGGCGTCCTCCTGCGTTTTGAGCGGGGAACCGCCCGGAACGGAGAAAGCGGGCAAACCGCTCAGCCGGAGGAACTTCCCGATCCGCTCTGGAAATAGAGGCTGGGGCGCGGGAATCGGGACCAGGAAAGGGGGGAGCGAAAAAAAGTGCCACCAGAGAGCTACGACAAGGAGGGTCAGACGACCGCTGCTGCATTCCTGCCCTGACGGGGTTGATCTGCCCTCAATCCGTAGTCCCTGATGGCGGGCGTACTGTGGACGGAATGCGAGGGGATGGCAATTTTTTTTGTCACCTATCGCTTGCAAAGTACGGGGAGGGGCCCTTATATATGGGGTTCCTAGCCCTATCAAAACATCCGCAGATGCGGTGCGCCCGGATGAACGACCGCGCATCGGCATCTCCCCCAATCCCCTTAAAAACCCCAGTATGGTCAGAATCCTTCTTGGTCTCATCACCGTCTTGGCCGCCGCGGCCGGCTTTTTCAGCCTGAAAGCCAAAGGTACGCTCCAGAGCGCCAAAGACGAAGTTCAGAAAGCTCAGCAGGAGCTTGCAGCGGTAAAGCAGTCCAGCGAAAAAGCCCTCGCTGATGCCAAATCTTCTGGCGAAACACTGGAAGCGGCCAACGCCGCCAAGGCCACGCTGGAGCAGGAAGTCGCCACCGCCAAGGCGGAAGCGGAGAAGGCCAAGGCCGAGCTGGCCACTGCGACCACCCAGATTCAGGAAAAAGACACCGAGCTGGCCGACCTCCGCACGAAAATCGTCTCCACCACCACCGAGACCAGCGACACCCCCGCTCCCGAAGTCACCGAGCTGGAGAACAAGGTCAAGGAACTCCAGACCCAGCTTGATGAGCAGAAGCGCGTCGCGCAGAACCTGGAAGCCAAAGCCAGCGGAGCCGAGCAGCGCGCCGCCACTCTGGAGGAAGAGAAAGCCCGCCGTGCCCGTGGCCTGAGCGCCCCGGGGCTGGAGGGGCAGGTCGTCGCCGTCGATCCTCAGTGGAACTTCGTCGTCCTCTCCGTTGGCGACCGTCAGGGCGTCGCTCCGAACTCCACGCTGCTCGTCAAGCGCGGTACGAACCACATCGCCACCGTCAGGGTTTCCAAAGTCGAGCGTAGCCGCTCCATCGCCAACATCATCCCCGGCTCCGGCACCAAGGGGGCTTCCATCCGGCCCGGTGATACCGTCATCTTCAACGGCGGCAGGCCTGCCGCCGGCACGGACCACGGTTCCTGATAGCCCTTCCGGCCTCCTCTTTTCATCACTCCCATGCTCCGCTCACTTTTCGCCCTCATCGCGCTGGCTTTGGCCTGCACGCTGACAGGATGCGCCTCCACTGAAAGCAACGACTCCGACCGCGTCTCCAGCATCCCGTGGAACCGACCGGAGCGCTGGGAGGGAGCGGGCCCGCTGGGCGGCATGATGAATACCAACTAGCACGCCCCTGCCAGCCTCCAGCCGGGACGGCATCTCAAAACCTCTTTCCACAGCCGAAGCCGGGTCGCTCCCGCTTCGGCTGTTTCATTGAGCGACACGATCGGCGTCCACACCATGGCCAATATCCTTGTCATTCGCGGCGGAGCCATCGGCGACTTCCTCCTGACCCTCCCAGCCATCGGACTGCTGCGGCAGGCCTTCCCGGAGGCGTGGATCGAAGTGCTCGGCTACCGCCACATCGTCGCCCTCGCGGAGAAGCGCTACTACGCCGACGCCGTCCGCTCCATCGAGTACGGCGGCATGGCCTCCTTCTTCATCCCGAACGGCAAGCTGCCTGAGGAACTCGTCGTCTATTTCTCCGACTTCGATCAGGTCATCAGCTACCTCTACGACCCCGACGGCTTCTTTGAGGCGAATCTCCGCCGCGCAGGCGTGCAGAACCTCATCAGCGGTACATGGAAAGTCGACGCCACCCCCGGCTCCGCCCATGCCGCCCATCAACTCGCGCGGCCCATGGAGCAGCTCGCCCTCTTCCTTGAGGAAGGGCAGGAAACCGCGCCGCTTCACCTCATCGGGGCCGACCACGCCTTTGCCGCGGAGCATCCCGCCGTCCGGGCCGGTCGCCCCCTGCTCGCGCTCCACCCCGGCAGCGGTGGCGCGTACAAGCAGTGGTCGCTTGATCACTGGCAGCAGCTCGCTGCCGCGCTCCGAAGCCTCCCCGATGCGCCGCAGCTTCTCTTCGTCGGTGGCGAAGCCGATCAGGAGCGCCTCGCCGCCCTTCGGCAACCCGGAGACGCCGAAGCCTCCCACCTTCCCCTGCCGCAGCTTGCCGCCCTTCTGAGCCGATGCCGAGCCTTTCTCGGGCACGACAGCGGCGTCTCCCACCTCGCCGCCGCCGTCGGTACGCCTTCCACTCTCCTCTTCGGCCCCACCGACCCCGCCATCTGGGCTCCTGTCGGTCGTCACGTCACCGTCCTCGAAGCCCCGAACGGCTTCCTCGACGCCCTCACCCCCGAGACCGTCCTCCAATCCCTTCTGCCCAATTTATCCTGAGCCGGACGCGGAAAAGCGATTGCCCACGCCTGCCGCCGTGAGTTAAATAAGCCCCCTTTCTTTCCTCCACCATTCCTCCGAACCTCCCTCCACTTTCCTTCCCCATCATGGCACGTTATCGCACCTACCTCATCTTCGGCGCGCCCGGCAGCGGCAAAGGCACGCAGGGCAAAGTCCTCGGCACCATCCCCGGCTACTTTCACTGCGCCTGTGGCGACGTCTTCCGCTCCATCGACACCAGCACCGAACTGGGCAAAGCCTTCCTCGAATACTCCAGCAAAGGCCAGCTTGTTCCGGACGAGATTACCCTCAAGCTCTGGCAGAACAGCATCAACGACCGCGTCAGCGCGCACGTCTTCAAGCCCGAGCAGGATGCCCTCATCCTCGACGGCATCCCGCGCAATGTCCATCAGGCGCAGCTCATGACCGACCTCATCGACGTGCGCCGCGTCTTCCATCTCTCCTGCCCGAACCGCGAAGTCCTCGTCGAGCGCCTCAAAAAGCGCGCCCTCAAGGATAACCGCCTCGACGATGCCAACGATCAGGTCATCCGCCGCCGCCTCGAAACCTACGAGAACGAATCGCGCCCCCTGCTCGATTACTACGGCACCGGCCTCGTCCAGAGCATCGACGCCTCGCAGAGCCCCATCGAAGTCTTCTCCGAGATCATCGGCTC
>JBEBWR010000187.1:0-6197 GCA_040392045.1 Chthoniobacter flavus | reverse complement strand
TGAAAGCCGTGGATGATCCCCATGGTGAGGATAAAGAGCGTGGTGGGCGAAACCATCGGCCAGGTGATGTTCCAGAAGTTCGCCCACCGGCCCGCGCCGTCGATCTCGGCGGCTTCGTAGAGCTCGGGATTGATATTCTGAAGGGCCGCAAGGTAAAGGATCATGTTCATCCCGCCAACGGCTCCCCAGAACTGCATCAGCATCAGCGCGGGCTTCGCCCAGTGCACCGACTCCAGCCAGTTCGGCCCGGCGATGCCCATCTGAAGCAGCAGGGCGTTGAGCAGGCCGAAATTGGGATTAAAGATCCACTTCCAGAGCAGGTAGATCCCGACGCCTCCCACGATGGAGGGGATGAAGAACATCAACCGGAAGAGGCTGCGACCGTAGAGACGCCGGTTCAGCATCACGGCGAGGAAGAGCGACCCGAACATGGCGAACGGCAGCCCGAGCATGAGGAAGAAGGTATTCCCCATCGTGGACCAGAAGCGCGGGTTCATCGCCTCCAGCCCGTCTTCCCAGCGGAATCCGATCAGCTCCACGAAGTTCTGAAACCCGACAAAGCGCGGTGCGCTGAAAAGATCCCATGAGCAGAACGCCAGCACGAGCGAGGCGATGATGGGGATCAGCGTAAAGGTCAGGAAGCCGAGGAGATTCGGCCCGAGAAAGACGAGGGTGACCCACGGTTTAGTCTTCATGAGCGCCCTCCTTCCGGTGGGTTTCCAGTATCCGATTGATCTTCTTCTCTGCCGCTGCCAGCGCTTCGGCGGGCGCGATCCGCTGCATCAGGATGAGGTCTTTCCAGTAGTTCCACTCCGCTTCCACTTCCGGAAAGGCCGTGAGACGGGGGTTGGGCTGCATCATCCCGAGCGCGCGAATCATCTCTTCAATATGAGCGGGGCGATCTTTGTAGAAGGCCAGATACTCGCTCTGGAGACTGGTGAGGGCCGGAATCTCGATGGCGAAATTCCCACGCTGGAACTCCGCTCCGACGAGCTTTTTGAGAAGCTTCCACGCCAAGTCGGGATTTTTGCTCGCGGCGGGAATGCAGAAGCCGGAGCTGGAGGCCCAGCAGGAGCGGTTACCCCCTACCCCCACCGGCGGCACGATGACGTCCCAGCGAAAACGCGCCTGTCCGCTGAGATGCGTGAGCATGGCGCTCTGC
Organism: Chthoniobacter flavus; assembly: GCA_040392045.1. GTDB lineage: Bacteria > Verrucomicrobiota > Verrucomicrobiia > Chthoniobacterales > Chthoniobacteraceae > DATMFV01. The sequence continues at coordinate 5,035 of JBEBWR010000187.1, read as the reverse complement.
ACGGGAGCGATGATCGCCTGCTGATTGATGAAGTTCGTCAGTCCATCGAGCGAGGCAAAGTCCGATTCGCGGCGCAGGAGGCGTTTGCGATAAATCAGCTCAAGATTCCGCTCCAGCCACTGCCTGCCCCGCTCGTTGTTCAGGGCGAAGCGGCGGTCGTCCGGCGTGAGAAGGGAGAGGCCGTAGTAGCGGTAGTCGAGATCCGCGAAGCCGAGGCCGATCATGCGCTGGTAGGTCTTGTCGTGCGCCAGGCCGTCGCGGGTCCCCTCCGCGAGCGCGATCATGTCGTCGAGGGTCCAGCCGCCCTTCGGCGGGGTCATTCCGGCCTTTTCAATGAGGTCGAGATTGTAGGCGAGGACCATGACGTTGATCCCATAGGGAATACCGTAGAGCGCCTCTCCGTAGCGGTACCATCCGGTCACTTCGGGATGGTAGTCACTCAGGCTAAACCCGGCGTCGCGCTCAATGAGCGGGCGCAAATCGAGCAGCGCCCCGCGCCCGGCGAACATCCCGAACCCCTGCCCCAGCCAGAGCAGGTCGACCTGTGTCCGCCCGGCGAGCATGGTGAGCGACTTCTTGTAGTAGTCGGCTCCGGGCGTGGAGACGATCTTCACGCTCGTTCCCGGATGCTCTTTGAGGAACTCCGCCACGGCGGCTTCCACGGCGGGACGGATCGCGCCTCCGGGAGTCAGGAGTACGAGATCGTCCTTCGGCTTGCGATGACACCCCATGACGAGGAGCGCCATCCAGACTATGAGCCACCAGCGCATCGGAAGAGATTATCCCAGCGCTTCCGCTTCCTCGCGAAGGAATCCTTCGGGGGCCTTGCCGAGCATGGTGGGCAGAGCCTGCCCCGATTCATAGGCGCGGATGGTTCGCCCGGCGATGTCAATGGCGATAAGATGCTCCTCGCGAACATCCTCCCGCGTCATGAGCCAGGTAGACTGAAGGAAGCCCTTGAGGTGCCGCGGGCTGACGCGTCGCACGCAGTAGTCGACCGTGAGCGCGAAGTTGTCGTAGCGGTTCTGCCACGTGCTCGCCGTGGGGATCTGGTCAAAGCCGTGATCGTCCAGATCGAGATAGGTGAGAAAGCCTTCGTGCCCGCGCAGCTGGCGGGGACGCCCGGACTCCTCGGCGTCAAACCAGAGGCCGTACCACCAGTTGCTCTGGAGGACGTCCTTGGGCATGCGCTCGTAAAACTCTCCGGCGAGGTGCCACGCCGAGTCGGACCATGTCCACGGCTGCGCCCCCGTTTTTTTGACCTGATCAGCGAGGAAACGGACATCGTGCCACCAGAGGTCGCCCTGACGGATGATGATGCAGTGGTGCCCCTTCTGGTTGCCCAGCGTCTCTTCGTCCATCCCGATGTGGAAGTAGCGAGGTTTCCCGAAAATCCCTCCGATCTCCGCGATGAGGTCTGAGCATACCTGATAATACTGATCCGTCCCGACCATACGGGAGTACGGCCCGAGCCATGCGTCGTGCGCGGCGGAGAAATTCAGCTTTGGCAGCGGCTCCAACCCCATCTGGCGGAGGCGGACCAGCTCGGACCGCAGCCGCTCGGTGGACCACGCGTTGCGCACGGCGATCTCGGGATGCGAGTCGTAGCGCACTCCGTCACCGAGATCGAGCACGACGGCATTGAAGCCGTTCTGCACCATGCGCTCCGTGAGGTCGACCCAGAGCGACTGATCGAAGATCAGCTCGTCGCAGACCCGGGGCTTGCCGCGCATCCGGCGCTCGCCGGGCTCCAGCGGCACGTCGGACCACATGTTGTAACTGAGATGAACCAGATTCCCCCACAGCAGGGGCGGGCGTTCACCGGAGGAAAAGGAAGGGGCTGCACTCATTGTATACCAAAAATCAATTTAGGAAAAACCCGATATCAGAATACTGAAACTAATATTTTAAAAAAGCCGTCTCGACGATCATAGCGATTTTGAAATTATTGTATACCAAAATATCCACCTCATTCATAAGGGGTTTCGTAGCGAACCTCCAGCACCTCTCCGGTGAGGCGGTCGATCGCCACGAAGATCCAGAAGCGCGCTTCGCCTTCGATGGCAAAGGCGTCGAGGCTGTCGCCGATCCGCGAAGGCGGGAATTTCCCGCTCTGCGCGATCATGTCGATCATGAGGTTCCACGTCCGCACCTGACCAACGGAGGCAAGCGAACGGGAGAGCTGCTCGACTCCGCGCTTGGTGGTGCGGCGCTCGGTGGAGAGCGCCGCGTTCCCGGTGGTCTCCCATCCCGGCAGGCCAGCCAGCGAGAGGAGGCGGGGCAGAGCGGCGGAATCGGCAAGCGCTTCGGCAGCGGCAGTGGCGTCGGCGGCATCGAGCCTGCTCGCAAAATCGCCTTCGGCGAGGAGGCTATTACCGAGGACGGCGGCGAGGACTTCTCCGGAGGCGGCGTTGAGATTCACCTTGCCCGCGATGAGCGGCGGCTGGGCGGGCGCGCCTGCGGCGTCTTCGCGCAGCGACTCTCCGGTACAGAATAGCTCAAGGAGCGCGCTGTCGCCGCTACGCTCGCTGGAGAGATCAAGGGTTTTCCACGGGACATCCCGGAAGACATACCCCAGCTCGCCCACGCTCCGGTAGGGGCGCTGAAGAATGATGGGGCGCGCGGAAGCGGCAGCAGTGGACTGGAGCGGATTGGCCGCCGCTCCACGGAAACCGTCGGCGGGGCGCACAGTCCCGTCCGCATCGGCCGCCTGCCCCGGATTGGCCGCGGCGGCCAGACCGCCCTGCGGAAGCGTGAGCAATTGCGCGGTGCTCCAGGTGCTGAAGGGCGGCGCGGTGGCAAAGGTGACCGTGGTGGCGGGCATCTGATCGGCAGGGCCGTTCGTACCGCCGCCGTAGTTTGCCGAGGGGCTCCACGAAAGGGTATAGCGGGTGGTACGCGGGTCGGGCTTGGGTAGATAGCTGCGGGTCAGGCTGTCGTTATTGAAAGAGGTAAGGTAGCTGCCGCCGGAGGTCTCGACGACGCGGGAGCCGACGTTGATGAGGTTAAACGTGGCCGAAGCTTCTTTGGCAATGGCCCCGGGAAGTCCTTCGGCTCCGGTAAGCCGGTCGTACGGAATCCACTGCGTCCCGTCCTGATACTCCAGAATCATATTAACGTCTTCCAGCCAGACGTTCGCAGGGGTGGTGGAGAGGCCATCGACTTCAATGGCGGGGCTATGGACGACGCTTTGCAGGACGAACCCCATGGCGCTGCCCGAGAAATGCGGAAGCTGAAGGGAGTAGCGCGCGGGATTAACCGCACCGCCATCGAGCGGAACGCCCGGTACGGAGCGGAAGCTGGCAGCGGTAATCGGGAAGCTCACGGGCGTCTTGGTCGTGAGATCAATAACGGAGGTACTGTTGTAGTAGACGTTTCCGCCCCCTGCGGAGAGAGAGGCGCGGAGCTGGGTGCGGCGCAGTTCCCCCTCCATCCGGACGCGCAGTTGCGTCGGCCCGGAGGCGGCGGCGCCGGGGACAGCGCCGTGGGGATTGAAGAGATGCGGCGTCATCACAAGATCAAAGCGATGGCGCGGATAGCGCGGGCTGCCGCTGCTGCCAACGTTCGCGCTGTAGGCGGTGAGACCGACGGCGAAACTTCCCCAGAGGTAGGGCAGGTCTTCGATCCCGGAGAGGGTATGGACGGTGCCGCTCGTGGAGAATGCGAGGCGGGTGGGAAAGTTATCGGGGTCACCGGAGTCGATGATGTTCGCGCCGATTTGCAGGACCTGCCGGTCGGCGACCTGATCGATGGCGCTCTGGTTGGGGTTTAAAGTGGTCGCAGTTGCCGCGCCGCCGAGCGATCCCTCAACGATTCCCGCCTTGAGCAACTCGAAGAAATTCGGCTCGCGCCCGGCGGAGGCAACTTCGCCGAGCGTGGCGATCTTATCCTGTACGACGACCGCTCCGTCAGAGCCGATATACTCCCAGCGCCGGTCGGTGGCGTTCCACCGCAGGCCAAAGCAGGCAAGGATGGCGGGCTCGTAGTCGGCGTGAACGGGGCCGGTGTGAGTGAGCCACTGGAGGCGGTCGAGCGAGAAGCGGTAGGTGAGCAGCGGGTCGCCGGACTGGACGGGGTAGGTCACAGGCTGACCGTTGAGGCGGTAGGTGGTGATCGTCGCGGCGGCGGGATGACGGACGCCGACGGGCTGCGGGTTGCTCACGGCGGTCGCGCTGCCGCTCCGCATGCCGGGAGAATCGACGGCGAGGCTGAAGTGGCCCACGTGCGGCAGGAGGTCGGAAAGCCCGTTAAAATGCTGGTCCAGCGCGGCGATCAGGTCGCGACGGGTAAGGAAGCGGCGATCTCCGGAGGGGACGCCGCGAAATCCCTGCTGCGGGCCGGTCAACCGCAGGTAGTCGAGGTAGGTGGCGGCGTTCGTCATGGTGGAGCGATCGCGCCACTCCAGCAGTTCATTGACCAGCGAGCCGTTGCCCAGCCAACGCGGCTCCACGCCGCCGGGCAGCCCGACGACGGCTTCGCCAAGCTGGCTTGCGGGTGCGCCGACAACGTTGAGATCGAGCTGCCCGCTGATATCGTAGACGTTGAACGCCATGCGTCCGGTGAGGGTATTCTGCGCGGTGGTCGCGGTGCTCAGGCCGAGGTCGCGGTCCATATAGATCCATTCGGGAGCCTGCGCGGCGGCGGTGAACCCACTACCTCCGAGCAGACGGGGGGCGTTCCAGCGGCTGAGCGGAATGGTTCGCCCGTTCAGCGCTGCGGTCGTGCTGGAGATCCCTCCGCTCATGGTCAGCGCGGGGGCGGGCGTGGCGGTATAGGGAGCGGCTAAAGGATAGAAACGCCCCGCGCCGCTCTGCTTGACGAGGCGGAAGAAGGGCGAGCCGGGGGAGGCGGGAGTGGCGGTCGCCAGAGCAGGCATCAGCGCGCGCGCCGGGAGCATGGCGGCGGGATCGCCGGGGAGATAGAAGTGATGGAGCGCGTAGCTCTCCGATCCGGCTTCGATCTCTTTGCCCAGATCATCCAGCAGAATGCGCACGCCGTCCCGTGCCAGCAACTCCGCCTGCTGCGCCCCGGCCCC
>JBEBWR010000186.1:0-6286 GCA_040392045.1 Chthoniobacter flavus | reverse complement strand
CGCGGGTATGCGCGGCGGAGACCTGAAAGCGGATGCGCGCCTTTCCTTCGGGGACGACCGGGAAGCCGAAGCCGGTGACAAACACTCCCGCTTTCAGCAGCGCTTCGCTGATCCGGATGGCTTCGGCAGTCTCGCCGATGATGACCGGGACGATGGCGGAATCGCCCTCCAGCGGCTGAAATCCTGCCTCCTTGAGAACGGCGCGGAAGTACGCGGTATTATCATGCAGGCGGGTGACCAGTTCGGGCGACCGCTCCAGCTCGCGCAGCGCGGCAAGCGCACTCCCGGCGACCGTGGCGGGAAGCGCATTGCTGAAAAGTTGCGTGCGCGCTTTTTGTTCAAGATAGCGAACCAGAGCGGAGGACCCCGCGACAAAGCCTCCCGCCGCGCCGCCGAGCGCTTTGCCGAGCGTCCCGGTGATGATGTCGATCTCTCCGAGCAGACCATAATGCTCCGCCACGCCGCGACCGTTCGCACCCATCACGCCCGTGCCGTGGGAATCGTCGACGATGAGGATCGCGTCATACTTCCGGCAGAGGTCCACGATATCGGGCAGGGGTGCGATGTTCCCCTCCATGCTGAAAACGCCGTCGGTAATCACGATCTTGCGCCGGTAGCCGCTATGCTCTTCGAGCTTGGCTTTGAGGCTATCAACGTTGGCGTGCGCGTAGATGGCCCGCTTCGATTTCCCCGCCAGACGACAGGCGTCGATGATGCAGGCGTGATTAAGCTCGTCGGAGAGGATCAGCGTCTCTTCATTGGCGATCGTCGGGATCAGTCCCTCGGTCGCTGTCCAGCAGGAGACGAAGGAGAGCGAAGCCTCCGTACCGACGAACCGCGCCACGGCTTCTTCCAGCTCCGTATGAATCGCGAACTTCCCGCAGATGAAGCGGACGGACGCCGTGCCCGCGCCGTAGCGGCGGAGCGCGTCAATCCCGGCTTCCACCACGGCGGGGTGATTCGCCAGCCCGAGGTAGTTATTGGACGACAGGACCACCACGTCCTCCGCGCCATCCATTGTCACCGCCGGACCTTGGGGCGACTCAATGGTGTGAAACTGCTTCAGCGTTCCCGCCGACTCCAGCGCCTGCAATTCGCGCTCCAGCTCTTCCTGAAAACGGGGATTCATAAGGGGTTAACGATCAAGGTAAAGAATGACTTTCCCGGCTTTGCCGCACTGCATCTGCTCCAGCCCGGTCTCAAATTCCGCAAAGGGAAGATGATGCGTGATCACCGGCGAGAGATCGAGCAGGCGATTCCGGAGGAACCCCGTGCACTGAAACCACGTCTCGTACATCCGGCGCCCGTTGATCCCATGCAGCGTCAGCCCCTTGAAGATAATATCCTTGGCGAGATCCAGCGACACCTCCTGCGACGGGATGCCCAGCAACGCTACATGACCGCCATTACGCGTCAGGTCGAGCCCGGAGCGGATACCCGCCGGGTGCCCTGACATCTCCAGCAGAGTGTCCACCCCTTCATTATCGGTGAGATCGCGGACGATCTTCTCCACGTCGTGGAGACGCGGGTCGAGAGTATGGTGCGCGCCCATCTTGCGGGCGAGATCGAGTTTTTGGGGATTGGGATCGACCGCAATGATCTGGAAAGCGCCGATTGCGCGGCAGATGCCGACCGCCATCGCGCCGATCATGCCCGAGCCCATGATGAGCACCGTCTTGCCGGGAACGGGAACGCTCATCACCGTGTGCATCGCATTGCCAAAAGGATCATGAATCGCGCCGAGATGATCGGGAATGTCGTCGGAGAGCGGCCAGACATTGCTCTGCGGCAGGATCAGGTAGTCGGCGAAGCAGCCATGCACGTCGATACCGATGATATCGACATGCTCGCAAATATGGGAGTTGCCCGTACGGCAGGTATAGCAGCGCCCGCAACCGATATGGCCCTCGCCGGAAACGCGATCGCCAATCGAGATGCCGTTCACCCCTTCGCCCAGTTCATCGATCACACCCATGAACTCATGCCCCACGATGGTCCCCGGCTTGACGCGACCGGCGGCCCATTTGTCCCACTGCCAGATATGCAGGTCCGTACCGCAGATTCCCACGGCTTTCACCTTGATGCGGACTTCACCCGGGCCGGGGTGGGGGATGGGGCGCTCCGTGAGCGTGAGGCCGGGAGCGGCGCTTTCTTTGATGATGGCGCGCATTTGCGAATTGCTCATGATCCAAAAGTTTAATATCGTGAACTCGGGATGGCAAATAAAAAGTTTAATATCGTGAACTCTGAATCCGAAAAATCGGTCCCTCCGGTCAGAAAGCCGCGCGCAACGCGCCCCAAGGCGTCGTCCAGCGCCCCGGACGGCCTTGCCGAAGCGGCGGGAGCCGACCAGCCGCTGGGGCAGATCATTCGGCTGGAGCGAACCCGGCAGGGAATGACGCTCGACGATCTCGCCCGGCTGAGCGGCGTAAGCAAGGGGATGCTCTCGCAGATTGAGCAGTGTAAGACAAATCCGACAGTCACCGTCCTGCTCCGCATCGCTTCCGGATTGCGCGTGGAGCCGAACCGTCTACTCCCGACCGCGCCGACGGCCCCTCGCGTCTGGCGGACCATCCGGGGGAACGACGAGCGCCATCTTTTCCCCGCGAACCCCGGCTGCTCCATCCGCACGCTCTCGCCGCTCGATCTGGAGAAGCAGATCGAGTTCTACGAGCTCGACTTCGCCCCCAAGGGCGCGCTGATTTCCGATCCGCACTACCGGGGAACCGAAGAGATCCTCACCGTTGCGAGCGGAAAGCTGACCGTCCGCTCGGGGGATAACGAGGTGGAACTCAAGAAAGGCGACTCGGTCCACTACGCGGCGGATTTGCCGCACTCCATTGAGAATCGCAGCCAGTCGCCCTCGGTGGCCTACCTGCTGGTCTGGTACCGGAATTGATAAAAAACTTCCCTGCTTTCTTGACAAGCCGGGGGTGATTCGCAACTTTACGCGCGAAAAAACGGGAGGGGTACCATCGGGTCTGATGGCACCGGAGGTGCAGAACGTAAATGGGGTGGGGCCGTCCGGTCCGCGAGCGTTCTGAGGGGTAGGGGAGAGCCGATCTTTGCGCCATCTTTTGCGTCGCCGGGGGGAGTATTGTGCAAAATCCCGGGGTAAAAATGGATCGCCGGGTGCCCTGAGAGTCATAATGGAAGTATTTTTAACAGGCTTGATCGCGATTGCTGTCGGCTGCCTTATCTGGCCGCCAGTGGCCCGGCGTACCCCTGTCGTCGGCGGCCTGTTGGCAGCGCTGGCTCCTCTGGGAATTTTCATCTGGCTGATCCGACAGGCCGAGGTGGCGACGGGTACCGTCAGCAGGTGGAGCATACCGTGGGTGCCGGAGCTCGGAGTGTCGCTCGGCTTTCAACTCGATGGGCTGGGGCTGCTGCTGGCGCTGCTCGTCAGCGGGATCGGCGTGCTCGTGCTCATTTACGGCGGCGGCTACTTCAAGGGATCGCCACAGGCTGCGCCATACTTCGCCTATATCCAGCTCTTCATGCTCGCGATGCTGGGCGTGGCATCGGCGGACAACCTCCTGCTGCTCTTTATCTTCTGGGAGCTGACCAGTCTCGCCAGCTACCTGCTCATCGGGCTCTCCCACGAGCGAGCCGAAGCGCGACAGTCCGCCCTGCGCGCCCTGTTGGTAACCGGGACGGGCGGGGTCGCGCTGCTGGCTGCGATCCTGCTGCTCGGTCAGATCGGCGGCAGCTATAACTTCTCCGACCTGCTCGCGCACGCCGATGTGATCAAAGGCAGCGCGCACTACCCGCTGATCTTCGCCCTCGTTGCCCTTGGCGCGTTCACGAAATCCGCGCAGGCCCCTTTCCACTTCTGGCTGCCCGGAGCCATGGTCGCGCCCACGCCGGTGAGTGCCTATCTGCACTCGGCCACGATGGTGAAAGCCGGCGTCTTCCTGCTGGCAAAGCTCAATCCGCTCCTCGGAGGAACCGCACTCTGGCACGACACGCTGACCCTCGTCGGCGTGGGCACCATGCTGCTCGGGAGCGTGCGCGCCATGGCGCAGACCGATCTCAAGCGCCTCCTCGCGTACTCCACCATGAGCGCGCTGGGCATGCTCGTCATGCTCATCGGCATGGGGACCGACCTCGCCGTGGCCGCAGCGCTGCTCTTCCTCGTTGTCCACGCTCTCTACAAAGCCCCACTCTTCATGATCGCCGGGATCGTTGACAAGGCGACCGGCACGCGAGACATCGACCAGCTCCGGGGGCTCGGTAAAGAGAAGCCGCTGCTGGCCGCTGCCGCCGCGTTTGCCGCGTTCTCCATGTCGGGGATTCCGCCGTTTATCGGGTTTGTCGGCAAGGAGCTGCTCTTTGAAGCGAAGATGGAGGCCAGCCGCTTCTCCATGCTGATCACCGGGATGGGCTTTGCCGCGAACGCCGTGAATGTCGCCGTGGCGCTCAAAGTCGGTATCTCCCCCTTCGCGCGCGGCGGACGGCCGACCGAGCTGGTCAAGCGCACGCGCAGTCTGGCGCTGATCGTCGGCCCTATCGTGCTTACCCTCGTGGGAGCGAGCGCCGGGCTTTTCCCGGGCCTGATCGGAGAGATGCTGATCAATCCTGCTGTCGAAGCGGTAACCGGCCACTCCGTGAGCCTCAAGCTCAAGCTCTGGCATGGGTTCAACTCGCTGCTGCTGATGAGCGCCATCGTCGTCGTGATCGGCGTACTGCTCTATCTGAACCGCTACAAAGTCCGCGCCTGGGTCCGCATCTTTCTGGAGCGTCGCCCGCTGCGGGCGGTGGGGATTTTCGACCACCTGCTCGCGGGAGTGATCAACATCGCCACGGCATCGACCCGCCTGATCCAGCATGGCAGCCTCCGGCTCTACATCGTCGCCCTGCTCGGGACGCTCTCCGTGCTCATCGGCGTGGCGCTCAATGGGATGAGCAGCCAGATGGAGTTCCCCGGAGGCGGAGGCGGCTTCCGGCTGGCTCCGATCGGCGTGGCGCTGGTCATGGCCGCCTGCGCGGTGATCGCCATCCGCTCGCAGGGGATTGTCATGACCGTGCTGGCCATGGGGGGCGTGGGCTACGGTGTGGCGCTGCTCTTCGGACTGTTCGGCGCGCCCGATCTGGCGCTTACGCAGGTATTGGTAGAGACGCTCACGCTCGTCCTCCTGACATTGATCCTCCGCAGCCTGCCGGAATTGCGCCGGGTATCCAACCGCCGCCGCCGCCGGAGCGACGCGCTTATTGCCATCGGCGCGGGGGTCGCCGTGACGGTCGCGCTCTTTGTCGTGGCCGGAGCCGCGTCGGACCCCGCCAGCCGCGTCTCCGCCCCGATGGTGGAGTGGAGCCTTGCGGAAGCGCATGGGCGCAACGTGGTCAACGTCATCCTCGTCGATTTCCGCGCGCTCGATACCATGGGCGAATCGACCGTCCTCGCGGCCGCCGCCATCGGGATCGCCGGGCTGCTGCTGGGGACGGGACGTCATAGCCGTCTCGCCCGCACCGCCATCGCCACGCCGCTCTTCACTTTCGCCGCCCGCTGGCTCACGCCGCTGCTCCTCCTTCTTTCCGTCTACCTGCTGCTGCGCGGGCATAACGAGCCGGGCGGCGGATTCATCGGCGGACTCGTCGCTGGCGTCGGGCTGTTCCTGTCGCGGCTCTCGCTTCAGGGAGAGTCGTTCCATGCGGGTCGCAAACCCTTCATCTTCATGGCCGCGGGGCTCTTCACACTCATCCTCAGCGCCTTCCCCTTCGGCTTTGTGCGGACGGTCTGGATGCAGGGCGTCTGGGGCGGGAGCTTCTGGCTGCCGTTCGTCGGCTCGGTAAAGCTCGGTACTCCCTTCCTTTTTGATATTGGCGTTTACCTCGTGGTCATCGGCGTGATCACGCTGATCCTGAACCGCCTCTTCCACAGCGAGATCTCCCGCGCCTCGCGCCGCCTCACCTGACCCCATGGAGACGCTGCTCATCCTTCTCATCGGCTTTCTGTTCACCTGCGGGTTCTACCTCATCCTGCGGCGCAGCTTCGTGCGGCTGCTGGTCGGGACGATGTTCTTCGGGCAGGCCGCCAATCTCGCGCTGCTGATTCTCCCGGGCGTGGGCCGGGGCATCCCGCCGATCGTGCCGGAAGGCGCCACGCTGCCTCCGCCGGGATATGCCGATCCCATCCCGCAGGCGCTGATCCTCACGGCGATTGTCATCGGCTTCGCCGTCACGGCCTTTGCCGCCGTCCTCCTCCGCCGGGCGTACCAGACGCTGAAAACCGACGACCTCGACGACCTCTCCCGTACCGACCTGTGACCGGCTTTCCTCTCTATTC
>JBEBWR010000185.1:0-6318 GCA_040392045.1 Chthoniobacter flavus | reverse complement strand
AGCGGATTGCCAATCTCACGCCGGTGCAGACGGTGGTGCTCGATCCGGGGCATGGCGGGCACGACAAGGGGGCGACGAACCGGAAGGGGGCAGAGAAGGATTACGCCTTTGACGTGGCAGTGCGGATGAAGCCGCTGCTGGAGGCGGCGGGGCTTCGCGTGGTGCTGACGCGGGATCGCGATGTATTCATCCCTCTGCTGAACCGCTCCCGGGTGGCGAACGACATTCCGGACTCCATCTTTGTCTCCATTCACTTCAACGCCGGAGGAAGCAAGGCGGACGGCTTTGAGATCTTTTCCATGACGCCTCGTGGCGCGCCTTCCACGACGGACAATGTGGTGCGTCCGCGCGACTTCCGCGAGGAGCCGGGGAATGTCTCGGACGTCCAGAGTGCGGCGCTTGCGGGATCGATATACCACTCGATGCTGGGCCACATCCCGGTGCGCGACCGGGGGATCAAGCGGGCACGGTTTGCCGTCCTGCGAACCTCCAAGGTGCCCTCCGTGCTGGTGGAAGGGGGCTTTATCTCGAACCGGAACGAGGCCGAGCGGATTCATGACCCGGAGTGGCGGCAGCGGCTGGCGCAGTCGATCGCCACGGGGGTGATCGGTTACAAGGGGCTTTCGGAGCTGAACCGTCCGCCGCAGTTGATGGCCGCCTACCAGAAACAGCCGACGGAGCAGACGGCGGAGCATCAGCCCGCGAAGGCGTCCGAGGAGAAGAACTGAATTTCTGGCCAATTCGCCGCGATTCGGAAATAGTACGCCATGGCCTATTCTCCCACTCCGATCCCCGGCCTGCCGAGTCCCTACGAGACGGCAGGCGGTCTGGTCTACTTCCCCCGCATGGTCGCGAAGATCCGCCTGCATCATGCGGGAAAGCTGACGCCGTCGCATGTCACGATGCTGGGTGCGGCGCATGGGTATGACGGGCGCTGCTGCCGCTTCCTCGGTGTTTCCTACGAGGCGCTTAAAGAGCGGGTGCTCGGCGGGGAGGAGTCGGTGGAGGAACTGCTGGAGTGGTGTTATACACAGGGGTGCCGACCGAACGAGGAGGAGATCGAGATCTGGAATGACTTTCTGATGAAGCGCGGTTGGCGCGATTCGGGCCGCGCGGCGCTCGTCCGGCGGCTGACCGAGGCGAACCTCCCGCTCGATGGGGAGATTCAGACGATCTTCGATTATATCGACTACGACGAAGGACGTCCGCCGCGGAAGCACGACGACGTCGGCTGATGATCAAATTTTTGCGGAGAATCGAACATCTCCGCGATTTCTCTGTCTGAATTTCTTGCCGGTGCGCTGAGTACGATGCACTGACAAGAACCCTACATTCCTTATTTTTTTCCCCGAACGCACATGAGTAAGACGACCGAAGAAATCACGGAGGAAGTCCGGCACGCAGGGCGCTGGATTGCTCCCCTTCAGGCGGAGGTATCGCGAGTGGTGGTCGGCCAGCGCTATCTGGTTGATGGCCTTCTCCTTGGACTGCTGACCCATGGTCACGTCCTGCTGGAAGGCGTCCCCGGCCTCGCCAAGACGCTGACCGTCAAGACCCTCGCCTCGGCGATTCATACCGGGTTCGCCCGGATTCAGTTCACGCCGGATCTGCTCCCCGCCGATCTGATCGGCACGCAGATTTACAACCCCCGCTCGGGAGAATTTACCGTTAAAAAAGGGCCGCTCTTTTCCAATCTCATCCTCGCGGACGAGATCAACCGCGCTCCGGCGAAGGTGCAGAGCGCCCTGCTTGAGGCGATGCAGGAGCGGCAGGTGACCATCGGCGATACGACCTGGCAACTTCCCGATCCGTTCCTCGTGCTCGCCACGCAGAATCCGCTGGAGCAGGAGGGAACCTATCAGCTTCCCGAGGCGCAGCTCGACCGTTTTATCTTCAAGCTCCGCGTCGGCTACCCGTCCCGCGAGGAGGAGCGGCAGATTCTTGATCTTATGGGGACCTCCGCGCCGAAGCTGGAGGTGACCCCCGTGGTCACGCCCGAGGAGATCATCGCGGCGCGCAGGATGGTGAACGAGATCTATGTCGATGACCGCGTGAAGGATTACATCGTCGATGTCGTCTTTGCCACGCGCGAGCCGGAGAAGTACCGGCTTCAGCTCGAAGGGCTGATCCGCTACGGGGCCAGCCCCCGCGCGACTATCGCTCTGACTCTCGCCGCCAAGGCCCGGGCCTTCCTGCAAGGGCGCGGCTACGTGACGCCGCAGGATGTGAAGAGCGTGGGCCACGACGTGCTGCGGCATCGCATCATCGTCAGCTACGAGGCGGAGGCCGAGGAGGTGACGAGCGAGGAGTTGATCCACCGGATTTTCGACGGGCTGCCGGTGCCCTAAACCATCATTGAATCCACGCGATTCTTTTTTCTGAACCTTGGGCTGATTCCATGCAGGACGCCAAACGCATCCTATCCAAAATCCGACGGCTGGAGCTGAAAACGCGCGGCCTCGTGAACGCGACCTTTGCCGGGCAGTACCGGAGCGTTTTCAAGGGGCGGGGGATGAACTTCGAGGAGGTGCGCGAGTACCAGCCGGGCGACGAAGTGCGCACCATCGACTGGAACGTCACGGCGCGGCTTGGGAACCCCTTTGTGAAGAAATTCACGGAGGAGCGCGAGCTGACCGTGATGCTCGTCGTGGATGTCAGCGCCTCGGGCGGGTTCGGCAGCGTGGAGATGTCCAAGCGCGAGCTGGCGGCGGAGGTGGCGAGCGTCATTGCCTTCTCTGCGATCCGCAATAGCGACAAGGTGGGGCTGATGCTTTTCTCCGATCACGTGGAGCTTTACATCCCGCCGAAGAAAGGCCGGCTGCATACGCTGCGGCTGATCCGGGAAATTCTCTTCTTCGAGCCGAAAGGGCGGGGGACCGCTCCGGCGGAGGCGCTGCGGATGCTCAACCGGGTGGTGACGCGGCGGGCGGTGGTCTTTCTGCTCTCGGACTTTCTTGCAGAGGGATTTGATCGCGAACTGGCGATCACGGCGCGGCGGCATGACCTCATCGCGCTGCCTGTGGGCGATCCGCGCGAGGCGCTGCTGCCGGATGTCGGCGTGGTGACCTTTGAGGACGCGGAGACAGGCGAGCAGGTGGAGGTGAATACGGGCGACGCCTCCGTGCGCGCGGCGTTTGAGGAGATCGCGCATCGCCAGCGGGAGGAGCTGGAGAAGCGCTTCCGGCGCTACGGGATCGACACCGTTCCGCTGGAGACGGACGCCGATTACCTTCCCGCCCTCCAGACCTTTTTCCGGAATCGCGAAAGGAGGGGACGCTAATGGAATCTCAGATGCCGCCGCCCCAACTCGCGCCGATTGAGCCGATGGTCTACGTACAGGGCATCCCGCAGTGGCTGATGCTGCTGGGCGGGCTGATTGCCGTGTTGCTGCTGATCGGGCTCGGCGTGCTGATCGGCGTCTGGTGGCGTCGGGCGCACGCGGTCAAGCCGCTGACGCCGGGGCAGAAGGCGCTCGCGGGATTGAGCGGGCTGGAGAACGTGGTGGAAGGGCGCGATCCGTACGCTTTCAGCGCGGAGGTCTCCGATGTGCTCCGCGCTTATGTCAGCGAAGCTCTGGCGCTTCCGGCCACTTCGCAGACTTCTCCGGAGTTTCTCGCGTCGGTGGCGCGGCATGAACGGTTTACCGAAGCGGAGCGCGAGCTGCTGGCGGCGTTTCTGGAAAAGGCCGATCTGATCAAGTTTGCGCGGTTTCAGGCTTCGGAGCGCGATAGCCGGGAGCTGCTCGGGCAGGCGCGCGATTTTGTGAATGGAAAGGAGAGCGCGGCATGAACCCCTTTGCGGATTTCGGCATCAGCTTTGCCAATCCGTGGCTGCTGCTCGGGCTTTTGGCGATCCCGGTGATCGCTTGGCTCCGGGGGCATCGCGGGGCGTCGGCGACAATTGTTTTTTCCTCTACGAAGACCTTGCGCGCGCTCGGGCAGCGGTCGCGGAGTCGTGCGGGCAATTTTCTTACCGGCCTGCTCTACCTTGCGTTGACGCTGCTGATTCTCGGGCTGGCGCGTCCACAGAAGGGGCATACGCTCAGCCATGTGGAGGCAAGCGGCGTGGATATCATGCTGGCCATTGACGTTTCGGCCTCCATGCTCGCGGAGGATTTTACCATCGGCGGCGAACGGGCAAACCGGCTCGAAGCAGTGCGGAAGGTGACCGAGGAATTTATCGCCCGCCGTCCGCATGACCGGATCGGCATCGTCGCTTTTGCGGGGCGCCCCTACCTCGTCAGTCCGCTGACGCTGGATCACGACTGGCTGCTGGCGAATATGGACCGGCTACAGGTCGGGCTGGTGGAGGATGGAACGGCGGTCGGCTCCGCGCTCGCCTCGGCGACGAACCGCCTGCGCGGGGATCACGCCGCGAAGAGCCGCGTAGTGGTCCTGCTGACGGATGGCGACAACAATCGCGGCCAGATCAGCCCCGAGACGGCGGCGGAAGCGGCCCGGGCCGTGGGTATCAAGGTCTACACCATCGGAGCCGGGACCGATCAACCCGCACCGTGGCCGGACGGGCGCGACGCCTTCGGGCGAACCCACTACACGATGGCGAAATTCCCCCTTGATGTGGAGACGCTCAAGAAAGTCGCCGAGATCGGAGGGGGCGAGTTCTTCCGGGCAACCGACGCGGATTCGCTCATGAAGATTTACGACCGGATCGATCAACTGGAAAAGAGCACGTTTGAAGTAAAGAAGTACAGCCGCTACCGCGATCTCTACCCGTGGTTCCTCGCCGCCGGGGCGGGGCTGCTCCTGCTGGAGATGCTGCTGGCGCAAACGGTATGGAGGAAGGTGCCATGATGATCGCCGGAGAATCGCTGAACTGGGCGGAGCCGCTCTGGTTCTGGGCGCTGGCGGCCGTCCCGCTGCTGGTGGGGCTCTACCTGCTGGCGCGTCAGTGGCGCAGGCAGGCGCTTGACCGGCTGGTGGCCGCTCGGCTCCAGCCGCAACTTGCAGGGAATGTCAGCGCGTTCAAACGGCGAGTCCGGTTTGCGCTGGCGCTGGCGGCGCTGGCGGCGTTCATCGTCGCGCTGGCGGGGCCGCAGTGGGGCTATACGATGGAGGAGGTCAAGGTGCGGGGGCGGAATGTGATCATCGCGCTCGATACTTCGCGCTCCATGCTGGCGGACGATCTGAAGCCGAGCCGCTTTGCCCGCACGAAGCTGGCGGCGCAGGATCTCGTCCGCGCGCTCCGGGGTGATCGCGTCGGGCTGGTCGCCTTTGCGGGGAGCGCTTTCCTGCAAGCGCCATTGACCGTCGATGAAGGCGCGATCATCAATGCGCTCGACGAAATCGACATCGGGATCATCCCCAAGGGCGGCACAAATCTCGCGGAGGCCATCCGCGTTTCCCTCGATGCGTTCGGCAAGGGCGAGGGGGAGAGTCGCGTACTCATTCTTTTTACCGACGGCGAAGAGCTCGACGCCGATGTCATTACTGCCGCAAAGGAAGCGGCGGGAAAGGTGCGGATTCTGACCGTTGGCGTTGGCTCGGAGGAGGGGGCGCTGATCCCGCTGACCGCTGAAGGCGGAGGGACGGAGTTCCTCCGCGACCGGAGCGGAAACTACGTGAAAACGCGTCTCGACGAGACCAAGCTCAAGGAGGTGGCGGAACTGACGGGCGGCTTCTACCTGCGGCTTCAGAACGGTCGCGAGGAGATGCGGCAGATCGTGGATCGCGGCGTGGCTCTGGCAAAGGAGTCGGAGGGCGACGCGCGTACGTCCCGCCTGCCGATCACGCGTTATCAGTGGCCGCTCGGCGCGGGGATTCTCTGCCTGATGCTTTCGATGCTGATCAACGATCGCCGGAGGAATGGAGGGCGACGGACACTTGCCGTGGCACTGACGCTCCTCGCCCTGCCGGCGATGGCCCGGGCGGAAACTGCCAAGCTGCCGCCCGATGGTCCGACAGCGGAGAAGCTCCGCTATTTCGACCGCCTGCTGGAACAGCCGCGCGGGGACAAACCGGCGCTGCATTACAACAAGGGCGTCATCTATTTTAACAACGACGACTACCCCTCCGCCATCGCCTCCTTCTCGAAGGCACTGGAGGGCGCCGACCAAAGCCTCGGCCCGAAGGTGGAGTATAATCTCGGTTCCACCCTGCTGAAACAGGCGCTCGGGAAGAATGGCGCGGAAAAGAAGACCGATCTCAAAGCCTCAATTCAGCACCTTGAGGAAGCGGCACGCCTCCGCCCGGATCACTCCGATACGCAGACCAATCTGGAGATCGCCCGCAAGGAGCTGGAGAAAGAGGAAAAGAAGGAAGAGGAGCAGAAGAAGCAGGACGAACAGCAAAAGCAAGACCA
>JBEBWR010000184.1:0-6338 GCA_040392045.1 Chthoniobacter flavus | reverse complement strand
AAGGGTCGCATCATGTCCGGCGGCGTGGATGCGAAGGCGCTGCTCAAGCCGAAGAAGTTCTTTGGCGCGGCGCGGAATGTGGAGGAGGGCGGGAGCCTGACGATCATCGCTACGGCGCTGGTGGAGACGAACAGCCGGATGGATGAGGTGATCTTTGAGGAGTTCAAGGGGACGGGGAATATGGAGCTGCACCTTGCCCGCGAGCTGGTGGAGAAGCGGGTCTACCCGGCGATTCATATTCTCAACTCGGGGACGCGCCGCGAGGATCTTCTCTATCACCCGGATGAATTTGCCCGGATCACGGCGCTGCGACGGCAACTGGCCCAACTGCCGCCGATTGAGGCGATGGAGGTTCTCATCCGGCATCTTCAGGCGACCAAGACGAACGCCGAGCTTCTTCTCCGCAGCATTTAGCGATTCTTTACCGGTGATTACCACAAACGACTCGCTACAGGAGTTCATCGACGCCATCCGACCGGTTGGGCGCGTGGGGCTGGATACGGAGGCGGATAGCCTTCATTGCTACTTTGAGAAGCTCTGCCTGATTCAGATCAGTATTCCGGGGCATGATGTCCTGATTGATCCTCTGGCATCGGATCTCTCTCTTCAGCCGCTCTTTGATGAGTTGCAGCGCCATGAGGTGATCCTTCAGGGGCTGGACTATGATCTCCGACTGCTCCGGCGCGCGGGGCTGGAGGAGGTGCAGGGCGTTTTTGATACGATGATCGCCGCGCGGCTGATCGGCTGTCGCGAGTTCAGCCTTGCGGCGCTGCTCCAGCGCTATTTCGGCGTGGAGCTGGTGAAGGGTTCGCAGAAGGCGAACTGGGCGAAGCGGCCGCTTTCGCCGAAGATGGCGGAGTATGCGGTGAACGATACGCGCTATCTCGCCGATCTTGCGGCCCGGCTGGAGGCGGAATTGGCGCGTCTCGGTCGCCTCGAATGGCTGCATCAGACGGTGGAGAAGGCGATTGCCTCGACGCGGGTTCAGCGCGAGCGGGATGCGGAGAACGCCTGGAGGATCACGGGCAGCGGCGATCTCCGGGGACGGGCGGCGGCGCTGATGCGCGAGCTGTGGAGATGGCGCGATGAAGAGGCCCGCAGCGTGGATCGGCCGACGTTCCACATGATGCGCAACGATGAGCTGATTGCTGCGGCCCGCACTTTTGCCGAGGGGGGGCAGGTGACGGTAAAACACCTTTCGGGCGGGCGGAAACGCCGCTTTTATGAAGCGGCCGATCGCGGGCTTGCCCTGCCGGAAGGCGAGTGGCCCCGCTTTGTCCGGACGCATCGCCAGCGCCCGACGCCGGAGCAGGAGCTACGATTTGCGGAGTATCGCAAGATCCGCGATGCCGCTGCGGCGAAGCTCGATATTGAGTCGTCGCTGATTGCTCCGAAGGTGCTTCTTGAAGCGCTTGCCGCTGATCTGGAGAAGAATCTGCCTTCGCTCCTTCCGTGGCAGAGAGAGCTGCTGAATCTCGGATAGCGGCGTCTTCCTCCCCTCCCCCCTTTTTTCACGCACCATGATCTCCCGTCCGTTCGCCGCTTTGCGAGAAGCGGTTTCGCCTCGCACCTTTACGTCGATTGCTCTGGGGATTGCGGCACTCTGGATGCTGCTGATCTACCCGTTCCTGATGATTTGCGCGCCGAAGGTGTTGCCTCAGGAGAGCGCTCCGCGCCAGAGGGGGTATCCGATTGACGCCGGGCAGATCTACATGGCGGCGGTGGCGGCCCGCTATGGGCTTTGGAGCGATCTTTACCCGAATTACCGCGAGGATGTCCTGCTTTTCCCTCCCCGGTTTACGCCTCGCTCGGCGCTGCTGACAGGGACTCCGGAGAATCCGACCGGAGAGGTGGACGGGTTCATTCATCTTTACGTGCGGGAACATGGCGCGGTCCCGCCGGCGCTGATTGAAAAGGCGCCGGAGATGGGGAAGATCTTTGATCTCCGGGTCTGCCGGTTCATTTCTCCGCCGCCGCTTGCGCTATTGCTGACGCCGGTGGCGTTCACGGATATGCGCACGCTGGCGTTCGTGTATCTGCCGCTGTTCTCTTCCTTTGCGCTCTTTGGCATGGGCTTTTTCTCGGCCCGGATCTACCGGGAGCTGGCGGGGCGGCGTACGTATGTGGAGGGGGTGATTCTGTTGACGATTGCGTTGTTCTCATTTGCCGGGCATACGCGGATTCATCAGGGGAATATCTCGCCGTTTCTGTCGCTGCTGCTTGCGCTGGCAGCTTACGGGTGGATTCGCAGGTGGCAGGTGGTGGTGGGATGCTCGATGATCGTTCTAATCGTCTCGAAGACGCTCTCGCTTTACTGGTGTCCGCTTCTGATCCTCCGGGAGATCCGCTGGCGTACGCTGGCGACGATGGCGGGGCTGACGGTATTGCTCAATGGGGCGACGCTGGCGCTTGGGGGGCTGCCGGCGTATCAGCGGTTTTTCCGGGATATCGTCCCGAATCTGGATGCTCCGGGCGGCGAAGGGATTCCGGGGATTGTGTACGGGCAGTTTGGAGTCTATCCGGGGACGCTCTACCGCGTGGCGATTGTGCTTCTTTGCGGCCTTATTTACTGGGGCTTCTGGAGGCAGATGGGGCGTCTTCCGCGGGAGAGGCAGGCTCCGGTGATTCTGGCGGCGCTGGCAGGAGGGATGACGGTCTTTTGCGCGCTGAATTTTACGGTGTGGCTCTCCTATTTCTCGACTTACCTGCTTTTCCCGTTCCTCGGCTGGCTCTTCTGGGAGTGCACGCAGGCTCGGGGCAGATGGCGCAGGGGGCTGATTGCCGGGACGGTGACCTGTCTCTTTTTTGCGCTCGGCTGGTGGTTCATCCGGGATATTAACATTCTGCTCGTCGGGAAGAAGTGGCCACCGTTCTATGTCTATGGTGTTCTTGCTCCTTTCTTTGGAATCATTGCTCCGGCATTTTTCCTGCTGGTGGTGTTTCGCCGGCTCTTCGGTCTGACGGAGCTGCCCGCAGAATCCCAACTTTCCCGATCCCCTGCTCTCTCATGATCTCCCGGCTTTCAGCCGCTTTGGCGAATGCAGTCCCGGTCCGCGCCTTTACGACGCTTGCCGTGGGGCTGGCGGCGCTTTGGTTTCTGGTGATCTACCCGATCCTGATGATTGCCGCGCCGGGGATGCTGCCGAAGGAGTCGAGGCCGATGCGGAAGACTTATCCGCCTGACTCTCCGCAGATCTATCTGGCGGCGATCGCGGCCCGCTACGGGCTTTGGGCCGATCTTTATCCGAACTATCGCGAAGACGCTCTGCTTTTCCCTCCGCGGTTCACGCCGCGCTCGCCGCTGCTGACGGGGACTCCGGAGAATCCCACGGGGGAGGTGGACGGCTCTATCCATCTTTACCTGCCGCAACATGCGATTGTGCCGCCTGCGCTGATCGAAAAAGCGCCGGAGATGAAAGAGATTTTCGACAATGGCGTCTGCAAGTACATACAGCCGCCTCCTCTTGCGCTGCTGGTGGCTCCGCTTGCTTTTACCGATATCCACACGTGGGCGTATGTGATCATGCCGACGCTTGCCTCATTCTCCTTTTTCGGGATGGCATTCTTTGCATCGCGGATTTATCGGGAGCTGGCGGGGAGTCCTTCGATTCCGGAGGGGGTGATTCTGCTGCTGGTGATTGTCTTCTCTCTGACGGGGTATACGCATATTCCTCAGGGGAATTTGTCGCCGGTTCTGGCTTTTCTGCTGGCGCTGGGGGCTTATGGCTGGATTCGCAGATGGGAGGTGGTGACGGGGGGTTCGATGATTCTCCTGATCCTCTCCAAGTCGCTCGCGCTGCACTGGTGTCCGCTGCTGATCCTGCGGGAGATCCGCTGGCGCACGCTGGCGACGATGGCGGGGCTGACGCTGCTGATCAATGGCGCGACGCTGGCGCTCGGAGGACTTCCGGCGTATCAGCGGTTTTTCTCCGATATCCTTCCCACCCTTGATGTGCCGGGGGGACGGGGGGTTCCGGGGATGGTGTGGGACTATTTTGGCGTCTATCCGGGGACGCTCTACCGGATGCTCATTGCGATTCTTTGCGGGGTCATCTACTGGGGGTTCTGGAGGAAAATGGGAGGCACTCCCCGGGAGAAGCGGGCGCCGGTGATTCTGGCGGCGTTGGCGGGGACGACGGCGATTTTCTGCTCGCTGAATTTCACGGTCTGGCTTCCTTATTTCTCCTGCTACCTGTTCTTCCCTTTCCTCGGCTGGCTCTTATGGGAGGTGACGCAGGCGCGGGGAAGATGGCGCGTGGGGCTGATGATCGGGCTGGCTGCCTGCTTTCTCTGCTCTCTGGGCTGGTGGCTGATCCGGGATCTCAATGTGATGATCACGGGGAAGCATAAGCTGATGTTTTACCAGTACGGCATTCTTAATCCTTTCTACGGATTGGTCGGTCCGGCATTTATCCTGCTTGTTGCTTTTCGACGACTCTTCGGGACGACCCAGACGTCTCCGCTATCGACTGAACCTTTGCTTACTCCTTCGTCAACCTTATGAATCCATTTCCCGCCACTACTCCGGAGCAGGGCGCCTGCCTGAGTGTCATCATGCCGGTCTACAATGAAGCGGAAACTGT
Source organism: Chthoniobacter flavus (assembly GCA_040392045.1). Classification (GTDB taxonomy): domain Bacteria; phylum Verrucomicrobiota; class Verrucomicrobiia; order Chthoniobacterales; family Chthoniobacteraceae; genus DATMFV01. Next base: position 1,755 of record JBEBWR010000184.1, on the reverse strand, counting down.
TCGCGAGATTATCGATACGGTGCTGCGACAACCGCTGGTGAGCGAGCTGATCTGCGTGAATGATGCTTCGTCGGATCGCAGCGGCGCGATTCTCGACGAGGTGGCGGAGACGGAGTGCCGCGTGAAGGTGCTGCATCATCCGGTCAATCAGGGCAAGGGGGCGGCGCTTCGTACGGGGATTGCCTATGCTTCGGCTCCTTATGTGATCATTCAGGATGCCGACTTTGAGTACGATCCGGCGGAGTATCCGCGCATTCTCCGCCCGATTCTGGAGGGGCATGCGGCTGTGGTCTTTGGCTCGCGCTTTGCCGGATCGGAGGAGCGCCGTGTCCTTTACTTCTGGCATGCGCTGGGGAATCGCTTCCTGACGCTGCTCTCCAATATGACGACGAATCTGAACATTACGGATATGGAAACGTGCTACAAGGCGTTCCGGCGGGAGGTGATTCAGTCGATCGGGATCGAGGAGAACCGCTTCGGATTTGAGCCGGAGATTACGGCGAAGATTGCGAAGCTGGGGGTGCCGATTTATGAGGTGGCGGTCTCTTATCACGGCAGGACGTATGCCGAGGGGAAAAAAATCGGGTGGAAGGATGGCGTGAGTGCGCTACGTTGTATTCTTAAATACGGGCTTTAACGTTTTCATCCCCCTCACCCGCAACTTCTTCCCCCTTGATCCGGCGAAAACGCCTTTTCGAAAAAAACTGATGCCCTCTATCCCGGAACGTACCGCCGAAGCTGTCAACCCTACTGATAGTAATTTTGAATTTGCCGCTCTTGCGGAGTCGCACAACTACCGTCGGATCATGATCGACGAGTTTCGCAACTTTCTGAAAGGGCATGTCGTGGAGATCGGCTGTGGCGTGGGCCAGATGACGGCGGAGCTACAGCGGCTGGAGCAGATCGTGAAGCTGACCTGTGTTGAGCCGGGCGCGGAGTTTGCCGCGGAACATCGGAAGCGGATTCAGGGGGTGACGCTGGTCGAAGGCATTGCGAGCGATCTGCCGCCGGGGATCGCGCCGGACGCGATGGTGAGCGTGAACGTACTGGAGCATATTGAGCAGGATCAGGCGGAGCTTTGCCTCTATCGCGAACTGTTGAGCGGGCGCTCGGGCCATCTCTGCCTGCTGGTCCCGGCACGCCCGGAGCTTTATGCGCCGATTGATGCCGATTTTGGACACTTTCGCCGCTACCAGAAGCCGGAGCTTCGGGGGAAGCTGGAGCAGGCGGGGTTCACGGTTCGGCACCTCTTTTATTTCAACTGGGTGGGATATTTCGGATGGCTGGTCAATTTCCGGCTGCTGAAGTCCCGCGCTTTCGATATTCAGCAGGTCCGCTTTCATGATCGCGTGGTGGCGCCGGCGGTACACTGGATGGAGACCCGCATCAGTCGCCCGCCGTTTGGGCAGAGCCTGATCGCGATTGCGCAGGCCTGATCGCTTTCCGATACGAAAAAAAGCCGCCGGACGATGAATCCGGCGGCTTTTTTTTGATAGAGCTTGATCGCTGCTTATCGCGGAAGCGGGAAGCGGGCGGTGAGCGCGTGGACCTGATCGCGGACGCCGGCGATGATGCTTTCGTCGGTGTGGTTGCTCAGGACGGTGTGGATGAAGTCGGCGATCTGGACCATCTCGGCTTCTTTCATGCCGCGCGTGGTGGCGGCGGGAGTGCCGACGCGGATGCCTCCGCCGAGGGTGATTTTCTCGGTGTCGAAGGGGATGCCGTTCTTGTTCGTGGTGATCCCGGCTTTGTCGA